>NZ_JAXCFT010000012.1:0-111047 GCF_056150385.1 Micromonospora marincola | reverse complement strand
GGGGGGGGGGGGGGGGGGTGGGGGGGGTGGGGGGGGGCGGCGCCCCCCCCCCGCCCCCCCCCCCCCGCGCCGGGTCAGGAGGCGTAGACCTCGAACTCGGAGAGCTGGCCGGCCGGCCAGCCGGTGTTGCCGGTGAAGGTCAGCCGCACGAAGCGGCGGTCCCCGGAGGGCACCGCGATCGACACGCTGTTGCCGGACGCCGGGTCGAACGTGTAGCCGGCCGCCGACTTGAGCGTGGCGAACGACGAGCCGTCGGTGGAGCCGAGCACGGACACCGTCTGGGTACGGGTCTGCCAGGCCGCCGACGGCGGCAGCTTGAGCACCACCCGGGCCACCGGCCGGGCGCTGCCCAGGTCGACTGTCACCGACTGCGGGAAGGCGTTGTTGGCGCTCTCCCAGTAGGTGTTGGCGTTGCCGTCGACGGTGTTGCCGGCGCCGTACACGTCGGCGTGGCTGGTCTCCGCGACCGGCCGGCCGGCGGCCAGGTTCCCGGTCGCCGGCGCGGTGGTCGGCGGCGCGGTGGTCGGCGGCGGGGTGGTCGGCGGCGGGGTGGTCGGCGGCGGGGTGGTGGTGGGCGGCGCGGTGGTCGTGCCGCCGCCGTACACCTCCAGTTCGGAGAGCTGGGCCGCCGGCCAGCCGGTGTTGCCGGTGACGGTGACCCGGACGAACCGGCGGGTGCCGGACGGCAGCGCGATCGAGACGCTGTTGCCGGCGGCCGGGTCGAACACGCGGCCCGCCGACGCGGCGAGCGTGGTGAACGAGGAGCCGTCGGTGGAGCCGAGCACGGACAGCGTCTCGGTGCGGCGTTCCCAGCCGGCCGGGAGCTTCAGCACCACCCGGTCGACGGTGCGCGACGCGCCGAGGTCGACGGTCACCGACTGCGGGAACGCGTTGTTGGCGCTCTCCCAGTAGCTGGCCGCGTTGCCGTCGACCGCGTTGCCCGCGGCGTACACCTGGTTGACGCTCGTGGCGGTCGCCGGCCGGCCCAGGGCCAGGTTCCCGCCGGCCGGCGGCGGGGTGGTCGGCGGCGCGGTGGTCGGCGGGGTCGTGGTCGGGGGCGCGGTGGTCGGGGGCACGCTTGTCGGCGGCGGGCTGGACGGGCCGTTGCCCCACTGCGGCTGCGGCCACGGACCGCAGTACGGGGTGGCCGTGTACCAGCCGGAGTTGCCGCTGCCCTGGGTGATCTGGAAGCCGCTGCCCACGCAGTTGTGCATCGGGTTGGCCTGGGCGATGTTCGTGGCCCGCACGTTCGTGAAGCTGACCTGGCTGGGCGCCTGCACCTGGAGCGCGTACGTGCCCGCGCCGTCGATCCGGACGTTGCTGAGGCTGATCCCGCTGGTCTGCCCCTCGATCCAGTGCAGCGCCGCGTAGGAGCTGTCCAGGATGTCGGTGTCGGTGACGTTGATCGCCGCGCCCTGGATCGGCTCGTTCAGCGCCGAGAACCAGATTGCGCCCACCCCGAACTGCCAGTTGTAGTCGGAGTTGCCGTTGCGGATCAGCGTATTGCGGGCGACCGTGATGGTGCCGGCCACCGCCGTCGGGCCGTTGACGCCGGGATAGCGGTTCGCCACGTGGATGCCACCGCCGTTGGTCACCGAGTCGGCGGTCACGTTGTCCGCGATGGTGATGTTGCGCCCGCCGTACGTGACCAGGTGGTTCGCCAGGATCGTCACGCCGATGGTGTTGTGGGTGAACGAGTTGCCCACGTTCGGCACGCTCTGCGCCCACATGGCCAGGCCGTCGTCGCCTGTGTTACGGACGAACGTGTTGGTGACCGTGGAGTTGGTGACCCCCCAGTGGAAGTTCACCCCGTCGGCGGTCTGGTCGAGGATGCGGCTGTTGCGGATGGTGAAGTTGTCCATCGGCCCGTCCATCCACGCGCCGACCTTGGTGTGCTGCAACCACAGGTTGTCCACCACCGAGTCGGTCATCGCGCCGCCGAGCGCGTTCACCTGGTCCTCGTCCACCCGCTCCCGGATGTCGCCGATGATGGCGAAGTCCCGCAGCGTGACGTTGCGGCTCGGCCCGCCCGCCTCGTGCGAGCGGATCTCACCGGAGTAGCCGCCGCCCGGCACGTACTTGCCGTAGATGCCGGCGGCCCGCTTGCGGTCGGTCGGGTGCCGGCCGCCGAGCACCGAATACCACGGCCCGGCGCCGCGCAGCGTCACGCCGTCGACCACCACGTGGTCCCAGAGCGTGAACGTGCCGGCCGGGATCCACACCGTCTTCCCCTGCGCCTTCCCGGCGTCCACCGCGGCCTGGAACTTCGCGGTCGAGTCGGTGGCGCCGGTCGGGTCCGCGCCGAAGTCGGTGACCACGTCGAGCGCGCCGGACGGCTTGGCGATCGGCGACCCGACCAGCTCGAAGTCGGCCAGGTCGATGGTGAAGGTGGGCGACTGCGCGGTCGACGACACCTGGAGCCGGATCTTCGTGCCGGCCGGGTAGGTGGCGCCGAACATGGTCCGCGTCTCGTCGTAGAAGTGGTGCGGGTTGGTGTCGCCCGGGTTGTTGTTGAACGGGTAGCCGCCGTAGAACCAGCCGTACCGGGAGGTCACCGGGACGGCCTTGACGAGCGAGCCGTTCGCGCGCAGGTCGATGCTGGCGTCCCGGCCGGTGCCGGCGGCGCTGTCCGGCAGGCTGTAGCGGAAGGTCACCGCGTTCGCCGGGGCGGCGAGCGTGAACTCGACGTACTCCCCGACCGCGTCGAGGGTGACCGCCTCCCGGCCGGATGCCTCCGACGGCAGCGTGCCGTACCGGCGGTCGGGGCCGATCTTCGTGCCGTTGTGGGCGGCCTGCTCCGCCTCCTGCTCCCGGAACGGCACGGTGGCGCCGCGGCCGGCGATGTCGAACGGGGACAGCCCGGCGGCCTGCGCCGGGGTGGCGGTGGAGGTCAACGCCACGACGGTGAGTGTCGAGGCGGCGAGCGCGGCGGCGGCGAGGGCCGCCAGCCCGGTCCTGCGGTGGCGGTGCGTGGTGCGGTGCTCGGCCATGCGGGGTGTGCTCCCTTTCGTCGGTGGCCAGGTCCCCCGTTGCGGCGGTGCTGCTCCTTTCTCCCCGGGCGCGGCGCGCCGGCGGCGGGACGGTGCCCCCGGCACGCCGCCGGTCAGGCCGATCGGGTACGCAACCAGACGGCGGTGTCCGCTGGTAGCCGGTCGTCGTCGAGTGGCCCGCTCGCCAGCAGCAGCCGGTCGTACGCGGGCAGCGGCACGGCCTCGTCGCCGAGGTTGACAAGGCAGGTGAAGCCGGGTTCGCGGGCGAACGCCAACACCCGGTCGGGTGCGGCAAGCCAGGTCAACGCGCCGTCCCCGAGCGCCGGTGAGGCCCGGCGCAGCGCCAGCGCCGCCCGGTAAAGCTCCAGCATCGAGTGCGGGTCGCCGGCCTGGGCGCGGACCGTGCGGTCCTTCCAGTCCGCCGGCTGCGGCAGCCAGGGCGCGACTGTCGCGCCGTCCGGGCTGAACCCGAACGGCGGGGTGTCGCCCTGCCAGGGCAGCGGCACCCGGCAGCCGTCGCGGCCCGGGTCGACCCGCCCGGACCGCTCCCACATCGGGTCCTGCCGCAGCTCGTACGGGATGTCCTCGACCTCCCAGAGCCCCAGCTCCTCGCCCTGGTAGACGTAGGCGGCGCCGGGCAGCGCCAGGGAGAGCAGCGCGGCGGCCCGGGCCCGGCGGGTGCCCAGCTCCAGGTCGGTGGGGATGCCCTCGCGCTTGGCCGCGAAGCTGAACGTGGTGTCGGCCCGGCCGTAGCGGGTGACGTGCCGGGTGACGTCGTGGTTCGACAGCACCCAGGTGGCCGGCGCGCCGACCGGCGCGTGCGCGGCGAGCGTGCCGTCGATGCTCTCCCGCAGCGCGGTCGCGTCCCAGGCGCAGCCGAGGAAGTCGAAGTTGAACGCGGTGTGCAGCTCGTCCGGGCGCAGGTAGTTGGCGAACCGCTGCCGGTCCGGCAGCCACACCTCGCCGACGAGCGCCCGCTGGCCCGGGTATTCGTCGGCGATCCGCCGCCAGGCGCGGTAGACGTCGTGCACCCCGTCCAGGTCACGGAACGGGTGCGGCCGGTCCGGGTGGACCTCCGGCAGCGTGCCGTCCTTGACCAGCAGGCCGGCCGAGTCGATCCGGATGCCGTCCACCCCGCGGTCGAACCAGAACCGCAGGATGTCCTCGAACTCGGCGCGTACCCGGGGATGGTCCCAGTTGAAGTCCGGTTGCTGCGGGGCGAACAGGTGCAGGTACCAGTCGCCGGGGGTGCCGTCCGGGTCGGTGGTGCGCGTCCAGGTCGGGCCGCCGAACTCACCGGTCCAGTCCGTCGGCGGCCGGTCGCCGCCCGGTCCCCGGCCGGCGCGGAACCAGAACAGCTCCCGCTCGGGCGCGCCCGGCCCGCCGGCGAGGGCCGCCCGGAACCACGGGTGCGCGTCCGAGCAGTGGTTGGGCACCACGTCGACGATGGTCCGGATGCCCACCGCGTGCGCCTCGTCGATGAGCGCCTCCACCTCGCCGAGCGTGCCGAAGACCGGGTCGATGTCGCGGTAGTCGGACACGTCGTAGCCGGCGTCGGCCATCGGCGACGGATACCAGGGGCTGAACCAGATCGCGTCGACGCCGAGCGCCGCGAGGTGGTCCAGGCGGGACCGGATGCCGGCGACGTCGCCGATCCCGTCACCGTTGCCGTCGGCGAAGCTACGCGGATAGACCTGGTAGATCACCGCTGAGCGCCACCACGGGCTGCTGTCGACCATGGACACGGTCACCTGCTTTCTGCGGATCGGTTCTGCTGCGGCGGGACTCGCGGCGGGCTGCGGGCGGAGGCGCCCGGTCAGCCCTTGAGGCCGCCGGTGGTCAGGCCGGACATGATGTTCCGTTGGAAGATCAGGAACAGCACGACGGTGGGGATCGCGGCGATCACCGAGGCGGCGATCACCACGTTCATCGGGGTGCCGCCGGCGAAGGCGTAGATGCCGACGCTCACCGTGCGCGTCTCCGGCGAGGGCATGACCAGCTTCGGCCAGAGGAAGTCCTTCCAGACCGCCGTCACGGAGAAGATCGCGACCACGCCGAGGATCGGGCGGGACATCGGCAGGACGATCGACCAGAGCGTGCGCAGCGGCGACGCGCCGTCCATCACGGCGGCCGACATCAGATCCTCCGGGATCGAGTCGAAGAACCGCTTGAGCAGGAAGATGTTGAACGCGTTCGCCACCAGCGGCAGCCAGATCGCGAACGGCGAGTCGAGCAGGTTGACGTGCACGATCGGCAGGTCGATCACGGTCACGTACTGCGGGACGATGAGCACCATCGCCGGGATCATCAGCGTCGCCAGCATCATGCCGAGGATCAGCCCGCCCAGCACCGGGCGCAGCTTCGACAACGCGTACGCCGCCGCGGTGTCGAACACCAACTGGAACAGCACCGCGCCGGTGGCGTAGTAGAACGTGTTGAACAGCAGCTTCGCCAGGTCGAGGTTGGTCCAGGCGTCCACGTAGTTCTGCGGCTGCGGGTCGCGCGGGAACAGCGACGGCGGGGTCTGGGCGATCTCCTGGCCCGACTTCAGCGCGCCGGTGACCATCCAGTAGAGCGGGCCGAGGAAGACGAGCGTGAAGACCGCCACGACGACGGCGAGCACGGCCCAGTAGAGGACCCGGCCGCGACCGCGCCGCAGTTGGGCCGGGGAAATCAGGGTACGGGTGGTGGCGTCGGCTGCCATGTCCTAGTCCTGTCTCGCGGTCAGTCGCACGTAGACGGCGGAGAACCCGGCCAGCACCACCAGCATGATCACGCCGAGCGCGGCGGCGCCGTTGAGGTCGTTCTGGAAGAACCCGTGCTGATAGATCAGGTACGCCACCGAGGTCGCCGAGTCCTGCGTGCCGGCGCCGTTGGCGAGGATCAGCGGCTCGATGAAGAGCTGCATGGTGGCGACGATCTGGAGCATCGCCAGCAGCGCCAGGATCAGCCGGGTCTGCGGGATCGTCACGTGCACGATGCGCCGCCACACGCCGGCGCCGTCGATCTCGGCCGCCTCGTACAGCTCGCCGGGGATGTTCTGCAACGCCGCCAGGTAGATCAGCACCGCGCCGCCCATGTTCATCCAGGTCGACGCCAGCACCATCGCCGGCATCGTCATGGTCGGCGACTGCATCCACTCCGACGTGGGCAGATGGAGTGCGGTGAGCACGGCGTTGAACAGCCCCGCCTCGCTCGGGTCGTACGCGTAGAACTTGAACAGGAACAGCGCGGACGCCGGTGGCAGCATCACCGGCAGGTAGACGAGCACCCGCAGGTAGCCCTTGGCGTGGCGCAGCTCGTTGAGCAGGATCGCCACGAAGAACGGCACCGCGTAGCCGAGCACGAGCGCCAGGCCGGTGAAGACGAACGTGTTCTTCCAGGCGGTCCAGAAGCTCGGGTCGGCCATGATCCGGGCGTAGTTGTCCCAGCCCACCCAGGTGGTCTCACCCCGCCGGGTGCGCTGGAAGCTCATCACCACGCCGCGGACCATCGGATACCAGGAGAAGACGGCGAAGCAGGCGACCGCGCCGATGAGGAACGTGTGCCCGGTGAGGTTGTCGCGTACCTTCCGACCGAGGCCGGCGCGGCGCGCGGCGGAACGTCGCGGCGGCGGCGCGGGACGGCTCGACCGGCGGGTGACACCCGGGGCGGTGGTGAGCGCCAAGGCAACTCCTGCGGTGATCGGGGTGTGGGGGCCGGGCGCGCCGGCCCCCACACCGGTCGGTTCAGCTCTCGGCGGCCAGCAACTGGTTGACCTTGTCCTCGGCGGTCTTGAGCAGCGCGTCGACGTTCGCGTTCGGGTTCGTCAGCACCCCGGACATCGCGGCGTCAAGTACCGCGTAGATGGCCTGGGCGTTGCGCGGCTCACCCTTGATCGGCACCGGGTTCGCCTCGAAGACGGCGAAGTTGGTGGTGTCGACGTTGGCGTTGGCCTTGCGCAGGTCGAGTTCCTGCTTCTGCGCGTCGCTACCGTTGGTGAACAGCAGCGGCTGGGGCAGGCCCACCGGGTAGTTCTGCGGCTTGGCCCGCACGTAGTCGAACTGGCCCTTGCCCGGGGTGAGCTTCTGGTAGGCGATCCACTTCAGACCGGCCTTGACCTGCTCCGGGCTCAGGCCCTTCTTGAAGAAGTAGCCCTCGCCGCCGCCGAGCGTCGCCTTGGCCGGGCCGTCCTGGCCGGGCAGCGGGCCCATCGCCCAGTCCTGGTACTTGCCCTGGAACTGGCTGACGATCGCCTGGGTGGCGTCCGGCGCGCCGATGAACATGCCGACCTTGCCGGCGCCGGCGTTCGTGAGCAGGTCACCCCACTGGAGCAGTTGCCGGCTGCCCATGCTGTTGTCGCCGTACCGCATGTCCTTGAGGTTCTGCAGGACCTGCTTGCCGGCGGCGTTGTTGAAGTCGGCCTTCTTGCCGTCGGCGGTGAGCACCTGGCCGCCCTGCGAGTAGAGCAGCGAGGTGAAGTGCCAGCCGCCGGTGTTGCCGGCGCTGTACTCGGAGTATCCGGCGACGCCGCCGCCGAGCGCGGAGATCTTCTTGGCCGCGGCACGCACCTCGGGCCACGTCTTCGGCGGGTTGTTCACGTCGAGCCCGGCGCGCTGGAACAGGGCCTTGTTGTAGATCAGGCCCATCGAGTAGTTCTTCACCGGTACGCCGTAGAGCTTGCCGGAGTCGGTGAAGACCTCCTTGAGCGCCGGGTCGACGCTGTCCCAGGTGGGGATCGTGTCCTTGGTGGCGTACTCGTTGATGTCCATGGCCTGACCGGAGTCCAGCACCTGCTGGAGGTCGGTCATGTAGCCGTAGAACACGTCGGTGACGGTGCCGCCGGCGAGGCGGGCGGTGAAGTCCGGCGGGTTGTTGCACTGCTCGCCGACGCTGACGCTCTTCACCACGATCGTCGGGTTCTGCCGCTGGAACTCGGCGACGTCGTCGTTCCAGTTCTTGAGCAGCTCCTTCTGCGCGCCGACCGGCTGGCAGTCGACCGTGATGGTGACCTTGCCGCCGGCGTCGCCGGAGTCGTCGCTCTTCGTGGAGCAGGCCGCGAGGCTGAGCCCGAGGCCGGCCGCGAGCGCCGCGGCCGCGACCTTCCGGTACTGCGGTACGGACATGCTGTCCATCCCTTCGGGAACTGATGTATCGATGACTTCCACTGATGTGCGGGACCGCTGTGAGTGGAGTCAATGTAGCGATGCCGACTCTTTACAGCAAGGTGTCGACCGGATGACGAAAGAACACGACTTTGCAACGGCTGGTCGCGACCGAGGCGTTTCCCGGCACGCGAACGGCCGCCGACCGCGGGTGCGGTCGACGGCCGTTCGGGTGGTGTCGGACGGGCTGCGCAGGAGCGGAACGGGATGCCGGGGCGGCGAAGGAGTCAGGCGCGGGGGGCGGGGGCGGTGGAGCCGCGTACCACAAGCTCGGGCTCGAAGAGCAGCTCGTCGTGCAGCACGCCGGCCCCCTCGATCTGGGTGACGAGCAGGTCCACCGCGGCCTGGCCCATCGTCTCGATCGGCTGCCGCACCGTCGTCAGCGGCGGGTCGGTGCAGGTCATGAACGCGGAGTCGTCGAAGCCCACCACCGACACGTCGGCCGGCACCGCGCGGCCGAGCCGGCGGGCCGCCCGGATGGTGCCGAGCGCCAGCACGTCGCTGGCGCAGACGATGCCTGTCACACCGCGTTCGACAAGCTTGGTCGCCGCGACCCGGGCGCCCTCCATGGAGAAGCTGGAACGCTCGACGTAACTGCGGTCCTCGCCCCACTCGGCGACGTGGACCATGGCGTCCAGCTTGCGCCGGGAGGGCACGTGGTCCTCCGGGCCGAGCACCATGCCGATCATCTCGTGCCCGAGCGACCGCAGGTGCCCGTACGCCTGCTCGACCGCGACCGCGTCGTCGGTGGACACCCGGGGGAAGCTCAGGTCCTCGACGCCGGCGTTCACCAGCACCACCGGCAGGCCCCGGTCGATCAGCCGCCGGTAGTGCTCGTGTGAGGCGTCGGCGAGCGCGTACGAGCCGCCGGCGAAGATGACGCCGCTGACCTGGTGGTCCAGCAGCATCTCCACGTAGCCGGACTCGGGCACGCCGCCGATGGTGCGGGCGCAGAGCGCGGGGGTGAAGCCCCGCTGGGCGAGAGAGCCGGTGACCACCTCGGCAAGCGCCGGGAAGATCGGGTTCTGCAGCTCCGGCAGGACCAGGCCGACAAGCCGCGCGCGTTCTCCCCGCAGCTTGGTCGGGCGCTCGTAGCCGAGCACGTCGAGCGCGGTCAGCACGGCCGTCCGGGTCGCCTCGGACACGCCGCCACGGCCGTTGAGCACCCGGCTCACGGTCGCCTCGCTGACGCCCGCCTTGCGAGCCACCTCCGTCAAGCGCTTCGTCACGACGTCAATCCTACGTCGGATTCTTGCAAGAAATGAACAGCGGTCCTGCCGTGTTTCCCCCCACTCCCACCGGAAGATCCGAGCATTTGCATGCTTGAAATGCGACAGAAGTAAGGAATAACATGGCCGCCACCGTCCCTCCCCTGAGAAAGTGGGTGCTCCGATGCAGCGGAGCGTTCCCGGCCCGGCGGGCCGTCCCTCCGTCCCGAAGATTCTCGCCGCCGCGGCCACCGCGATCGCCCTGGCCGTACCGTCAGGTGCCGCCGGCGCGTCGCCGGCCCCGGGCGGTCCACCGGCCGCGGTGACCCGGGCCGCCCTCGACCCGGCGCTCGTCGCCGGGCGCGGCGCCACCGTCGACCACGTCGAGCAGGAGGCCGAGCACGCCCGGACCACAGGCACGGTCATCGGCCCGGACCGGTCGGCGTACACGCTTGCCGGCGAGGCGTCCGGCCGTCGCGCCGTGCGCCTGCTCCCCGGCCAGTACGTCGAGTTCACGCTGCCCCGGGCCACGAACGCGCTTACCGTGCGCTACAGCATCCCGGACGCGCCGGGCGGGGGCGGCATCACCGCGCCGCTGCGGGTCGCCGTCGGGCGGACGCCCGCGCGCACCATGACGCTCACCTCGCAGTACGCCTGGCTCTACAACCAGTACCCGTTCACCAACGACCCGGGCGCCGACCTGCTCCACCCCGACTGGTGGATCACCGAGTGCGCCTGCGTGCCGGCGGCCACCACCCCCACGCCTGTCATCACCAAACCGTTCCGGCCGCACCACTTCTACGACGAACAGCGGCTGCTGCTCGGCCGTACCCATCGGGCCGGCGAGGTGGTCCGGCTGACCGCGCCCACCGGCACGTCCGCCGCCTGGACCGTGATCGACCTGCTCGACGCGCACCTGGTCGCCCCGCCCCGGGTGCTCCCCCGCGCGGTGAACGTGCTGGCCTTCGGCGCCGACCCGACCGGCCGGCGGGAGTCCGCCGGGGCGTTCGACCGGGCCGTCGCGTACGCCCGGCGGGTGGGCCGCCCGGTGTACCTGCCGCCGGGCACCTACCAGGTCAACCGGCACATCGTGGTGGACGACGTGACCATCACCGGCGCCGGCAGTTGGTACACGGTGGTGAAGGGACGCGAGGTCGCCCTCGACACGCCGACGCCCGACGGCTCCCGGCACACGGGCGTCGGCTTCTACGGCCGTGACGCCGCCGACGGTGGCAGCCGGAACGTGCACCTCTCCGGCTTCGCGATCGAGGGCGACGTCCGTGAGCGGATCGACACCGACCAGGTGAACGGCGTGGGCGGGGCGCTCAACCACAGCACCGTCGACGGGCTCTACCTGCACCACACCAAGGTCGGCATGTGGTTCGACGGGCCGATGACCGGCCTGCGCGTCACGAACACCGTCATCGCCGACCAGATCGCCGACGGCGTCAACTTCCACACCGGCGTCACGCACTCGTCGGTCACGAATTCGGTGGTCCGCAACAGCGGCGACGACGCGCTGGCCATGTGGTCGGAGGGGACGGCGAACACCGCGAACACGTTCGCGTACAACACCGTGCAGTCGCCGGTGCTCGCAAACGGCATCGCGCTCTACGGCGGCGCCGACCTGACCGTCGCGCACAACCTGGTCGCCGATCCGGTACGCGAGGGCAGCGCCATCCATGTCGGCGCCCGCTTCGGCGCCGAACCGTTCACCGGCCGGGTGCGGATCACCGGAAACACCACGGTACGGGCCGGCACCTATGACCTGAACTGGAACATCGGCCTCGGCGCGATCTGGTTCTACGCGCTGGACCGCAGCATCGACGCCGACATCCGGGTCACTGGCGACGCCTATCTGGACAGCACCTACAACGCGATCATGCTGGTCAGCGACTGGCCGGTGAAGGACAGCGTACGGATCGACAACGTGGCGTTCCGCGACATCCGGGTCGACGGCACGGGCACCTCGGTGGTGAGCGCCCGGACCGCCGGCGGGGCGAGCTTCGCCGACGTCGACGCGCGCCACGTGGGCGCGGTCGGGGTGAACAACTGTGGCTCGTTCCACTTCACGCCGGCCGGGTCGGAGTTCGCCCTGACCGATCTCGGCGGGAACGACGGCGGTTGGCTCGCGCCGTGGCTGTTGCCGAACACGATCACCTGCGACGACCGTCCACCCGTGGTGCCGCCGCCACCGCCCGCCGCCTGGTGACTGACCGACGGCGCGGCCGGACGCATCGGCGTCCGGCCGCGCCGTCGCGGGCAGGAGTGTTAGGAAGGGGCCCCGCCTATACCGCAGGCGTTAACCGGGGGCCCCGCCTTACCTCTCGTCAGGAGGGGGTGAGCTGGCCCCGCAGCTTGGTCAGCGCGCGGGCGAGCAGCCGGGACACGTGCATCTGGGAGACACCGACCCGGGCGGCGATCTCGCTCTGGGTGAGGTTGCCGTAGAAGCGGAGCGTGAGGATCTTCTGCTCCCGCTCGTCGAGCGTGGCAAGCGCCGGGCCGAGCGAGGCGCGCAGGTCGGCCAGCTCGTACTCGTTGTCCTCGACGCCGAGGGTGTCGCCCAGCTCGGTGGCGCTCTCGCCGTCGCCGATCGGGGTCGAGAGGGAGACCGCGTTGTAGGCGCGGGCGCCCTCCAGGCCCTCCAGCACCTCTTCCTCGGTGACGCCGAGGTGCGCGGCGATGTCGGCGACGGTCGGCGCCCGGTTGAGGGTCTGGGTCAGCGAGCTGTTCGCCTCGGAGATGCGCAGCCGCAGCTCCTGGAGGCGACGCGGCACCCGGATGTTCCAGGTGCGGTCGCGGAAGTGCCGCTTGATCTCGCCGAGGATGGTGGGGATCGCGAAGCCGGCGAAGTCGACGCCACGGGAGGCGTCGAACCGGTCCACCGCCTTGATCAGACCGAGCGCCGCCGTCTGCGCGAGGTCACCGGCCGGCTCGCCGCGACCGCTGTAGCGGGCGGCCAGGTGGTTGGCCAGCGGCAGCCACGCCTCGATGACCTGGTTACGCAGGGCGGCCCGGCGCGGGTGATCCGCCGGCAGCTCGGCCAGCGCCGCGATCAGTTCGCTGGCGCGGCTCTCCTCACCGGTCTGCGGCGCGCGGTGCACCTCGGTGACGGACGGTGCCATGGTCATCGTGGTCATGCTGCCCTTCCTGTCCTAGAAGAACGGGTGGTCTCCCACACCGGTCGTGCCAGTCACACTAGACCAAAGGTCACCGGCAAATCAACCGAACAGACGATGGAGATTTCTCCTCATTTCGGACTTAAACCTAGCGAGGCAGGAGTGGACGGTAATCGGCGGCGGTGAGCGGCAGCGCCGAGACACTGCCGTCGGCGCGCGGCACCTCCAACGGCTGCCCGTCCCGGCGGAACGCGACGCTGTCCACGTCCGGCCGCTGGGTGAGGCTGCACACGATCTGCCCGAACGCGAGCACCTCGTCGTTGCGCCCGGTCTCCTCGCCGGCCTGGCGCACCTCGACCGTGGCGACGGTGCCGGTCAAGGTGGCCCCGGCCACCGCCACCGTGCCCGGCAACGCGGTGGCCAGCCCTTCCCGGCGCTCCGCGCGGTCCGGCCCGGCCAGCAGGTGCTGGAGGTGGGCGTCCACCCCCGGCAGGCCGTCCGCCCGGCGGTTGACCACCGCCAGCCCGTCGTCGAGTACGAAGCAGAACGGCTCGTCGACCCGCCCGTCCCGGTCGGCGGTCGCCGTGCCCGCAGGCGTCGGGAACCGGCCGGGCGGCTCCCGCACCAACCGGGGCTCGTCGTCCACCGGCACGCCGCAGCCGGCGAGCAGCACGACCGCCAGCAGTGTGGGGATCATCCGCCGCCGCCGGGCAGCCCGGTCCGAACCCCGCCGAACGGCCCACGAGCCGCCCACGGCCGCCCGACCCGGACCCCGCCACCCGATCATCGGACCGCCCCCGGCAGTTCGACCCGGAACCGGGCGCCCCGGGCCCGGTCCAGCACGGCGGCCGTCCCGCCGTGCGCCGCGGCGTGCTGGGCCACCAGGGCGAGCCCGAGGCCGGTGCCGTCGGTGCCGGCCCGGGCGTGCGCGGCCCGGCCCCGGACGAACCGGTCGAAGATCGCCTCCCGGTCCGTCGGCGGTACGCCCGGCCCGTCGTCGTCGACCTCAAGAACGCCCACGCCGTCCGCCCCGTCGAGGCGGACGGCAACCGGACCGCCGCCGTAACGCTCGGCGTTCTCCAGCAGGTTCAGCAGCACCTGGGCGAACCGGCGGCGGTCGACCCACCACTGGTCCGGGACGCCGTCGGCGACCGTGACCAGGCTCTCCGGCAGCGACCGCTCCCGGCAGGCGGCGCGCGCCAGCTCGGCCACGTCGACGGTCTGCCGATGCGCGGGCTGCTCGGTGCGGGCGAGTTGGATCAGGTCGTCGACAAGCCGCTGGAACCGGGCCACCTCGTCGGCGACCAGGCCGGCCGCGGTGGCGGTGCGTTCGTCCTGGTGCTCCTTGCGGCGGGTCAACACGCTTGCCGCCGCGGCGAGGGTCTGGAGCGGTGAGCGCAGCTCGTGGCTCACGTCGGCGGCGAACCGCCGGTCCCGGTCGATCCGCTGCACCAGATTGTCGACCATCGCGTTGAACGAGGTGGACAGCCGGGTGAGATCCGGGTCGGTGGTCGGATCGAGCCGGGTGGCGAAGTCGCCGGCCGCGATCCGCTCGGCGGCGTCGGCGACGGCGGTGAGCGGCCGGAGGCTGTTGCGGGTGGCGTACCAGCCGAGTGCCGCGCCGGCTCCGGCGATCATGATGGCGACCGCGGTCAGCGCCAGCCCGACCACCTGGAACGTGTCCTCCACCTCACGCAGCGAGGTCAGCTCGTAGTAGCCCAGCTCGCCCTGGAGCGGCACGCCGACAAGCAGCGTCGGCTGGCCGTCCAGGCGGATCCGCTGCACGGCGGGCCGCCCGCCGGCGACCACCCGTTGCAGCTCCACCGGCACCGAGCCGGCCCCCACGTCGGCGGTGCGGGCGTACCAGCCGGTGCGCAGGTGCAGCAGCGGGCGCCGGGCGCTGCCGGTGTCGAGCGAGCGCAGCACCGCCACCACGTCCGGGGCGCCGGTGTCCAGGCCGGAACGCACCACCGCCGCGTCGTAGTACGCCGCCCGGACCGCGGCGCGCTCGCGCTCGTCGAGCAGCGAGCGCCGGGTCAGGTCGTACGAGAAGAGGGCCATCAGCGCGGCCAGCAGCAGGGCGCCGACGGCGAACGCCGCGGTGACCCTGGCCCGCAGTCCGGGTCGGATCATCGCTGCAGCTTGTAGCCGAGGCCCCGCAGGGTGACCAGGTGGCGGGGGTTGGCCGGATCCGGCTCGATCTTCTGCCGCAGGCGGCCGACGTGCACGTCGACCAGCCGCTCGTCGCCGGTCTCGTAGCCCCAGACACGGCTGAGCAACTGCTGGCGGGAGAGCACCCGGCCGGCGTGCTCGGCCAGCTCGCAGAGCAGCCGGAACTCGGTCCGGGTCACCGGCACCGGCCGGCCCGAACGGCGGACCTCGCCGGCCTCCGGGCTGATCTCCAGGTCACCGAAGAACTGGGCCGGCGCCGGTCCGGCCACGGTCCGGGCCCGTCGGCGCAGGGCGCGCAACCGGGCCGACAGTTCCTTGATCGCGACCGGCTTGACCACGTAGTCGTCGGCGCCGGCCTCCAGCGCGGCGACGATGTCGTGGGTGTCGTCGCGTGCGCTGATCACGACGACCGGCACGTCGTCGTCGCGACGCAACTGGCGGATGCAGTCGAAGCCGTCGATCCCCGGCAGCATCAGGTCGACGAGCACGTAGTCGGCCGGGGTCTCCCGCTGCCGGCGTAACCCCTCCTCCGCGGTGGCCGCCCCCTCGGCGGAGTAGCCCTCCTCCTCCAGGGCGAGCTGCAACGCGAGTCGGATGCGGTCGTCGTCCTCGATCACCAGTACGGCCGTCATAGGGGCATCATGACCGGCCGACCACGGGTCGCCCAATCGCGCCGGCCGTTCACGACTTTTGTCACCGAACCGTCATCCAACCGTCCGGTGACCTCCAAGATCGCTGACCAGAGTGGGAACGACACCCGAACCCCGTCACGAAAGCGACCCGATGACCGTCTCCCTGCCGTCCTCCCCGCCGGAGTCCGCCGTGCCGCACGTGCGGGTGGAGATCACCGACGAGCTGGACCTGGCCGGACTTCCCGAGGTCGCGCACGTGCTGGACCGGGTCCTCGCGCTGCGGCCCCGGGAGGTGACGATCGACCTGGCCGGGTGCCGCCATCTGGACGCCGCCGCCATCGCGCTGCTGCTGGACGTCCACCGTCGGTTGGCCCGCCGTGACGGAACCCTCGTCCTCTGCAACCCGCACCCCCGGATCCGGCGCATCCTCGCCACCTGTGGGCTGGGCGCGGCCGTACCCGTCGTCGACACGCCCCGCCCGGCCGCACGCGGCCGGGCCCGGGTCAAGTCCGCGCCGCGCTGAGGAGGAGTGGTGACCACCAGCACGCTCGTCGGAGCACTCGTCGTCGGCCTCGTGATCGGCGGCGTGGGCCGCCTCGCCGTGCCCGGACGCAAGGCCGTCCCGGTCTGGTTGACCCTTGCGCTCGGCGTGGCCGCCGCGCTGCTCGGCGCGATCGTGACCGGGCTTGTCGACAGGCGCCCCGACGGCTCGATGGTGCTGCCGCTGCTCGTACAGTCCGGCTTCGCCGCCGTGGCGGTCATCCTGGCGGTGCTGGCCGCCGGACGGTCGACGGCGGACCGGCAGGCGCCTTCCGACCCGGGTGCCCGGCGAAAGGAGGAGGTGTGACGGTCGTACCGGCGGAACACCTGATGATGCTGATCTGCGACGGCTGCGGCGACAGCGTCACCGGCGCGGGCACCACGCTGCCGGACGCCGAGGTGGTGTGGACGCTTGTCTTCGAACACGACTGGGTCGGCTCGCCCTTCGCCTCCGGCCCGCACCACTGCCCCCGGTGCAGCGCCCGCGCGGCCGTCGCCGACGACGGCCTGGGCGTCGACGACCTGGAACAGGTCGCCGGGCCGCGGGCCGCACCGGAGGGCGACTCCGCGGAGCAGGTACGCCGGGCGCTCGCCGATCGCATCGTCCGCGACGACCGGATGCTCGTCGACCTCGCCGGGATCGAGGTGATCGACTCCGCCGGCCTCGGCCTGCTGGTGCGGGCGCACCAGGACGGCCGGCGCGACGGCCGGCAACTGTGCCTGGTTTCGCCGTCCCGGTTCGTGCTCACCGTGTTGCACACCATGCGGCTCGACGGCGTCTTCGCCGTCGTCGACGATCCCGCCCCGACGTCGGGCGCCACGCCCGGCCGCCGCTGATGACCGCAGAAGAAGGAGCCCTCCCGCGATGATGCCCTGGCCGTACCCCGAGTTTCCGTTCCCCGGCGACGGGCCGGAGCCCGACGGCGCGGACGTGCGGCTCACCTCCCTGGTCGCCCAGCGGCTGAGCGCCGACTGGACCACCCGGCGGCAGCAGATCACCGTCACCGTGCAGAACCGGGTGGTCATCCTCGCCGGCCTGGTCGCGGATCCGGAGACCCGCCGGGTCGCCGCCGAGCTGGCCTGGGACGTGCCCGGGGTGTTCGACGTCTGCAACGCGCTGCGGCTCTACGGCGGGCGCCGCACCCGGCGCTGATCCGTCCGGGGGCCGGTTGCATGTATCGACATCCGCCTCTACCCTCGGCGTGGGAGCGCTCCCCAGGCTGCCACGTCGGGCTTTCCGGGCAGGTTCACGACGGGCACCGTCCGTTCACCACCCACCAGATGGGACCTTCCCGCATGTCCTCGATACCCCGGCCGTCCCGGCGGCACCTGCTCGTCGGCGGCGCCGTCGGCGCGCTCGCCCTGGCGGCCACGGCCGTCCTGCCGCTGACGAACGCGATGGCGGCGACCGGCTGCGCCGTCACCTACACCACCAACTCCTGGCAGGGTGGCTTCACCGCCAACGTGACGGTCAAGAACCTCGGCGACCCGGTGAGCAACTGGACGCTCGGCTTCACCTTCCCCGACGGTGGCCAGCGCGTAGTGCAGGGCTGGTCGGCCACGTGGCAGCAGAGTGGCTCCGCGGTCACCGCGCGCAACGTGGACTACAACGGTTCCCTCGGCACCGGCGCCAGCACCAGCATCGGCTTCAACGGCTCCTGGACCGGGTCGAACCCGAATCCGACGTCATTCACGCTCAACGGCGCGGTCTGCACCGGCGGCGTCACCACGCCGCCGACGACCACGCCGCCCACAAGCACTCCCCCGACGACCACGCCCCCGCCGCCGACCGGCACCACGCCGGTGGCGATCAACGGACAGGTGCGGGTCTGCGGGGTCAACCTCTGCAACCAGTACGGCCGGCCGATCCAACTGCGCGGGATGAGCACGCACGGGTTGCAGTGGTTCGCCAACTGCTACACCGACGCCTCGCTCACCGCGCTTGCCGACGACTGGCAGGCCGACCTGCTGCGCATCTCGATGTACGTGCAGGAAAAGGGCTACGAGACCAACCCGACCGCCTTCACCAACCAGGTGAACACGCTCGTCGACAAGGCCGAGGCCCGAGGCATGTACGCGCTCATCGACTTCCACACGCTGACCCCCGGCGACCCGATGTACAACCTGGACCGGGCCAAGACGTTCTTCGCCAACGTGGCGTCGCGCAACGCCGCCAAGAAGAACGTGATTTACGAGATCACCAACGAGCCCAACGGGGTGAGCTGGTCGACCATCCGCAACTACGCCGAACAGGTCATCCCGGTGATCCGGGCCAACGACCCGGACGCCGTGGTCATCGTCGGCACCCGGGGCTGGTCCTCGCTCGGCGTGTCCGACGGCGCCAACTCCGACGAGATCGTCAACAACCCGGTCCGCGCGGAGAACATCATGTACACGTTCCACTTCTACGCCGCGTCGCACAAGGACAACTACCGCGACGAGGTGCAGCGCGCCGCGTCCCGGCTCCCGCTGTTCGTCACCGAGTTCGGCACGGTGACCTACACCGGCGACGGCGCGGTCGACACGGCCAGCAGCAACGCCTGGCTCGACCTGCTCGACCGGTTGAAGATCAGCTACGCCAACTGGACGTTCTCGGACGCGGCCGAGGGCAGCGCGGCGCTGCGGCCGGGCACCTGCGCGGCGGGGAACTTCTCCGGCACGTCGATGCTCACCGAGTCCGGCGCGTACATGCGCAACCGGATCCGTACCCCGGACAACTTCCCCACCTCCTGACCGGGCGGCCGGCGGCGGCCCTCCCCCCTTCGGGCCGCCGCCGGCCCGCCCTCCTCGGTCAGGGGTAGCTCACCACGTTTACCGGCACCGTGTTCGTGCCCTGCGCGGTGGCGCCGGTGTCGTTGATGACGTGGGTGATCGAGCCGTTGCCGCCAAGCGACACGGTGAGCAGGTCGTGGAACCGTACGCCGGCCCGGGTCGGCGCCTCGAAGCCGTGGTAGGCCGCGATGGTCGGGTCGACGTTGAAGTAGCAGTAGCTGCCCATCCCCCAGCCCTCGAACGAGGTGACCGCGTCGGCGACCTTGAACGCCGCGTAGCCGACCCGGGAGCCGTTCATCCACGCCGCCGCGTTCGGCGGGTCGTACGGCAGCTCGTTCTGGAAGAAGATGGTCCGCCCGTTCTCGCCGTTCCAGATCACCTCGTGCTTCTGGTAGTGCTCGACGAACAGCCCGAGCGCGGTGACCCGGTCACCGTTGACGATCAGGCCGGTGTCGGCGGTGTTCACGGTCCAGCCGATGCCGGTGCCGTGGTCGCCCCGCCAGGCCCAGATGTGGTCGATGAGCGTGTCGTCCTGGTTGACCACCAGGCTGGTGGTGGCCTTCCCGGCGTGCGCGCCGCCGATGCGGAAGAAGACGTCCTGCACGGAGGTCGGGTTGGCGGCGTGACTCGCGGTCGAGCCGGCCGGGCCGACCTGCAACAGCACCGGCGAGTTGACCGCCCCGGCGTCGAACAGCATCCCGGCGAGCCGGACCCCGTCGACGTCGGCGACAGTCATCGGCACGACGCCGTTCTGCGGCACGAGCGTCGGGTAGCCGATGCCGAGCACCACCGTGCCGGCCCGGTTGACCGTGATGGTCTGGTCGACGGCGTAGACGCCGGGCGTGAAGAGCAGGTTCAGTCCCTGGGCCAGCGCGGTGTTGATGGTGGCCGCCGAGTCACCGGGCTTCGCCACGTAGAACTGGCTCAGTGGGATCGACGTGCCCGGGGTGGCCCCGCCCAGCCAGGACGCCCCGCTGGCGTTGGTGCGGGTGGACGGCACGAAGACCTGGTAGGTGCCGCTCGCGTCGAGGTAGAGGTACGGCACGTCGCGGCTGACCGGGGTCTGCGCCAGCGTGGTGTACGGCGGGTTCGGGAAGCTGGTGGCGGGCGCGCCGACCACCCCGGAGTTGGTGACGTTCCAGACCGCGTTGAGGTAGCCGCCCACGTTGCTGTCCCGGGTGTACCACTGCTGCTGCGAGTACGGCTGGACCACGCCTGTCACCCGGCTGTCGGCGATGTAGCCGCCGCTGGCCCAGCCGTAGCCGTTCGGGGCCAGGTTGAGGTCGCCCTGGATGTCCATCCGGCGGAACGGCGCGGCCTGCGACACCGCCCAGCGGGTGAACCCGGCGGACGGGAAGACCTGCATGTTCGACGCCGAGCGCCAGAAGTTCTGGGTGGCGTTGCCGTTGAACCAGCCGGCGTCGACCGTGACGTCGCCGTGGATGCGCACGTCACCGGGGTTCCGGCCGAGTCCCATGATCGAGGTGTAGAAGCCGATCTGCGCGTTGATGCCGGAGTAGTCGCCGGGCTTGAACATCAGCGCGTACCGCTGGGTGCCGAACTGGTTCGACTCCTGGGTGCGGAAGACGGTGTCGAGCTGCGCCTGGATGCTGGCGGCCGACATCGACGGGTCGAACGTGATGACGTTGGGCCCGAGCGACCCACCGCCGGGCACGGTGCCGCCGCCTGTGGTGTTGACGGCGACCTCCCACAGTGAGTAGCCGTAGCCGGTGGCCCGCGCGGTGCCGTACACCCGCAGGTAGCGGCCGGAGCCGTTGACGGTGAGCGCGTCGGTCCCGCCGTCGCCGCTCGTCGTGCTGGACACGGTGGTCCAGGTGGTCCCGTCGGTCGAGGTCTGCACCTGGTACGCCCGCGCGTACGCGGCCTCCCAGCTCAGCACCACCCGGCAGATGGTCCGGACACTGCCCAGGTCGACCTGGAGCCACTGCGGGTCGGCGGCGGCGCTGGCCCAGCGGGTGCCCGGGTTGCCGTCGACCGCCGCCGAGGCGGGGGTGCCGGCGTTCTCGGTCGACGAGGCGGTGGCCGGTCGCCCCTGGGCGGCGTTCGTCGCGGTGTCGCAGCCGCCGCCGGCGCCGGTGCTGCCGTACACCTGGAACTCCCAGAGCGAGTAGCCGTAGGCGGTGGCCCGCGCGGTGCCGTACACCCGCACGTAGCGGCCGGAGCCGCTGACGGTCAGGTCGTCGGTGCCACCGTCACCGCTTGTCGTGCTGAACACGGTGGTCCAGGTGGCGCCGTCGGTCGAGGTCTGCACCTGGTACGCCCGCGCGTAGGCGCCCTCCCAGGTCAGGCTGACCCGGGAGACGGTGGCGGTGGCGCCGAGGTCGACCTGGATCCACTGGGGGTCGGCGAAGGCGCTCGACCAGCGGGTGCCGGTGTTGCCGTCGGTGGCGTTCGACGCCGGGGTGCCGGCGTTCTCGGTCGAGGAGGCGGTGGTGGGGCGTCCTTGGGACAGCAGCGGGTCGGCGGCCCTGGCCGGGCCGGGTGGCGCGACAAGCGCCACGGTGGCGAGCAGGGCGGCCAGCGCGGCGAGCAGTCGCCGTGGGGACCACGACATCGGTACGGGTGACATGGGCATCTCCGGGACGGGTGGAGTGCGGGGCGGGGAACGGGTCCGGACGGGTCGGCGGCGCCGGCCCGTGCGCAGGACCTTCCCCGGATGCAGTGGCGTGTGTCAATTCTCGAACACGCCTCGCACGGCTTTTTTCGCGCCTTGTGAAAAGTCCGGAACAAAGCGCTCGGCCGGGTGCTTCCGTCGCCGCCGCCCCGCCGCGCGGCGCTGCCGGCGTCAACCCGGCAGCATCGCCGCCGCCACCCGGCGGACCCGGGCCGGGCGGGTGAGCACGTCCACGCTGTCGAGGTACTGGTCCACCGCGCCGACCGGCGGCCGGCCGCGCAACCCCGGATCGGCGATCGCGGCGCGCAGCGCCTCGACGAACCGTCCCGCGTCGAGCACCAGGAAGGGCCGGTCGTGGAACGGACGGGCGGTCGCGTCCACGGGCTCGGCCAGCCCGGCGTCGTTGGTCCAGCCGGCCACCGTCTCCAGCGCCCGCACCAGGCCGGCCTGCCGGGCCGCCCAGTCGCCGGGGCCGAGCGCGGCGGCAAGCGCGTCCACCACCGGCGCCGCCGCGGGCAGGCCGGCGAAAACCGTCCCGAGCCACTTGGCGTACGGGGGCCAGCGCCGCTTCAGCAGCAGCCCGAGGCGCATCAGGTCACGGGCCAACCCGGCGGTCACCACCCGGCTGCCCAGCTCGTCACCGACCTCGGCGCAGCGACCGGCCAGGTGCTCGGCCTGCGCCACCCGCTGCCAACCCGCCGCCAGCACGTGCCGCCACACGTCGTCCGGATACCACGCAAGCGTGGCCCGGACGGCGGTGAGCGCGCCACCCAGCCCGTCGTGGAACACCGCCCCGCCGGTCAGCTCGGCCAGCCGCTGGGTGGGCGTGGCCAGCCAGTCGCCCGTGGTCAGTCCGGCGCGCGGGTCGACGCCCAGCCGGCCCCGCAGCCACGCCCCCAGCTCGTCGACGACCACCCCGTGCCGGTCGCCGCCGGCCCGGGCCACGCCGAGCCGGACCGCCGGGCCTCCGGTGAACCGGGTCGGCCAGCCGAGGAACTCCGGCGGCAGTTCCGCGTCGAGCACCGCGCGCACCGACGCCGCCCCCGCCACGTCCGCCACGAACAGCTGGGTACGCGGCCCCCAGTCGTGGTCGGTGGAGCGCGGCGTGTCGAGGCCGAGCAGCTCGGAGCCACCGTCGAGCAGCCCGGCCGCGTAGCGCAGGCCGGGTAGCCGGTCGGCCAGCAGCGGGGCCACCACCTCGTCGTGGAACCGGCGCGCCAACAGCAGACCGGGTACGAACGTCATCCCGCCAGTCTGCGTACACCGACGCCGCCCGCGCCTGCGGGTTTCCGGCCCGCCGCCGCCTCTCCCATGTCGTCGGAGGGGTGTGCCAGGCTGGGCGGCGTGGCACACCGACCTCCGATCCTGCTGATCGACTCCCCAAGCCTCTACTTCCGCGCCTACTTCGGCATCCCCGAGTCGGCCGCGAAGACGGACGACGGCCAGCCGGTCAACGCCGTGCGCGGCTTCCTCGACATGCTCGCCCAACTGGTGCGCACCCGGCGGCCCGACCGGATGATCTGCGCGCTCGACCACGACTGGCGGCCGGCGTGGCGGGTGGAGCTGCTCCCCTCGTACAAGGCGCACCGGGTGGCGCCGGAGGGCGGCGAGGTCGTGCCGGACACGTTGTCCCCGCAGGTGCCGATGATCCTGGAGGTTCTCGACGCGCTCGGCATCCCGGCGGTCGGCGCCACCGGCTACGAGGCCGACGACGTGCTCGGCACGCTCTCGGTGACCCAGCCCGGCCCGGTCGAGGTGGTCTCCGGCGACCGCGACCTGTTCCAGCTCGTCGACGACGCCCACCCGACGCGCCTGCTCTACATCGGCCGGGGCGTGGCCAAGCTTGACGACTGCGACGACGCCGCGGTCCGGGCCCGCTACGGCGTCCCCGCCGACCGCTACGCCGACTTCGCCGCGCTGCGCGGCGACCCGAGCGACGGCCTGCCCGGGGTGCCCGGGGTGGGCGAGAAGACGGCCGCCCGGCTGATCGACCGCTACGGCGGGCTCGACGGCATCCTCGCCGCACTCGACGACCCCGCTTCCGGCTTCGCTCCCGGGCTGCGCGGCAAGCTCGACGGCGCCCGCGACTACCTGGCCGTGGCGCCCAAGGTGGTCCGGGTCGCCACCGACGTGCCGCTGCCCGAGCTGGAACCGGCGCTGCCGACGTCCCCGGCCGATCCGGACAGACTGCTCGATCTGGCGCAGCGCTGGAACCTGGCCGGCTCGTGCCGCCGCCTGGTCGACGCGCTCGCCGCCCCCCGCACCTGAACGGGTGGCGTCGGGCCGTCCGTTCACGGGCCAAGGCAGCGGCAGATCTTGGAACGAAATGGCCCCCATAGGGGCACTTTCCTACCAAGATCTCGGAGAGCGGGACCAACTCGGGCGCACCATCCACCACGCCGCACCGGCGGACGGCGCAAACGCGCGAGTGGCCTAGCGACGCGGGTCGGTGCCTCGGCGGGAGGGGAACTGCGCGCCGGGCTGCGCCAGCGTCGAACGGGCACGCAGCCCCACCGGATCCGGCGCCGAGCCGTCCGGCGCCGAGCGGTCCGCCGCCGAGCGGTCCGGTGCCGAGCGGGCCCGCAGGCCCACCGGGTCCGGGGCCGGCTCGGCCTCGGCCGCCGGGGACACGCCGTCGAGCCGTGCGGCCACGTACGCGGCGCCGGCCCGGTCGTCGTCCGACGGCGCGGCGAGCAGCGCGTAGACAAGCCCCACCACGCCGAAGACCACGGCGAGCACGATCGGCACCAGCAGGCCGCTGACCTCGGTGCCGGTGGCCGCTCTGCGGCCCTCGTGCAGGTGCACCGACAGCGCGCTCATGCCGGTGAAGTGCATGCCGTTCACGGCGATGCCCATGACCAGAGCCGACCCCATGATCGCGACAGCGCGCCGGACGGTCATCGCCAGCCACAGCGCCACGGTGGCGGCCACAAGCGCGACGACGACGGAGAGCGCCACCCGCAGCCGGTCGTAGCCGAGCGTGCCGTCCAGTCGCATGGCCGCCATTCCGGTGTAGTGCATGGCGGCCACCCCGGCGCCGGTGAAGAGGCCGCCGGCGAGCAGCCGGAGCGCGGTGAGCCGACCGGTGCCCACGATGGCCAGGCCGATGCCGACCGCGCCCACGGCGATCACCGTGCTGGCCGCGGTCAGCGGCACGTCGTAGCGGATCCGGGTACCGCTGACGGCGAAGCCGAGCATGGCCATGAAGTGCATCGCCCAGATGGCCGTGCCGCCCAGCGCCCAGGCCGCGAGCAGACCCCACCACATTCGCGGGCCGGCGCCGGAGGCGGTTCGGATCCGCCCGGCACAGACCAGGCCGAGCACTGAGCCGAGCACGGACAGCGCGTAGCTCAGCGCGGGCGTGATCCACCCGTACTCAAAGTGATTGATCTCGCCCACGGTGACCATCCTCGATCCGCTACCGGCGCGTAGACAGCGCGCCCCGCAATGATCCGGCAACGCCTGACCAGGCACGACACCGCCCCCCGGGTATCCGGGCGGTGGTGTCACGATGACGGAGCGATGCGTCGATTCTCGTGCCGAGGATGACCGAAAGTGATCGTCAGCCGGAGGTGTGGTAGGCCAGCACGCCCCGGTTGACGGCCGAGATCGCCTGCCGCGCGGTGGCGCGCAGCTCCGTGGAGGCACCGCCGGAGTCGGCGAGTTGGCCGAGCAGGTCGACCACCTGCCGCGACCACCGGACGAAGTCGCCGGCCGGCATCTCGCCGTCGATCTGGTGCCCGCTGGCGAGCACCTTGGCGAGCGCCTCCCCGCGCGCCCACCGGTAGATCGGCCAGGCGAAGCCGAGATCCGGCTCGCGGGTGCCGGTCAGGCCACGCGCCGCCTCGTCCGCCTCGATGTCGCCCCACAGCTTGAGCGTCTCGTCGACCGCGTCGCCGACCGCGCCGCGCGGCAACGACGCCCGTTCGTCGACGTCCCGCCGGGCCTCGAAGACCACTACCGACACGGCGGCGGCCAGCTCGGCCGGGGAGAGCCCGTCCCACACCCGACGCCGCAGGCACTCGGCGACCAGCAGGTCGGCCTCGGTCCAGATCCGGGCCAGCATCCGGCCGGCGTCGGTGACCTCACCGTCGGGGGCCAGGTAGCCGCGCGCGGTCAGCAGCGCGACGATCCGGTCGAAGGTACGGGCCAGGGAGCCCGTCCGCCCGCTCACCCGCTGCCGCAGCTCCTCGGTGTCGCGCTCCAGCCGGCGGCGACGCTCGGCCCACCGGGCGTGTTCCTCCCGGTCCGGGCAGGCGTGGCAGGGGTGCCCGCGCATCTCGACGCGGAACTGGCTGAGCCGGTGGTCCTCCCCGACCGCCTGGCGGGACCGCCCGCCGCGCCGGCCGCCGTGCCGGTCCAGCCCGGTGCCGCTGACGGCGGCGGCCAGGTCCCGCCGCGCCGCCGGCGACCGGTGGTTGAAGTGCTTCGGCACCCGGATCCGGGCGAGCACCTCGGCCGGGGTGGTGAAGTCGCCGGGGCTGACCCGGCCGGCCCAACGGTCCTGGGTGAGCACCAGCGGGCGGGGCTCGCCGAAACCACCGGTCGCCGGGTCGAGCACCACGGCCAGGCCGGCCCGCCGCCCCGACGGCACCCGGATCACGTCGCCGACCCGCAGCCGCTCCAGCGAGGTGACGGCCGCCGCCTTGCGCTGGGTCTGCCCCTGCCGGGCGATGGTCCGCTCCCGGTCGGCGATCGCCACCCGCAGCGCGAAGTATTCGTCGAAGTCGCCGTGGTGGCAGGCGGCCTCCGCGCCGTACGCCTCGATCGTCTCGGTGTTGCGCTGCACCTGCCGGGCCAGCCCGACCACCGACCGGTCCGCCTGGAACTGCGCGAAGGAGGACTCCAGCAGCGCCCGGGCCGGCTCCGCGCCGACGCTCCCGACCAGGTTGACGGCCATGTTGTAGGACGGCCGGAAGCTGGAGCGCAGCGGGTAGGTGCGGGTGGAGGCCAGGCCGGCCACGTGCCGGGGGTCGGTCTCCGGCGACCAGACCACCACGGCGTGGCCCTCGACGTCGATGCCCCGCCGGCCGGCGCGGCCGGTGAGCTGGGTGTACTCACCCGGGGTGAGGTCGACGTGGGCCTCGCCGTTGAACTTCACCAGCCGCTCCAGCACCACGCAGCGGGCCGGCATGTTGATGCCCAGGGCCAGCGTCTCGGTGGCGAAGACCGCCTTGACCAGGCCGCGGACGAACAGCTCCTCGACGACCTCCTTGAACGCGGGGAGCATGCCGGCGTGGTGGGCGGCCAGGCCGCGCTCCAACCCGTCAAGCCACTCCCAGTAGCCGAGCACGGTCAGGTCCTCGCCCGGGATCGCGGTGATCCGCGACTCGACCACGTGGCGGATCTCGGCGCGTTCCTCCGCCGAGGTCAGCCGCAGCCCGGCGGCGAGGCACTGCTGGACCGCCGCCTGGCAGCCGGCCCGGCTGAAGATGAACAGGATCGCCGGCAGCAGGTTCTCCCGGTCGAGCCGTTCCACGATGTCGGGGCGCATCGGACCGCGCCAGCGCGGACCGCGCCGCCCGCCGCCGGGGCCGGCGCTGCGCCCCTCGCCCAGCTCCAGCCGGCGCACCGTGTCCCGGGTGTAGCGCAGCAGCTCGGGGTGGACGTCGTGCTTGCGGGCCGCGTCGGCGTCGTGGAACAGGTCGAACATGCGTTTGCCGACGAGCATGTGCTGCCAGAGCGGCACCGGCCGGTGCTCGGAGACCACCACAGTCGTCTCGCCGCGCACGGTGACCAGCCAGTCGGCGAACTCCTCGGCGTTGGACACGGTCGCCGACAGCGACACGAGCGTGACCGACTCCGGCAGGTGGATGATCACCTCTTCCCAGACCCCGCCGCGGAACCGGTCGGCCAGGTAGTGGACCTCGTCCATCACCACGTAGGCGAGGCCCGCGAGGGTGGCCGAGCCGGCGTAGAGCATGTTGCGCAGCACCTCGGTGGTCATCACCACCACTGGCGCGTCGCCGTTGATCGCGTTGTCGCCGGTGAGCAGCCCGACCTGCTCGGCGCCGTATCGGTCGACCAGGTCGTGGTATTTCTGGTTGGACAACGCCTTGATCGGCGTGGTGTAGAAACACTTGCGCCTGGTGGTCGGGGTGTCGCCGCCGACTGACTCGCCGCGCAGCGCCAGGTGCACGGCGAACTCGCCCACCACGGTCTTCCCGGCGCCGGTGGGGGCGCAGACCAGGACGCCGCTGCCCCGCTCCAGCGCCTGGCACGCCTCGCGCTGGAAGTCGTCGAGGTCGAACCCGAGATCATGGGAGAATTCGTCCAGGGCCGGGAAGGCGGAGGCCTGCGCGGCCCGGCGGCGCGCCGCGGCGTACCGCTCGGCGGGGCTCGACATGCATCCAAGATTAATCGGTACCGCCGACGACCACCGGTCAAGGCCGTCCGGCAGGGGGGTCGGAGGGGGTCGGTAGGGTGCACGACGTGCCGGACCGTACCGAACTCCCCCACGCCTCGAGCGGCACCGACGACGCCGTCCGCCCGAGCCCGTCCCGCCGGCCCGTGGAGGCGGTGCTCTTCGACTTCCACGGCACCCTCGCTCAGGTGGAGGAGCCGCTGGCCTGGGTGCACGCCGCCGCAGCCGCCTGCGGGGTCGAGCTGGACCGCATCCGGGCCACCTCGCTCGCCGACCGCCTGCTCACCGCCGGCCGGGCGGGCGGGCCGCAGCCGACCCGCGTCCCGCCCCGGCTGGCCGAGCTGTGGGCCGACCGCGACCTCTACCCGCACGCCCACCGGGGGGCATACACCGGGCTGGCGGAGACCGTCGACGCCGGCATCGACGGCTTCGCCGACGCGCTCTACGAGCGGGTGCTGGTCCCCGAGGGGTGGATGCCCTACCCGGACACCGCCCCGGTGCTCGACGCGCTGCGGGCCGCCGGGGTGAAGGTGGCGGTGGTCAGCAACATCGGCTTCGACCTGCGACCGCTCTTCGCCGCCTGGGACCTCGACGCGCTCGTCGACGCGTACGCCCTGTCGTACGAGGTGGGGCGCTGCAAGCCGGACCCGGGGATCTTCCTGCGCGCCTGCGGCATGCTCGGGGTCGACCCGGAGCACACGCTTATGGTGGGCGACACCCCGGCCGACGCCGGAGCGGTGGCGACCGGGTGCGGGGTGCTTGTGCTGCCGTGCGCCGACGCCGGCCGGCCGAACGGGTTGGGGGCGGTGCTCGACCTGGCCGGGGTCGGGTGAGCGACCGGACGCCGGCACGTGCGCCGGGCCGGCTCGGTGGCGTCGCGCTGGTGCTCGGCGGCGCGCTGTCGGTGCAGTTCGGCTCCGCGCTCGCCGCGCTGCTGTTCCCGCGCACCGGGGTGGCCGGCGCGGTCACGCTGCGACTGACCCTCGGCGCGCTGCTGATGCTCGTGGTGTGCCGGCCCCGGCTGCGCGGGCACGGGCGGGGTGACTGGGCCGCAGTGGTCGCGTTCGGGCTGGCCCTGGCCGGGATGAACTCGATCTTCTACCAGGCGATCGAGCGGATCCCGCTCGGTCCGGCGGTGACGCTCGAGGTGCTCGGCCCGCTGGCGCTGTCGGTGGTCGGGGCGCGCCGGGCCGCGGCCTGGTGCTGGGCCGGGCTGGCACTGGCCGGGGTGGCCCTGCTCGGGCAGGGCGGGTTCGACCGGCTCGACCCGGTCGGCGCCGCGCTGGCGCTGGCCGCGGGCAGCATGTGGGCCGCGTACATCGTCTGCTCGGCCCGGGTCGGCGCGCGGTTCCCCCGGGCCGACGGGCTGGCCCTCGCCCTCACCGTGGCCGCGCTCGTCACCCTGCCGATCGGGCTTGTCGACGCCGGCGGCCGGCTGGCCCACCCGGCGGTGCTGGGGCTCGGCGCCGGGCTGGCGCTGCTCGCCTCCGTGCTGCCGTACAGCCTGGAGTTGGTGGCGTTGCGGCGGCTGCCCACGGCGACGTTCGCGGTCCTGATGAGTCTCGGGCCGGCGATCGCCGCGCTTGCCGGCTGGCTGGTGCTCGGCCAGGCGCTGCGCCCGGTCGAGGTGCTCGCCATCGGGCTTGTGGTCGCCGCGAGCGTCGGCGCGGTCCGCGCCGCGACGCCCCCGCCGGTGCCGTCGACGCCGGTCCCGTCGACGCCGGCCCCGCCGCCGGTGGTCAGCGCAGCAGCCGCAGCGCCGCCGGCACGGCGGTGACGGTGACCGGCAGGTCGAACGTCCGCTCCCCGTCGGCGTACGTGGTGATGCCCTCCGCGGCCAGCTCCACCGTCCGCGCCCGGTAGGTCCGCACCAGCGGGTGCGTCACGTGGGTGCCCCGGTAGATCCGCGGCTTCACCCGCATCAACGTGCGCCTGTCGAAGCGACCGCCCACCACCACGTCGAGCAGGCCGTCGGTCGGGTCGGCGTCCGGGCAGATCCGCATGCCGCCGCCGTAGCTGGCCGTGTTGCCGACCGCGACAAGCACCGCGTCCACCTCCTGCGGCACGCCGTCGAGGGACAGCCGGTAGCGACGGGGCCGCAGCCGGGCCAGCTCGACCAGGATCGCCACGTCGTAGCGGCGTGGTCCGCGCGGCCGGCGCATCCGGTTGGCCCGCTCGTTGACGATCGCGTCGAAGCCGGCCGCGAGCACCGCGCCGTACCAGCGCGCGTCGCCGTCGGGCCGGGACATCCGGGCCAGGTCGACCGGGCGGCTGCGGCCGGCGGCCAGCGCGGCGGCGATCACCTCGACGGCGGCGAGGGGATCGGCCGGGAACCCGGTGTCCACCGCGAAGTCGTTGCCGGTGCCGGCCGGGACCGGCCCGAACGGCACGGCGGTGCCGGCGACGGCCTGCACCGCGCGGTGCACGGTGCCGTCCCCGCCGACCGCGACGAGCGCCCCGGCGCCGCCGGCCACCGCGGCGTGGCACGCCGCCTCCGCCTCCCCTGGGGTACGCGCGCGCAGCAGCTCCACCGGGCGGCCGGCCGCGCCGAGGCGCTCCAGGACCGCCGGCAGCAGGCCACGGTGCCGCCCCCGTCCGGCGACCGGGTTGGCGAGCACGGCGACGGGGCCGGACGGAACATGATCGGGCGCGGTCACGGCGAGCACCGTACGACACGAGACGCGCGACCCACCAGGGGAGACGCCGGCGCCGGACATCGACGGGACCACGGCGTCGGCGCTGCTGCGGCATACTCCGCGCCATGCGCACCCGCACCATGGTCGCCGTCCTCGCCCCGCTCGCGCTCGCCCCGTTCCTGCTTGCGGCCGGGCTCTGGTGGGCGTCCCGGCCGGAGGAGCCCGCCTGGCACGACGCCGCGGTCGCCGACGCGGCGGAGACCGTCGACCGGGTCGAGGCGCGCTTCGACCGCGATCACCTCTACAAGGCCGAGGATTTCGTGCACGCCGCCGGGCAGGAGCCCGACGTGGCCGTCCTCCAGGTGCGCGGCGACACGCACTGGCAGAGCGGGGTGACGTTGGTGCTGCGGGTGACCGGGCACGGCGTCGGGGTGAACGGTCACGGTCAGACCATCGCCGGCGACGCGCGGGTCTGTTTCCGCCTGAGCCTCGGCCCGGACCGGGACGACCGCGACGACGACATCGACTGCCCGGCCGGCGACCCGATCCCGGTCCCCGCCGATCCGTCGCTGACCGGCGTCGACGACCGACTGCGCAAGGCGCTCACGAAGGCGGGACCCGACGAGGCCGCGGCCCGGGCCGCCGTCGCCGGGCTGAAGCTCGACCCGGCCGTACGGCAGGAGATCGCCGTCGAGGGCGGCACGGTCGGCGTGGCGCTGCGGGCCAGCCAGTATGACTGCCTGCTGGCCCGGGTCGGCCCGTCCGGCGCCGAGACGTGGCGCCCCTCGCACACCCAACTCGCCCCCGGCGAGCTGAGCTGCACGGCCGGGCTGGCGCTGAGCAGCCAGTTCGGCCACCGCGAACGCTGACGGCCGGGTCAGCGCACCACCAGCCGCCTGCTCACCGACGGGACACCGTCGCCCTTGACCTTCAGCGTCCAGTTGCCGGCGGCACCGAGTGCCACCACCGTCTCGGCGGTGCCGTTCGGCTCCGCCTTCAGCTCGGCGATCCGCTTGCCGTCGGGGTTGAGCAGGTAGAGCGTCCGAGCTCCGGCGGTCTTGTTCGTCACCTTCAGCGCGAGCTTCTCGCCCGGCTCGGCGATCAGCCCGTCGACGCCGGTGAGCGTGTCACCGCTCAGCTCGATGGCGACCGCCCGGTCGTACTCCGTCTCGGCCGCGGCGCTTGCCACGGCGCCGTCGTCGGTGACGGTGATCCTGGTCCGCACCCCGTCGCCCTGCCGGCCCGGCTTGCAGGCCACCTCGTACGTGCCTGTGGCGAGCGTGGCACGCAGGTCGCCGGTGCGGCCCGGGGGCACGTCGGCCACCTCGCCCACCATCTTGGTGAACTTCTCGCCCTCCCGGCCGTAGACGTAGACCCCGGTGGCCTGCTCCCCCCGGTTGGTCACGGTGAAGGTGACCGTGCCCGGCGTGAACAGCGTGGTGGTGACCTCGCAACTGGTGTCGGTGGCGGTCACCGGAACCTGCTCGCCCTTCGGCGCGGGCTCGTCGTCGCCGCAGGCGGTGAGCGCGGTGGCGGCGCAGAGGACGGTCAGAACGGCGGCGGTACGGCTTTTCATCGGGCTCTCCGGAGCGGGGGTCAGCGCGCTGACCGGGACGGGTGGGACTCGGCGGAGTCAGCAGAGTCTAAGCGGGCGCGCTGCCCCGGCAAGGCCCGAGGGCGGTTCGAATGTCCGGCTCCGGTGCGGCGATGATGGCGGGATGCGTCTGGTCTCCCTGCTCCCCTCCGCCACCGAGATCGTGTACGCCCTGGGCCTCGGCGAGGAACTGGTCGGGGTGACGTTCGAGTGCGAGGTGCCCCAGGCGTACCGGGCCTTCCCCACCGTCGTGGTGGGCGGCCGGGACACCCGTGGCATGAGCCCCGGCGAGATCGACGCGTACGTGCGGGAACGGCTGGCCGCCGGCGCGGACCTCTACACGCTGCACGCCGGCGCGCTGGCCGGACTGGACCCGGACCTGATCCTCACCCAGGATCTGTGCCGCGTCTGCGCGCTGCCCGCCGGCCGGGTGACCGACGCCGTCGACCATCTCGGCACCCGGGCGGACGTGGTGTCGCTCGACCCGTACACCCTCGACGACGTGCTGGGCACGATCCGCGCGGTGGGCGCGGCGGCCCGGGTGCCGGACCGCGCCGAGGCCCTGGTGGACGCGCTGCGTGCCCGGCTGGCGGCGGTCGGCGCGGCGGTGGCCGGCCGGCCCCGGCGGCGGGTCGCCGTGGTCGAGTGGGTCGACCCGCCGTTCGGCGCCGGGCACTGGATCCCGGACCTGGTCGACGCGGCCGGCGGTGCGCCGGTGGCCACCCACCCGGGCGCCCGGTCCACGCCTACCACCTGGGCGGACCTGCGCGCCGCGCGCCCGGAGGTGGTGCTCGTCGCGCCGTGCGGCTTCCACCTGGACGGCGCCGCCGCGCAGGCGGCCCAGGTGGCCTGTCACTTCCCGGGCGCGGAGGTGTGGGCGCTTGATGCGGACGCGCTGATCGTGCGCGCCGGCCCCCGCCTGGTCGACGGCGTCGAGGCGATCGCCGCCATCCTGCACCCCGACGCCGTCCCACCCGTCTCCCCCACCGCCGCCCGCCGCGTGGCCTGACCCCGCCCCGCCCTCGCCCCCGCCCCGTCCCGCCCTCGCCTCGTCGATCTTGGACTTGTGGTCGTTGACAAAAGTCGCTTAACGAACATTCGAGGCGCCACAAGTCCAAGATCGACGGGGACGAGGGGGCGAGGGACGGGCACGAGGGCGAGGACGGGGCCAGGACGGGGCCAGGACGGGGCGAGGACGAGGACGAGGACGATGACGGGAACGCCGCCCTCGCGAGTGCGGGGGCGGCGTTCGGGTGGAGGTGTGGGCGGGGATCAGGTCATGTCGTCGTAGCGGCGTTCGATCGGCGCCGGGGCGGCGATCGGCTCGGGCGCCTCGACCGGGGCGGACGCCTCGATCCGGGCGCCGGTCGGCACCGGCTCGTCCGACAGGTCCAGTGGCGACACCTCGTCGTCGGCGAGGTTCGCGTAGACCTCGCGTCCACGCCCGCGCCGCCGGTCGTTGAGGAACGCCAGCCCCACCGCGCCGAAGTAGAGCGCGGACAGGCAGAACGCCAGCGCCGTCATGCCGAACGGGTCGGGCGTCGGCGTGACCACCGCGGAGAACGCGAAGAACACGAAGATCGCCACCCGCCACCAGCTCAGCAGCCGCTTGGCGCTGGCCAGGCCGACGAAATTGAGCATCAGCACGATCAGCGGGAACTCGAACGCCACCCCGAACAACAGGATCAGGTTGGTGACGAATCCGGTGTAGCGGGTGATGTCGAGCGTGGTGGTCACGTCGCCGCCGCCGGAGACGTCGAGCAGGAACTCCAGGCCCTTGGACGTCACGAAGAACGCCAGCACCGCGCCGGCCGCGAACAGCGGCGCCGCCAAGGCGGTGAAGAAGTAGGCGTAGCGGCGCTCGTGCCGGTGCAGGCCCGGCGCGATGAACGCCCAGAGCTGGTAGAGCCAGATCGGCGCGGCGATGATCAGGCCGACCCAGAGGGAGACCTTCATCTGCAGCAGGAACAGGTCGGCGGGGCCGAGCTGGACGAAGTTGCAGTCGCCGTTGACCAACCGCGCCTTGGGCAGGTCGCAGTAGGGCTTCTGCAATAGGTGCATCACCGGCCCGGAGAGCCAGATGCCGAAGCCGAAGCCGATCAGGATCGCCAGCGACGCCCGGAACAGGCGGTTACGCAGCTCGCGGATGTGCTCCATGAGCGTCATGGAGCCGTCCGCCGCGCGCGCGAACGTGCTCGGCCCGCGCTTCTTCAAACCCAAGGCCACGGTGGTGGAGGCCCTCTCGGATCAGTTCTCGCGGACGCGCTGCACCGGGTCGGCCGGCGGCGCGACCGGCTGCTGCGGCTGCGGGGCGAACTGCTGCTGCGGCTGGGCGTACTGCTGCTGGCCCTGGACGTACTGCTGCTGCGGCGGGAGCGGCTGGTAGCCGGCCTGCGCGTCGGCCTTCTCGGCCAGGTCGCGGTCGTCGTCGTCGTGCAGGCTCTTGGTCTCGGCCTTGATGATCCGCAGCGAGCGGCCCAGCGAGCGGGCCGCGTCGGGGAGCCGCTTCGCGCCGAAGAGCAGGATCAGCACGACCACGAGTACGGCGATGTGCCACGGCTTGAGGGCACCCATGGGAAGCTCCAGTCGCTCTGTGTCGGTGTGGATGGTGGGTCGCCGCCCATCGTACGTGCGTCGCAGCGGCTTGCCACCCCCGCCGGGCCTGCTGGTGCGGCCCGGTCGGTGAAGTCTCGACCAACCCGAAGTGTCCCGTCAACCGCCCATCGAGGCGCATTCGGGCGCGTTACCGCCCAGAAACGACGGGTGTCGATCACTCCCCGCGCTTGGCCTTGATCAACACGATCCGCTCCTGCGCCACGGCCGCCCGCTCCTGGAGCGTCTCGGCCCGCGCCTGCAACTCCTCGGCGGCCGAGCGCAGCGACTCCGCCTCGGTCGCCCGACGCTGCAACGCCACCGCCGCGCGGCGCAGCCGGGGCAGCCGCGCCACCACCGGGCGGACCGCCAGGGCCAGCACGACAAGCGCGAACAGCACGACCCCGAGCACGATCCAGATCACCACGGCGGTCAGCCTATCGGGTGCCGCCGGTCGCCGCCGGGTCGGCGGTGCCGGTCGGGACCGCGTACGCGTCGAGCGCCGCGACCGCCTGCGCGCGGACCTGCTCGGCCAGCTCGGCCGGGGCCACCACGGTCGCCTCCGGGCCCAGCCCGAGCACGAACCGGCGGGCCCAGCCCAGGTCGGTGACCCGCAGTGACACCAGCCAGTGCTCGCCGTCGGCCTCGACCCGCTCGCACGGATAGTATTCGGTGATCCACCGCTCACCCCGGCCGATCCGCAGCGTGATCAGCGGCAGGTCGGCCGACGGCCGGAACACGCCGTCGCTGAGGTCGTGCGGGCGGGCCTGCGGCGGCACCACGGCCCGCTCCGGCAGCTCGGTGACCGCGTCGATCCGGTCGGCCCGGAACAGCCGGACCGCCTCGGCCCGGCGGCACCACGCCTCCACGTACGCCCGACCCGCGACCATCAGCATCCGCAACGGGTCGATGGTGCGCTCGGTGGTCTCGTCCCGGGCCGGCGTGTAGTAGGTGATCCGCAACGCCCGGCCCCGCTCGACCGCGGCGCGCAGCTCGCGGACCCGGGCGTTGTCGCCGGGCAGCCGCACCTCCACCGGCGCGCCGGCCAGGTCGCCGGCCGCGCCCTCGATCTTGGCGAGGGCCCGCTCGACCGCCTCCCGGTTGGCCACCCCGGGCGTCTCGGCGAGCATCCGCAGCGCCACCACCAGGGCCAACGCCTCGTCCGGGGTGAGCCGCAGCGGCCTGTCGATGCCGGCGTCGTAGGTGATGGTCACCCGGTCGCCGTCGAACGCCATGTCGATCAGGTCACCCGGCCCGTAACCGGGCAACCCGCACACCCAGAGCAGCTCCAGATCCTCCCGGAGCTGCTTGTCGGTCACGCCGAGGTCGTGCGCCGCCTCGGCGATCTCGATGCCGGGGCGGGCCAGCAGGTAGGGCACCAGGTTGAGCAGCCGGGCCAGCCGGTCGGCCGAGGCGCGGCCGGCGCGACTCGCCGGCCGGGTCACCGGGCACCCCCGGCCACCGCCAGCTCGTCGTGCCGGGCGGCGATCTCCTTCAACCGCTGGATGACCGCCTCCCGCACCTCAGGCGGCTCCAGCACCCGCACGTCCGGGCCGTAGCCGACGACCTGACCGGCCAGGAAGTCGGCATCGGCGTACGGCAGCACCAGGCGGTCACCGTCCGGGCCGGCGTGGCTCTCCACCGCCCAACGACGCAGCCCGGCGGCCCGGCCCGGCGTCACGAGCACGCTCGCCCGGCCGGTGCGCTCCACCGGCCCCGACCAGCGGGCCACGTGGCTGATCAGGTCCACCCCGGCGGGCGGCTCGTAGGCCCCCGGCTCCCCGGTCGCCCGGACCGCGCCCACCACCCGGGACAACCGGAAGCAGCGGGTCGCCGCCCGGTCCAGGTCGTGGGCGACGACATACCACCGGCCGCGCCAGCAGACCACGCCCCACGGCTGCACCCGGCGTCGGGTCGGCGCGTCCCGGTCCGGCACCCGGTAGTCGAAGCTGACCTCCCGCCGGTCCCGCGCGGCGGCGGTCAACGGCGCGAACGCCGGGTCGACAGTCACCATCGGCTCCAGGCCGAGGGTCGCCTGCGGATCCACGTCGATGCCCGCGGCCCGCAGCTTCGCCAGCCCCGACGACGCGGCGGCGGCCAGGCCGGCGTGCTGCCACAGCCGCGCCGCGATGCCCACCGCGGCGGCCTCGTCCGGCTCGAGCGGGATGTCGGGCAGCGCGTACTCCCGGTGGGCGATCCGGTAGCCCGGCTCGGCGTCGAAGACGCTTGCCGTCCCGGTCTCCAACGGCACGCCCAACTCCCGCAGCTCGGCCTTGTCACGCTCGAACTTGCGCTGGAACGCCTCGTGGTCCTTCGCGTCGTCCGGGTCGTGCTCGTAGCCGGGCACGGTCGCGGCGATCTGGGCGGCGGTCAGGAAACGCCGCGTGGACAGCAGGCAGATCACCAGGTTGACCAGGCGTTCGGTACGGGTCCGGGACACGTACCGAACGCTAGCAGCCCGCGCGTCCGACGCGGGCACCCGCGCGGGCGCGGCGCGGGCCCGACTCGACGGGCGGCCCGTCGGGACCGGTCATAGGGTGAGCGCATGGCGGAAGCGGCAGTCAAGACCGAAAGCGTCGGCACCGTCGTGGTGGCCGGTGCGGCGAACCTCGCCATCGCGATCGCCAAGCTGGTCGCGGGCCTGCTCTCCGGCTCCGCGGCGATGCTCTCCGAGGCCGCCCACTCGGTCGCCGACACCACCACCGAGGTGCTGCTCTACCTGGCGCTGCGCCGCGGCGCGCGGCCCGCCGACCCCCGGCACCCCTTCGGGTACGGCAAGGAGAGCTACGTCTGGGCGTTCCTCGCCGCGCTGTTCACGTTCGTGGCCGGCGCCGGCTTCGCCATCACCCACGGCGTCACCACCATCCTGGTGCACGAACACACGGGCGACTACCTGGTCGCGTACGTCGTGCTGGCGGTCTCGTTCGTCATCGAGTCGGTGTCGCTGGCCCGGGCCGTGCGCCAGGTACGCGGCGAGTCGCGACGCTGGCGCACCACCCCGCGCCGCTACCTGCGGCTCACCGCCGACACCACGGTCAAGGCGGTCTTCCTGGAGGACAGCGCCGCGCTCATCGGCCTGCTGATCGCCGCCGCCGGGCTCACCCTGTCCCACCTCACCGGCGACGAGCTGTACGACGGGATCGCCTCGATCCTCATCGGCGTGCTGCTGCTCGTGGTCGCCGCCATCCTGGCCCACAGCAACATCTCGCTGCTCGTCGGCCGCGCCGTCTCCGAGCGGGTGCACCACCAGATCGAGCAGGAGCTGACGCGACTGCCGACGGTGGACCGGATCGACACGCTGATGACCATGTTCCTCGGCCCGCAGGACATCCTGGTCGCCGCGAAGGTCGACTTCCGCGACGACGCCACCGGCGCCGAGATCGAGGCCGCCTCCGACGAGGCCGAACGCCGGCTCACCGGGCGGTTCCCGGAGATCGCGTACGTCTTCCTCGACCCGACCCGGTCCCGCTCCACCGGCCGGCCGGCCCGGACCACCCAGGACGAGACCGGCCGACCGGTCGACCAGGAGGCCTGACCCGTCGCCGCCCGCCCGGGCGCCTGCCGATAGCGTGCCGGTCATGGTGCGATGGCGGTCCGGCACGGTCACGGCGGTACGGCGACGATGGGCCGGCGCGGTCGAACTCGACGTCGACCTGCCCGACGGCGACCGGATGCGGGCCCTGGCCTACCCGGCGCTCGTCGGCGACCCCGAGCCCGGCGACCGGGTGCTGCTCAACGCCGGCGCCCTCCTGATGAGCCTCGGCACCGGCGGGTACGCCCTCGTCGTCGCGCTGCCCGACCGGCTCCCCGCCGACCCGCCGCAGGCCGGGGACAGTCGCGACGCCGGGCACCTGGTCAAGGCCCGCTACACCCCGCTGCAACCGATCCTGCTCGGCGTGGACGAGGAGGCCTCCCCGCACCACGCGCGGCTGGCCGCGGCCGAGTCGCTCGACGGGATGCCTGTGGTCACCGCCGACCTGCACTCCGCGCTGCCGGCGATCCTGGCCGGCATGCACGCCGACGCCCCCCACGCCCGGGTCGCCTACCTGCTCACCGACGGCGGGGCGCTGCCCGCCTGGTTCTCCCGCACCCTCGCCGGGCTCGCCGGCCACCTCGCCGGCACGGTGAGCGTGGGCCAGGCGTTCGGCGGCGACCTGGAGGCCGCCACGCTGCACAGCGGGCTGCTCGCCGCCCGGCACGTGCTCCACGCCGACCTGGCGATCGTCGCCCAGGGGCCGGGCAACCTCGGCACCGGCACCCGCTGGGGATTCTCCGGGGTGGCCGTCGGCGAGGCCGTCAACGCCGTCGCCACGCTTGGCGGGCGCCCGGTCGGCTCACTGCGCGTCTCCGATGCCGACCCACGCCCCCGGCACCGCGGCGTCTCCCACCACAGCCTCACCGCGTACGGCCGGGTGGCGCTGGCCGCCGCCGAGCTGGTCGTGCCGGACGGCCTCGACCCGGAACTGACCGCCGTCGTCACGGCGGCGCTGGAGCCCCTGGCCGACCGGCACCGGATCGTCACCGTGCCCACCGACGGCCTCGACGCGGCACTGCGCGCCAGCCCGGTCGGACTGTCGACGATGGGCCGCGGCCTCGACGCCGACCACGCCTACTTCCTGGCCGCCGCCGCCGCCGGCCGGTACGCCGCCGGCCTGCTCGGCTGAGCCCAGCGACCCCGGCCCGCGTGCCGGCGCCTCGCGCCCGCGCCTGCCGGCGCCTGCCTGGCGCGTGGGGGCGCGTGGGGGCGCGTCTCAGCCGAAGAAGACGATCAGCCCGATCCAGGCGGCCACGATCAGCACCAACGCGGTGGCCAGCACCCAGGTGGGCACCGCGTGGTCGCCACGGCGGTTGCGCTCGATCTCGGCGCGGATCTTCTCCCGTCGCCTGTCGATCCAGTTGAGCTTCTCGGCGCCGCCGTCCCGCTCACGGCCCGAGTTCTGGCCGCGCTCGCGGCCCTGCGGTTCGGAAGTGTCCATGGGAACGCCAGCGTACCGGGGCCCGGGCGACCGGTGCCGGGCACCGGCCGCCCGACGCCGTCACATGCTGGCGATCAGCCGCTCCACCCGCTCGTCGTACGCCCGGAACGGGTCCTTGCACAGCACCGTGCGCTGCGCCTGGTCGTTCAGCTTCAGGTGCACCCAGTCGACGGTGAAGTCGCGCCGCTTCTCCTGCGCGTGCCGGATGAACTCGCCCCGCAGCCGCGCCCGGGTGGTCTGCGGCGGCGTCTCCTTCGCCTCGAAGATCTCCGGGTCGTTCGCGATCCGGTCCACCTCGCCCCGGCGCTCCAGCAGCCCGTACAGGCCCCGGCCGCGCCGCACGTCGTGATAGGCCAGATCCATCTGCGCCACCCGGGGGTGCGACAGCGGCAGGTCGTGCTTGCGCTGGTAGCGCTCGATCACCTTCAGCTTTGACACCCAGTCGATCTCCCGCGCCACCGGGTCCAGGTCACCGGTCTCCACCGCGCGCAGCACCCGCCCCCACAGCTCCACCACCCGCTTGGCGGTCTGGTCACCGCCCCGGCGCTCCACGAACTCCGTCGCCTTGGCCAGGTATTCCTGCTGGATGTCGAGCGCCGAGACCTCCTTGCCGGAGGCCAGCCGGACCTTGCGCCGGCCGGTGATGTCGTGCGACACCTCGCGGATCGCCCGGATCGGGTTCTCCAACGTCAGGTCCCGCATCACCACGCCCGCCTCGATCATCCGAAGCACGATGTCGGCGGTGCCGACCTTCAGCAGCGTGGTGACCTCGTTCATGTTCGAGTCACCGACGATCACGTGCAGACGCCGGTAGCGCTCCGCGTCCGCGTGCGGCTCGTCCCTGGTGTTGATGATCGGCCGGCTGCGCGTCGTCGCCGACGAGACACCCTCCCAGATGTGCTCCGCCCGCTGCGACAGGCAGTAGACCGCGCCGCGCGGCGTCTGCAACACCTTGCCCGCACCGCAGATCAACTGCCTCGTGACCAGGAACGGGATGAGCACGTCGGCGAGACGGCCGAACTCGCCGTGCCGGGACACCAGGTAGTTCTCGTGACAGCCGTACGAGTTGCCGGCCGAGTCGGTGTTGTTCTTGAAAAGGTAGATCTCGCCCGCGATGCCCTCGTCGTGCAGGCGCTTCTCCGCGTCGACGAGCAGCCCCTCCAGGATCCGCTCGCCGGCCCGGTCATGTGCCACCAGGTCGGTCACCGAGTCGCACTCCGGTGTCGCGTATTCCGGATGCGAGCCCACGTCCAGATAGAGGCGGGCGCCGTTGCGCAGAAAAACGTTGCTCGACCGGCCCCACGACACCACCCGCCGGAACAGGTACCGCGCGACCTCGTCGGGGGACAGTCGGCGTTGCCCGCGATAGGTGCAGGTGACGCCGTACTCGGTTTCGAGGCCGAAGATTCGCCGCTCCATGATGAGACATTAGCCGCCCGGAGCCCGCAATGGGCAGCGCCGACGGTCAGCATCACGCGTCAAGGTCGCCGGTTCGGCGAGGTGGGGACATCACGCGGCAACGGACCCCGCCACTTCGGCGAAGTGGCGGGGTCCGAAAGCACGTCTCACTCGGTGGGCTTGTCCTCCGCGTGGCCCTCCAGATCGGCGGAACCCGCCGAGGTGGTCGGCTTCTTCGCCTCCTCGGTCGGCACCGTCGGGGTCTTCGCCCGCCCCGGCGCCGGGGCGGTGTCGGCCCCCGCGTCGCCGTCCAGCAGCCCGGACAGCGCCGCCCCGGTGATCCGCCGGAACGTCCGGCCCACCCGGCCCCGGTCCAGGACCGCCACCTCGAGCTGGTTGGCGGCGATCGTCCGGGCCGCGCCACCCTCACCGCCGACGCTGCTCAGCGCCTTCATCGCGGCACGGACCGCCTCGGACAGCGACATCTCCGGACGGTGCTCGTTCTTCAGCACACCGGCGATCGCCTCGGACTGGCCACCCATCGCCATCCGGCCCGGCTCGTCGTTCACCGAGCCGTCGTAGGTCACCCGGTAGAGCGAGTCGTCCTCCGCCGTCGCGCCGACCTCGGCCACGCAGATCTCCACCTCGAACGGCTTCGACTGCTCGGTGAAGATGGCGCCGAGCGTCTGCGCGTACGCGTTCGCCAGGGCCAGGCCGTTGACGTCCCGCCGGTCGTAGCTCAGGCCGTTGAGGTCGGCCATCCGCACGCCCGCGCGCCGCAGGTTCTCGAACTCGTTGTACCGGCCCACGGCGGCGAAGCCGATCCGGTCGTAGATCTCGCTGACCTTGTGCAGGGTGCTGGAGAGGTTCTCGGCGACGAAGAGCACCCCGCCGGCATAGCTCAGGACCACCGCGCTGCGCCCCCGGGCGATGCCCTTGCGGGCCAGCTCGGAACGGTCGCGCATGATCTGCTCGGGCGAGGCGTAGAACTGCATGGCCACGGCGGCGGTTCTCCTTCTTCGGGACTGCTGACTCGGTGACGGGTGGACGGCGTCAGCCGCCCGGGTTCTCCATCCGGCCGGACACCACGCCCTCGGCGAGCGTCGCCGTCTCGGCGTCGGTGAGCCGGTGGGTGCCCTCGGCCGTCGCGGTCATCACGACCGGGTAGATCCGCCGGGTCAGGTCAGGGCCGCCGGTGGCGGTGTCGTCGTCCGCCGCGTCGTAGAGCGCCTCGACGGCAAGCCGGGTCGCGTCCTCGACCGACAGGCCCGCCCGGAAGCGCTTCTTCAGCGCCGACTTGGCGAACAGCGAGCCGGAGCCGATCGCGTCGTAGCCGGTCTCCTCGTACGGGCCGCCGGTCACGTCGAAGCTGAAGATCCGGCCGGCCCGTGCCGGGTCGCTCGCCGCCAGGTCGAAGCCGGCGAACAGCGGCACCACGGCCAGGCCCTGCATGGCGGCGCCCAGGTTGCCCCGGATCATCGAGGCCAGCCGGTTGGCCTTGCCGTCGAGCGAGAGCATCGCGCCCTCGATCTTCTCGTAGTGCTCCAACTCCACCTGGAACAGTCGCATCAGCTCGATGCCGATGCCCGCGGTGCCCGCGATGCCGACGAGCGAGTACGCGTCGGCCGGGTGCACCTTCTCGATGTCACGCTGGGCGATCAGGTTGCCCATGGTGGCGCGCCGGTCGCCGGCCATGACCACGCCGCCCGCGGCCGAGATGGCCACGATCGTGGTCGCGTGCGGCGCCATGTCGGCGGCCATGCCGGGCGGCAGCGGCCGACGGCCGGGCAGCATCTCGGGGGCCACCTTGCTCAGGAATGTGGTGAAGGAGGACGTCCCCGCGTTGGTGAACACATCTGGAAGACGCCCGGATGGATCAAAACCCGCTGCCACGTGGTTCCTCTCAGGTACGTGATCGCCCCGGCCAGGTTGTTGAGGTCGTCCTTGAACTGGCCAAGACCACCGTTGCAATTGAAGCAGAGTATCCCCCGCACCCATCCGGTGCGATGATCGTGGTCCAGGTGTTCCGGATCGGGGCGCCGGCAGATCGCGCGCACGCCGCCCCGCTACGGCGCGATCCCACGCTTGCGGCGGCTCGCCTCGGAGCGGGCGAGCACGCAGGTCTTGCGGTAGCACGCCGGTCCGTCTGGTCGTCGCCGGTTACGGCGAGACGCCGACTCCGGCAACGACCGGCCGCACTGGGGGCAAAGCTTGTCCGAAGCCTGCGGCCAATCGGACATAAGCCTCATTGGCCGCCCTTTTGCACATAGCCCCGGACGAACTCCTCTGCGTTCTCCTCCAGGACGGAGTCGATCTCGTCGAGCAGGTCGTCGACATCCTCGGTGATCTCGGCATGCCGCTCGGCAACCTCGGGGTTGGCCTCAGCGGTGACCTCCTCGACCTCCTCGTGGGACTTGCCGGACTGGGTCTGCCCACCCTCTTGCGTCGCCATGGTGGTGCCTCCTCCACGATCGCCTGCGATCAACTTACCTCGCGCGGGCGACGAAAGGCCCGCCGCGCGCCGGGTTCCGGCACTCGACGGGCCTTCCGGCATCCGGGTCAGCCGCCGGTGAGCAACTCCAACAGGTCCTTGGCGCTCTCGCACCTGTCGAAGAGTTGGCCGACGTGCGCTCGGGTGCCCCGCTCGGGCTCCATCATCGGCACCCGGACCAGCGACTCCCGGCCCACGTCGAAGATGACCGAGTCCCAGCTCGCGGCGACCACCTCGGAGGCGTACTGCGCCAGGCAGCGGCCCCGGAAGTAGGCACGGGTGTCCTCCGGTGGCTCGGTCATCGCGGTGCGGGTCTGCTCGTCGCTGAGCAGCGTCTTCATCGAACCGCGCTGAACCAGCCGGTGGTAGAGGCCCTTCTCCGGCCGCACGTCGGAATACTGCAGGTCGACCAGTTGCAGCTTGTGTGAGCCCCAGCCGAGCTTCTCCCGCTCCCGGTAGCCCTCCAGCAGCCGCAGCTTGGCCACCCAGTCCAGCTCGTCGGCGCACTCGAAGGCGTCCCGGCCGAGCCGGTCCAGCACGCTCTCCCAGCGACGCAGCACGTCGGCGGTCTGCGCGTCCACGTCCTGGCCGTAGCGGTCGTCCACGAAGGAGCCGACCCGCTCCAGGTAGGCCCACTGCACGTCGAGCGCGGTGAGGCGGCGGCCGTCGCGCATCCGCATGAGGTGCTTCAGCGACGGGTCGTGGCTGACCGCGCGCAGCTCGCCGACCGGGTCGGCGATGCCCAGGTCCGCGCCGAGCGCCTTCTCCTCGATCATGGCGAGGATCAGCGACGTGGTGCCGACCTTGAGGAACGTGGAGATCTCGGACAGGTTGGCGTCGCCGATGATGACGTGCAGCCGACGGTATTTGTCGGCGTCCGCGTGCGGCTCGTCCCGGGTGTTGATGATGGGCCGCTTCAGCGTGGTCTCCAGGCCCACCTCGACCTCGAAGAAGTCGGCCCGCTGGGAGATCTGGAAGCCGCTCTGGCCGCCGTCCTGGCCGATGCCGACGCGGCCCGCGCCGCAGACGATCTGCCGGGTGACGAAGAACGGCGTCAGGTACGCCACGATGTCGGCGAACGGCGTCTGCCGGCGCATCAGGTAGTTCTCGTGGGCGCCATAACTGGCGCCCTTGTTGTCGGTGTTGTTCTTGTAGAGGTGAATCGGGTGGGTGCCCGGGATGGTGGCGGCCCGGCGGGACGCCTCGGCCATCACCCGCTCCCCCGCCTTGTCCCAGCGCACCACGTCGAGAGGGGTGGTCACCTCGGGAGTGGAGTACTCGGGGTGCGCGTGGTCGACATAGAGCCGGGCGCCGTTGGTGAGTATCACGTTCGCGAGCCCGAGATCCTCGTCGGCGAGCGCCTCCGCCGGGTCGTAGGCGGCCCCGGAGTAGGTGAACCCGCGGGCGTCGCGCAGCGGCGACTCCTCCTCGTAGTCCCAGCGGGCCCGCCCGCCCCGGTTGAGTTCGGGTCGCGCTCCGTAGGCGTTGACCACCTGCGACGAGGTGACCATCGGGTTGGCTCCGGCCTGGCCGGGCACGGAGATGCCGTACTCGACCTCCGTGCCCATGATCCGTCTGACGCTCATCGACCTGCCCGCTCCGCTCGCCGTCTCGGGGTCCCCGTCATGTCGAGCGTAGTCGGACCGTCGCCGATAGGTGACGCGCCGGGCCCCGGAGCCGACGCGATGGCGTGGCACACGGGGTGGCCGGTCAGAAGAAGCGGTACATCTCGGCCGGTGCCTTCTCGGTCTCCGAGGCCTTGGGCAGGCTGATGGTGACCGGCTCACCGAAGCTGTGCAACTTCAACTCGTTCTCGATCGCCCCGGCGTCCGTCTCGAACGTGAAGGTGAGCAGGGTGAGCCGACCCTCGGCATCCAGGGTTGCCTGGAACGGCACCGACTTGTTCTTGAGCACCTTGAACGCGTCCCGCAGACTCGTTCGCTCCACCTCCGTGGATGCCGCCTCGACGGCCTTGTCGGTGTTGGCCACGCCGGCGTAGCGTCCGTCGCCAACGGATTCGGCGGATTCCACGCCACCGAGGATGCCAGCCTGCGACCGGATTTCGATGCCCTGGGCCATCGGCCCGTCCGGCCTGAGTCGCTTGCGGTCCAGCTTCAACCAGGGCTTGCCGTCCGGCTCGTCCTGCTGAAGGTAGAGAGCGTCGGCGGTGACGACCACCTTGACATCTTCGGGTTTGGTCATGTCTACGGTCATCGCGCCGGTAGCCGGTTCGATGGTGGACCGGACGGTGATGGCCTGCTTTCCCGCCACGACGGTGCGGGACTCCATCGTGGCCGTCTTCGCCAGGCTGCGACCGAGACTCTGTCGGATCGCAGTGACCGGGTCGACGGCCTCGGCGGCGGCCGGGGCCGTGGTGGAGTTGTCCGACGCGGAGCCGGTGTCAGTGGTGGTGCCGCAGGCGGCGAGCAGCGCCGCCAGGCAGACGGCGAGGACTGGAACGAGTGATCTACGCACCGGCAGACTCTAGCGGGGGCGCCCGAGTTTCATGGCCCCGGAAACGGCCGACCGGGGCGGTGCCTGCGCGGCGCCGCCCCGGTGGGCCGATCTCAGAGGTATTGGCCGGTGTTGCTGGCGGTCTCGATGGACCGCCCGGCCTCGGCGCCCTTGCCGCCGGAGACGAGCGTGCGGATGTAGACGATCCGCTCGCCCTTCTTGCCGGAGATGCGCGCCCAGTCGTCGGGGTTTGTGGTGTTGGGCAGGTCCTCGTTCTCCCGGAACTCGTCGACGCACGCGTCGAGCAGGTGCTGGAGCCGCAGCCCCTTGCGCCCGGAGGTGAGGAACTCCTTGATGGCCATCTTCTTGCCCCGGTCGACGATGTTCTGGATCATCGCGCCGGAGTTGAAGTCCTTGAAGTAGAGGACTTCCTTGTCGCCGTTGGCGTAGGTGACCTCGAGGAAGCGGTTCTCCTCGGTCTCCGAATACATCCGCAGCACCACGGCGTCGATCATCGCGGCCACCGTGGCCTGGGGATCGCTGCCGTGTTCGGCCAGGTCGTCGGCGTGCAGGGGCAGGCCGGCGAGAATGTACTTGGAGAAGATGTCCTTGGCCGCCTCGGCGTCCGGCCGCTCGATCTTGATCTTGACATCGAGCCGGCCGGGTCGCAGGATCGCCGGGTCGATCATGTCTTCCCGGTTGGAGGCGCCGATGACGATGACGTTCTCCAGGCCCTCCACGCCGTCGATCTCGCTGAGCAACTGCGGGACGATGGTGTTCTCCACGTCGGAGGAGACACCGGAGCCGCGGGTACGGAAGACGGAGTCCATCTCGTCGAAGAACACGATCACCGGAGTGCCCTCGCCGGCCTTCTCCCGGGCTCGCTGGAAGATCAGCCGGATGTGCCGCTCGGTCTCGCCGACATACTTGTTGAGCAGCTCGGGACCCTTGATGTTGAGGAAGAAGCTTGTGTGCTTCTCCTCCCCGCGACGCTCGGCGATCTTCTTGGCGAGGGAGTTGGCCACCGCCTTGGCGATCAGCGTCTTGCCACAGCCGGGCGGGCCGTAGAGCAGGATGCCCTTCGGCGGCCGGAGCTGGTGCTCACGGAACAGGTCGGCGTGCAGGAACGGCAGCTCCACCGCGTCGCGGATCTGCTCGATCTGCGACTGGAGGCCGCCGATGTCCTCGTAGTTGACGTCGGGCACCTCCTCCAGCACCAACTCCTCGACCTCGCTCTTCGGGATCCGCTCGTAGGCGTACGCCGAGCGGGGCTCGATCATGAGCGAGTCGCCGGCCCTGATCGTGCTGCCGATCAGGGTCTCGGCGAGGTGCACGATGCGCTCCTCGTCGGAGTGGGACACCACGAGCGCCCGGTCACCCGGAGCGCCGTCGGGACCCGCGAGGATCTCCTTGAGCATCACCACCTCGCCGACCCGTTCGTAGCCGAACGCGTCGACGATGTTGAGCGCGTCGTTGAGCAGGACCTCCTGCCCACGGCGCAGCTCGTCGACCTCGAGCGAGGGCGAGACGGCGACCCGGAGCTTGCGCCCGCCGGTGAACACGTCCACCGTGCCGTCGTCGTGCTTCGCCAGGAACACGCCATAGCCGCTGGGCGGCTGGGCGAGGCGGTCGATCTCCTCCTTGAGCGTCACGATCTGCGCGCGAGCCTCCTTGAGAGTGCTCACGAGCCGCTCGTTGTTCTCGGTCAGCCGGGCCAACTGTGCCTGGGTGGCCGCCAGCCGCTCTTCGAGCTGCCGGACGTGTCGGGGGCTTTCGGTCAACTTGCGCCGCACCAGAGCGAGTTCCTCTTGCAGGAACGCGACCTGCGTGGAGAGATCGTGGGCCTCCTTCTCCCACCGTGCGGCGCGCGAGTCCGCGTCGTCGCTGCGTGCCACGTCCCACCTCCCCGGGGGGCTTGAACGTTCTGAGCTAACACTAGCCGCTATGAGCCCGATTCGGTCCTCCGCAACGCGCTCGTCACCGAAGCTTGATCGCCAAGGGCTGGTCGACGGGCGGGTACGGGCGTTCGGGTACCGTCGGAGTCTGGGACGGGAGAACATGGGGGGTGCTTCGTGACCGACGTCGCGACGGACCAGGCGCAGGTCTGGGTGGACCAGGATCTCTGCACGGGCGACGGGCTGTGCGTGCAGTACGCGCCGGAGGTGTTCGAGTTCGACGTCGACGGCCTGGCGTACGTCAAGGGCCCGGACGGCGAGCTGCGGCAGGCCCCGGGCGCCCGGGTGGACGTGCCGGAGCACCTGCGCCTCGAGGTGATCGACTCGGCGAAGGAGTGCCCCGGCGAGTGCATCCACGTGGTGCGGGCCAGCGACGGCGTCGAGGTGGCCGGCCCGGAGGCCGAGGACTGAGCGGACGAGCCGGGGACGGCGTCCCCGGCCCACCCGCGTCTCAGAGCATCGGACGACCGACGACGGAGGCGACCAGCCGGGCGAACTCCTCCAGCCGCCCGATCTGTCCGGCGCCGCCGTCGTCGAGCGTCTTGCCGAAGCGCAGCGCGTCGTGCCGCGGCGTGCCCGCCTCGTCGCTCGGCGGCGCCTCGTCCAACGAGCTGAGCAGCAGGTAGACGTCGATGCTGTCGATCCGGACCGTGCCGTCCTCGGCGCGGGTGAGCCGGCGCCGGCAGCCAACCTCGGTGACGGTGGAGACCGGCACCACGCGCAGCGAGGAGGTCATCGCGCCGGGCGGCCCCTCCCCCGGCGGGACGTCCTCGCCGTGCCAGAGCACCAGTCGGCTGCCGTCGCAGACGACGACCTCCTGCCACACGCCGTTGACCTCGTTGACGAAGCGTTCCAGCGTGAAGCCGAGGACCGAGGCGCCGCGCAGCACCCCGCCGAGCGCCTCCAGGGCGATGTCGGGGTCACGCAGGTAGGCCCGGGCGGCCGACTCCAGGTCGGCGTAGGGCGACCAGTCGGGGAAGACGGCGGGCATCTCGCCGTTGCCGTAGCCGGGACTACTCACGCCACCTCCCGCCGGCCCACGCCGCCGTCGCCGGGACGGGTGCCCGCCCGCCACGCGCCCCGATCCGCTCCCTCATGCTTACCGTCTCCGGTGTCGTCGTCCCCACGGGCACACATGATCCGCCCGCCCGCGCCGGTTCGCGCGGCGGGGGTCAGGACTGTTCCGGCTCCGCCACCGACCGGGCCGCCGCCGCAGCGCGCAGGGCGTCGCGGCGCTGGGCGTACGCCTCGGCGCCCTTGCTGGGCTTGCGCCGGCGCGGCGGGGCGGTGACCCCGGGGGCGAGCTTGCGCGCGGAGACCAGGAACGCGGTGTGCGCGATCATGCGGTGGTCGGGCCGGACGGCCAGCCCCTCGGCGTGCCAGTCGCGGACCATCGACTCCCAGGCCCGCGGCTCGGTCCAGCCGCCGCGCTCGCGCAGCGCCTCGACCAGCTCGGACAGCTGGGGCGTGGTGGCCACGTAGCCGATCAGCACGCCACCGGGGACGAGCGCCCGCTCGACCATGTCGAGCATCTCCCAGGGGGTCAGCATGTCGAGGATGATCCGGTCGAAGCCGGTCTCGGCGCACCCGGCGACGTCGCCGACGTGCAGGTGCCAGGCCGGGTGCGGGCCGGTGAAGAACGCCTCGACGTTGCGCCTGGCGATCTGGGCGAAGTCGTCGCGCAGCTCGAAGGAGTGCAGCTCACCGTCGGTGCCGACGGCCCGCAGCAGCGAGCAGGACAGCGCGCCGGAGCCGGCGCCGGCCTCCAGCACCTTGGCGCCGGGGAAGATGTCGCCCATCGCGACGATCTGCGCGGAGTCCTTGGGGTAGATCACCTGGGCGCCACGCGGCATGGAGAGCACGTAGTCCGACAGCAGCGGGCGCAGCGCCAGGAAGGCGGTGCCGCCGCCGGTGGTGGTGACCACGCTGCCGTCCGGCAGGCCGATCAGGGTGTCGTGGCTGAGGATGCCCCGGTGGGTGTGGAACTCCTTGCCGGGCTCCAGCGTCACGGTGTGCATCCGGCCCTTCGGGTCGGTCAGCTGCACCCGGTCGCCGGGCCGGAACGGCCCGCGGTGCACGGGAGGCAGCGCCGGGACGGTGGAGATCTCTGCGGTCACGTGTTCGTCTTCCGTTTCGGTTCGAGGAGCTGGGCGAGATCCGCGACGTGCAGCACGCCCACCACATCTTCGCCTGCCGTCACCAGGTACTGCGCGCCCGGGTGGGTGCGCACGGTCTCCAGCACCCGCTCGCCGTCCGCGCCGACCGGCAGGGCGGGCAGCGTGGCCAGGCCGCGGGCCACCTCGTCCACCGCCAGCCACGGCCGGCGGTCCCGGGGTACGGCGGCGGCGCGGGCCGGGTCGACGAGCGCCACCGTACGGCCGCTCGAGTCGACCACGGCCAGCGCGGCGTCCGGCGGGCCCGCCTCGTCGCGGCGGCGCTGCGCCTCGGCCAGCGGCGTGCCGGTGGGCACCGGCAGGAGCGGGCGGGCCAGCCGGGCCAGGTCGACCAGGTGCAGCCGGCGGCCGATCCGGGCCAGTCGGATGGACTGCCCGGCGCCCCGCCACAGGGTCAGCGCGACAAGCAGGAGCAGCGGCAGCGCCAGCGGCGCGAGCGCCCGACGCAGGGTGAGCGCCACCACGAGGGCCACCGTGCCCAACGCGACCGCCCGGCCGACCCAGCCGGCCACCTCGGTGCCCCGGTGCCGGTCCCGGGTGAGCGCCCAGACCGCCGCGCGCAACGCCCGCCCGCCGTCCAGGGGCAGCCCGGGCAGGCTGTTGAAGATCGCCACCACCACGTTGCTCACCGCGAGTTGGAAGGCGAGCTGGTGGCCGAGCGTGCCGGCGGGCAGGGCCAGGGTGGCCGCGACCGCGCCGGCGCCGAGCACGGCGGACACGGCCGGGCCGGCCAGGGAGATCAGCAGCTCGACCCGGGGGGTCGGGGCGTCGGCGTCCATCTCGGTGTAGCCGCCGAGCAGTTCCAGCGTGATTCCCCGCACACCGATGCCGAACCGGCGCGCGGTCAGCGCGTGCCCCAGCTCGTGCAGCAGCACCGAGCCGAGCAGCGAGACGACGAAGCCGAGCCCGACCAGATAGCTGCCGGGGCCGCCGAGGTCGAGCTGGCGGCGGGCGAGCGCCGCGTAGAGCACGGTGACCACGACGGTGAGCAGCAGCATCGAGGCGTCGACACGCAGCGGCACCCCGAAGACCCGGCCGAGGGTCAGCCCGGGCCGGCGCGGTGGTCGGGTCCGCTGCTCCACTCCGGCGATGCTACGCGGGAGAGATCATCGACCGGTGCGGCGACGGCGGCGGTGTCACACCTGTGGCCTAACCTTCCGGGCATGACGGCGGAACCGGTGATCGACACGCAGGGCGACCCGACGGCGGAGGCGGCGCCGGTCACGGTGCGGGCGTCGCTGTCGCCGTCCCGGGCGGCCGACTTCAAGACGTGCCCGCTGCTCTACCGGTTCCGCAGCATCGACCGGCTGCCTGAGCGCCCGACGGTCGAGCAGGCCCGGGGCACGCTCGTGCACGCCGTGCTGGAGCGGCTGTTCGACCTGCCGGCGCCGGCGCGCACCCCCGAGTCGGCAGGCGACCTGGTCGCCCCGCAGTGGGACCGGCTGGTCACCGAGGAGCCGGAGCTGTCGGAGCTGTTCGCCGACGACGGCACCGCCGGTGTGGAGGGGTTCCTCCGTTCGGCGGCGGCGCTGCTTGAGGGCTACTTCGCGGTGGAGGACCCGCGCCGGCTGGAACCGGCCGAGCGCGAGGCGTTGATCTCCGCCGTGGTCGACGACGAGTTGCTCATCCGCGGCTATCTCGACCGGCTCGACGTGGCGCCCGACGGCGCGCTGCGGGTGGTCGACTACAAGACCGGCGGCGCGCCGCGCGAGGCGTTCGAGGCGCGGGCGCTGTTCCAGCTCAAGTTCTACGCCCTGGTGCTGTGGCGCACCCGGGGCGTGGTGCCGCGGGTGCTGCGCCTGCTCTACCTCAAGGACGCCGAGGTCTGCGACTACGCCCCGGACGCCGAGGAACTGGTGCGCTTCGAGCGCACGGTGGTGGCGTTGTGGCGGGCGATCGAGCAGGCCACCGCCCGGCAGGATTTCCGGCCCCGGCCGAGCCGGCTCTGCGACTGGTGCAGTCACCAGTCACGGTGTCCGAGCTTCGGCGGCACCCCGCCGCCGTTCCCGGTGGCCGCCGCCGCGCCCGACCCGCTTGTGGACGCCCGCTCCCGCCCGGCGACCCCGGGGGCCGACGAGTGACCCTCCTCCTCGGGGAGGAGACCGGGTTCGGCTCCGGCGACGACGAGAGGCGCGCCCGGCCGGCCTAGCGTCTCCAGACATGACCGACCGGCTACCGGCCCGCCGGATGCTCGACACGTTGCTCACCGCCGCGGTGGCGTACGCGCTGGGTCGCGCGGCGCGACCCCGGCCCGTCCGGGCCCGGACGGGCGCCGAGGGGGACGTCCCGGCGCGGACACCGGCCGTCGAGGACGGCGGCGGGGCGCCGACGCCGACCGCCCGGAGCGCCTCCACAGGTGCGGCGGGGCCGAACGCCCGGAGCGCCTCCACAGGTGCGGCGGGGCCGAACGCCGGGGGTGTCTCCGCCGGCGCGGCGGTGGTCGCCGACGAGCGTCGCCGGATCGCCGGCGAGCTGCACGATCTGGTGGCCCATCAGGTCGCCGCGATCGGGGTGCTTGCCACCGGGGCCCGCCGGGCGTTGCCGCGGGATCCGGCCGCGGCGGACCTGGCGCTCGCCGCGGTCGAGGAGACCGGCCGGGCGGCCCTGCGGGAGCTGCGCCGGCTGCTGCGGGTGCTGCGGGCCGACGCCGGGCCGGCGGCCGAGCTGGCGCCGCAGCCGGGCCTCGCCGGCATCGCCACGCTGGTGCGGCAGGCCCGCGACGCCGGGTTGCCGGTCACCCTGCGGACCGAGGGCACGTTCACGCCGGTGGGCGACGGGATCGCGCTCGCCGCGCACCGGGTGGTGCAGGAGGCGCTGCGCAACGTGCTCCGACACGCCGGCCCGGCCACCGCGTCGATCCGGCTCACCGCCGCTGACGGGTTTCTGACCGTGGAGGTGACCGACACCGGCCGCGGCCCGGCGTCGCCCGACCGGATCGGGCCCGGTCTGGTCGGCATGCGGGAGCGGGTGGCCCTCTACGGTGGAATCCTGCGGACCGGACCGGCGCCGGGCGGCGGGTTCCGGGTGCACGCCCGGATCCCGCTCGACCCGGCCGGCACGGTCGGCGCACCGACCGCCGCCCGACACGACGAGGGGAACCGATGACCGACGCCGCCGCGCCCCGACCGGTGCGGGTCCTGCTCGCCGACGACCAGCCGCTGCTGCGTACCGGGTTCCGGATGGTCCTCGGCGTCGAGGATGACCTGGACATCGTGGGCGAGGCCGGCGACGGGGTGGAGGCGGTGGAGCTGTCCCGGCGGCTGCTGCCGGACGTGGTGCTGATGGACATCCGGATGCCGCGGATGGACGGGGTGGCCGCCACCCGGGCGATCGTGGACGCCCGGCTGCCGGTACGGGTGCTCGTGCTGACCACGTTCGAGCTGGACGAGTACGTGGTCGGGGCGTTGCGCGCCGGCGCGAGCGGCTTCCTGGCCAAGGACGTGCCGGCCGAGGACCTGGTCACCGCGATCCGCAGCGTGGCGGCCGGGGAGGCGGTGGTGGCGCCACGGATCCTGCGCCGGCTGCTGGACCGCTTCGCCGACGTGCTGCCGGATCCGGCCGCCGCGCCACCGCGGGTGCTGGATCCGCTTACCGAACGCGAGCGGGAGGTGCTGACCCAGGTGGCGCGCGGGTTGTCCAATGCCGAGATCGCCCGGGAGTTGTCGGTGAGCGAGACCACAGTCAAGACCCACGTCGGGCATGTGCTGACCAAGCTGGGGCTACGCGACCGGGTGCAGGCCGTGGTGCTGGCGTACGAGACGGGGTTGGTGCGGCCGGGCGGTTGAGGTGGCCGCGTTCACGTACCGTGACCAACGGCGGCGGCGCGAAGTTGACCCTCACGCGACGTGGGGTCCTACCGTCGACGCCGCCGTGCCGGTCGGGGATCACCCCGAGCCGGTCTGGGGGGCGACCCCCACCAGAAATTCGGTACGGATTCCGCCCGTGGTTGGACGGATCCGCGACCGGCGGCGCCGAGGATGGGAACTGCCGCACCGACCAGCGGGGGCGGTGCGGATCTCCGAGCACGACGGAAGAGGTAGATGACGTGACCGCGACGGTAGGCCAGCAGGCGCAGGCCGCGGCCCGGGCGAACGACGTGTGGAAAGTGTACGGCAGCGGCGAGGCGCAGGTCATCGCGTTGCGGGGAGTGAACGCCGAGTTCGAACGCGGCCGGTTCACCGCGATCATGGGCCCGTCCGGCTCCGGCAAGTCGACGCTCATGCACTGCCTGGCCGGCCTGGACTCGGTGACCCGGGGCACCGTGATGATCGGTGAGACGACGGTGACCGGGCTCAACGACTCGGGTCTGACGAAGCTGCGCCGGGACAAGGTGGGCTTCATCTTCCAGCAGTTCAACCTGCTGCCGACGCTCACCGCGCAGGAGAACATCCTGCTGCCCCTGTCGATCGCCGGGCGCAAGCCCGACCCGGCCTGGTACGACACGGTCATCGACACGGTCGGCCTGCGGGACCGGCTCGGGCACCGCCCGGCGCAGCTCTCCGGTGGCCAGCAGCAGCGGGTGGCGTGCGCCCGGGCGCTCGTCGCCCGGCCCGAGGTGATCTTCGCGGACGAGCCGACGGGCAACCTGGACTCCCGTTCCGGCGCCGAGGTGCTCACCTTCCTGCGCGACTCGGTGCGCGAGCACGGTCAGACCATCGTCATGGTCACCCACGACCCGACCGCCGCCGCGTACGCCGACCGGGTGGTCTTCCTCGCCGACGGACAGATCGTCTCGGAGCTGGTCGAGCCGACCGCCGAGACGGTGCTGGACACCATGAAGAAGCTGGACGCCCCGGTCGAGGTGGGCAACTGATGTTCCGGGCAACGCTCAAGAGCCTGCTGGCGCGCAAGCTGCGCCTGGTGCTGTCCGGCCTGGCGGTGGTGCTGGGCGTCATGTTCGTCTCCGGCGCGTTCGTGCTCACCGACACGCTGGGCCGGTCCTTCGACGCGGTCTTCTCCGACGCCTACGCCGCCATCGACGTGAACGTGGCGGCGAAGCCGAAGGTCGAGGTCTCCGAGACCGAGGGCGAGCCGGTGGCCGCCCCGGTGCCGGCGTCGGTGGTCGACCGGGTCAGGGCGGTGCCGGGCGCCACGGACGTGCGCGGGTCGATCTCCGCCGACGGCGCGCGGCTGATCGGCAGCAACGGCAAGGTGGTCACCTCGTTCGGGCCGCCGCAGATCGGGGAGAACTGGCTCGGCGAGGACGATCTGCTGAAGCTGCGCGAGGGCCGGGGACCGCAGGCCGACGACGAGATCGTCGTCAACGCCGCGCTGGCGAAGGCGGCGAACGTGAAGGTCGGCGACCGGGTCGGTGTGCTGACGTTGTCGCCGAAGAAGGAGTTCACCCTGGTCGGGGTGTTCGGCTACAGCGGTGGCCGGGACTCGATCGGCGGGACTAACGAGGTCGCCTTCACCACGCCTGTCGCCCAGCGGCTGATGCTCGGCAAGCCGGACGTGTTCACGAACGTCAGCGCGCGGGCCGCCGGCGGCACCACGCCGGAGGCGCTGCGCGACGAGGTGTCCCGCACGCTCGGCGCCGAATACGACGTGAAGACCGGCGAGCAGCTCGCCGACGACGCCTCGGCCAGCCTGAAGGAAGCGCTGTCGTTCTTCAACAAGATCCTCCTCGGCTTCGCCGCGGTGGCGCTGCTGGTCGGCACGTTCCTGATCCTCAACACCTTCTCGATCATCGTGGCCCAGCGCACCCGTGAGCTGGCCCTGATGCGGGCCCTCGGAGCCAGCGGCCGGCAGGTCATCGGCTCGGTGGTGCTGGAGGCCGTGGCGGTCGGCCTGGTCGCCTCGGTGCTCGGGCTCGCCGCCGGCATCGGGGTGGGCGCGCTGCTGGCGTACCTGTTCGGCACGCTCGCCGGTGGTCTCACCCTGGCCGGGCTGGGGGTGCCGCCCGCGGCCGTGATCGGCGCGTTCGCGGTGGGTCTGGTGATCACGGTGGTCGCGGCGCTGCTGCCGGCGCTGCGGGCCGCGCGGATCCCGCCGATCGCCGCGATGCAGGACGTGGCCACGCCGGACCGGCCGTTGACCAAGGTGACCGTCGGCGGCGCCGTGGTGACCACGATCGGGGCGGTCCTGCTCTTCCTCGGGCTCAGCGGCAATGCCGGCGGCAACACGCTTGCCACCATCCTCGGCGGCGTGCTGTTCGCGTTCATCGGGGTGGCGCTGTTGACGCCGCTGATCAGCCGGCCGGTGGTGTCGCTGCTCGGGGCCATCTTCGCCTGGTCGGTGCCGGGGAAGCTGGGCCGGCTCAACTCGGGCCGCAACCCGCGCCGGACCGCGATCACCGCCGCCGCGCTGATGGTGGGCATCGCGTTGGTGACAGGCGTGACGGTGATCCTGGACTCGGCCAAGGGCAGCATCAGCGCTCTCGCCGAGGACAGGATCAAGGCCGAGCTGGTGATCTCCGGTCCCTTGTCCGGTCCCCGCCCGGCGAGCTTCGATCCGGCGGTGCTGGCCCAGGCCGCGGCGATCCCCGGGGTGCGGTTGGTCGACGGTGAGTACGGCGACATGGCCACCGTCGGCGGCAAGCGGACCTGGGTGGCGGCGTCGAGCGAGGTGTCCTCGCTGGAGCGGATCTTCGGGGCGAAGGCCACCGCCGGTGACATCAGCCGGCTGGCCCCCGGCCAGATGCTGCTCAGTTCGGACACCGCGAAGTCCCGCAACCTGTCGGTCGGCTCGACCGTGCCGGTGCAGTTGTCCCGCGGTGACGCGCGCACCTACACGGTCAGCGGCATCTACGAGAGTTCGCAGTTGACCAACCCGGTGGTGCTCCCGCCGCAGGCCGCCGTGGACTTCGCCAACCCGCAGCCCAGCCAGGGCTTCGTGCAGCTCGACCCGGGCACCCCGGTCAGCGCGGTCCAGCCGCAGATCGAACGGCTGCTGGCGGACAGTCCCGAGGTGTCGGTGGCGGACCTGGCCGCGTTCGTCGAGCAGAAGACCAGCCAGTTGGACACCCCGCTGCGGATGATCCAGATCCTGCTGGCGCTGGCCATCGTGATCGCGGTGCTGGGCATCATCAACACCCTGGCCCTGTCGGTGCTGGAGCGGACCCGCGAGCTGGGTCTGCTGCGGGCGATCGGCCTGCGCCGGGCGCAGACCATGCGCATGATCACCGTCGAGGCGGTGGTGATCTCGGTCTTCGGCGCGCTGCTCGGCGTCGTGGTCGGCACCGGTCTCGGCGCGGCAGTGGTGCGGGCGCTCAAGGACGAGGGCATCACCGACCTGATCCTGCCCTGGGGGCAGATGGTGACGTTCCTGGTCCTGGCCGCGATCATCGGCGTGGTGGCGGCGGTGCTGCCGGCCATACGCGCCGCCCGGATCAACGTGTTGGGCGCCATCGCCCACGACTGAGGTGTAAGGCGGGGGCCCTTCTTATCGCCTGGGCGATAAGAAGGGCCCCTTCCTAACGGTTGAGCAGAGCGGCGAGCAGTTCCAGGTCGACGGCGGTCAGACTCTCCGACTGGTGTACGCCGTCGGTCGGCGGCAGCGGCACCTCGGCCGGCACGGCCAGCACGGCCGCCCCGGCGGCGAGCGCGCTCGCCACGCCTGTCGGTGAGTCCTCGATCGCCACGCACCGCTCGATCGGCACGCCGAGCAGCTTCGCGGCGGTCAGGTACGGCTCCGGATGCGGTTTGGCCTCGCCCACCTCGTCGCCGCAGACCACCGCGTCGAAGCTGTCCCGGCCCAGGGTGTCCAGGGCGACCTCGACAAGCGACCGGCCGCTGGAGGTGACGAGCGCGGTGGGGATGCCGGCGGCCCGCACCGCCCCCAGCAACGCCAACGCGCCGGGGCGCCACTGCAGCCCGGTGCGGAACAGGTCCAGGATCCGCGCGCTGATCCAGTCGGCGCTTGCCTGCGGATCCCGTTCCGGCTGGCCGAGGTCGTCGTGCACGATCCGCATGGCGTCGGCCATGCCGGTGCCGACGATCGCCCGGCGGGCCGCGTCGGACAGCGTGCCGCCGTAGACGGCGGCCATCTCCTGCAACGCGACGTCCCACAGCTTCTCGCTGTCGACCAGGGTGCCGTCCATGTCGAAGAGCACGGCGGCGGGGTGTGGGCTGCTCAGCGGGGGCCTCCTTCGATGGGCGTACCCCGCCGATCCTGCCAGCCGGCCCCGACCCGGCCGGCACCGTACCCGATCGGGGTGATCTGTGGCATCAGCCGAGGCCGCAGGCATCCAGCGACTTCTCGTAGCCGGCGAAGAACTTCTCGCTGCGCTGTTCGGCGGTGCCGTGCGCGCCCTCGGCGAACCAGGGCTGGTCCGGGTCGTCGCCGACCGCGAGCAGCCCCTCCCGGAACTCGTCCAGGTCGCCGTCCTCAAGTTTCAGCGTCCCGTCGCGCACGCTGTCGCCCAGGTATGCCCCGGCCATGCAGTCGGCCTGCAACTCCTGCTGGATGGTGAAGTTGTAGCGGATGCCGAGGCGGGTCTGCACGCCGTGGGCGTACTCGTGGCCGAGCAGGTAGAACAGGAACGCGTCCCCGACCTGACGGAACGCCGACACCGACCAGTTCACGTCGTAGGCGATGAAGTCGCCGGCCGAGCAGTAGACCGCGTTGTTGCGCGGCAGCCCCTGCCCGCCGCAGGTCACCTCGCCCGCGCGGGTGTAGGGCACCACCCGCCGGATGGGCCGGAACCGCTCCCCGGAGGCGCGGAACCGGGCGGTCCAGTACTGCTCGGCGCCGGCGACGGCGTCGGAGAAGTCCTGCTTGAACTCGGCGACGCTCGTGGTCCCGTCCGCCCGGGTGGTCACCGCGCCAGGTGACGCCTGTTGCCCGCTCGGGCGCGGGGCGGGCTGCTGCGGCTCGCCCTGGTCGAGCCCACCGCCCATGCAGCCGGCGGCCACCACCACGGCCGCCAGCAGCCCGGCCAACGGCCCGAGCCGCCGACGTTCCACCCTGTCCCCCACGACTACCTCCCGGCTGTCCGACCCGTGTGAGACGCAGTACCCCTGCGCTCACCGGCTTGCAACGTACCGGTGCCGGGAAACGTTCAGTGTCGTGCATGCGCGGGAGGCGCCGACGGAGGATGTGGCCGACCACGCCCGCCACGACAGGGAGCGCAGGCGAGAAGCTAGTCCAGGCCGCGCATGATGTGCGGCTCGCCGTCGTCGTCGCCGAAGCAGCGGTGCAGCACCTGGGCGCGGGCCCACAGGTCGAGGCTGCTGGGCGGCCCGACCTGCGGCGGCCGGGGCGGCGCGGTCAGCACGGGGGCCGGGTCCGGCGGAACCTTCGACGTCGCCTGGTCGGTCATCTCCGCCCCTTTCGTCGTGCTCATGCTCGCCCTTCGGCGTCTCCGCCGCGTCAACGGGACGGCGCGGGTGGGGACGCGGCGCTCGGCGTGCCGGCGTCGGCCGTACTCCGGACGGTAGCCCGCCTGGCCGCGCCGCACACCCCTTATTCCGGACCCCGTAGCAGGTAGGGGGGATCGTCAGCAGATGTTCACGGAAGTTGAACTGGACCACCACTTCCACGTCTGTCTATATGAAAGGGCACAGGTAAGAGCCAATCCCGTTTGGATGGAGTCCCATGTCCCGCACCCTGCGCGCCACGGCCATCAGCCTCGCCGCGATCACGGCCACCACCCTCGGCCTCACCCAGCCCGCCCACGCCGCCGGCTACTCCGCCCCGCTCACCACCGCGGTCGCCGGCCTGAGCGTCGCCACCGAGGTCCGCACCGGCTACAGCCGCGACCTGTTCCCGCACTGGATCGACGCGGACGGCGACGGCTGCAACACCCGCAACGAGGTGCTCTACGCCGAAGCCACCACGAAACCCACCATCAGCGGCACCTGCACGCTCTCCGGCGGCCGGTGGTACTCCTACTACGACAACGCCACCTGGACGGCCACCGGCGACGTGGACATCGACCACATGGTCCCGCTCGCCGAGGCCTGGGACTCCGGTGCGCGGACCTGGACCACCAGCCGCCGCCAGGCGTACGCCAACGACCTGGGCGACGCGCGGGCGCTGGCCGCGGTCACCGACAACGTCAACCAGTCCAAGGGCGACCAGGACCCGGCGACGTGGCTGCCGCCGTACGCCTCGGCCCGCTGCCGCTACGTCGGCGAGTGGGTGGCGGTGAAGATCCGCTGGCGGCTGACCGTGGACAGCGCGGAGAAGAACGCGCTCACCAGTTGGGCGAACAACTGCCCGGCCGCCACCATCTCGGTCACCTACGCGTACTGAGGCCCGTCCGGCTGGAATGATGACAGGCGATGGGGGAGCACGAGGAGCTGACCACCGCGCGGCTGAGCCTGCGCCGCCCCACCCACGCCGATGTCGACCTGGTCCACGCCCTGCACACCGACCCCCGAGCCTGCGCGCACAACCCCTCCGACCTGCTGCGCGACCGCGCTGAGGCGGAGGAGCGCTTCCGGCGCTGGGACGGGCACTGGCGGGTGCACGGCTTCGGCTACTGGGTGGTGTGCCGCGACGAGCGGCGGCTCGGCTTCTGCGGCCTGAAGGTCATGCGGCTGCACGAACGCGACGTGCTGAACCTGTTCTACCGCCTCGACCCGGCCGTGTGGGGTGACGGCGTGGCCGGCGAGGCGGCCACCGCCGTCGTGCGCTGGGCCGGCACGCACCGGCCCGATCTCCCGGTGGCCGCCCGGATCCGCCCGCACAACATCGCCTCCCGGCGGGTCGCGGAGCGGGCCGGCCTGCGCCACGCCGCGCACCTGGACGTGGCGGGCGAGGACGGCCTCGACTGGATCTTCGTCGCCGGTGACTTGCATCAGGTGCAGCAGTTGGCCGACTTCGGCGTCATCCGCGACACGCTGCGGTCGCCATCTCCGCCGGCTGCGACGACCTGATCGCCTCCGCCTGCCGGCCCACGGACAAGATCGTGACGGTACGGTCGGACGCATGACGGTCACCCGTTCCATCCTGCTGTTCCTTGTCGCCGCGCTGGCCGAGATCGGCGGCGCGTGGCTGGTATGGCAGGGCTGGCGGGAGAACCGTGGGTTGCTCTGGATCGCGGGCGGCATCATCGCGCTGGGCCTCTACGGCTTCGTGGCGACGTTCCAGCCCGACCCGAACTTCGGGCGCATCCTCGCCGCCTACGGCGGCGTCTTCGTCGCCGGGTCACTCGCCTGGGGCATGCTCGTCGACAAGTTCCGGCCCGACCGCTACGACCTCGGCGGCGCGGCCATCTGCCTGGTCGGCGTCGCGATCATCATGTACGCGCCGCGCCCGAGCTGACCCGTACCCGCCGGGCCTGCCCGGCGGGTACGGTCTCGGCGCCTACCCGGTCGGGGCCGGGTCGTCGAGGGCGGCGACCTGACGGACCGCCGCGACGATGGCGGGCGCGTCCTTCTTGAGCAGCGCGCCGTGGTTGCTGGCGACCTTCGCGCTGATCCGGATGTTCGGGTTGCCAGCGGTCACCGCATCGAGCCCGGCGCGGATGCGCTCCTGCTCGTCGCCGCGGCTGCCGAGGGAGGTGCCCGAGGCGACCACGTAGCGCACCGGCACGGTGATCCGGTCGAGCACCGGGCCCAGTTCCCGTTCCCGGGAGAGCCGGCCCAGCTCGATGTTGCTCTCCGCCTGCTGGGCTGCGCTCATCCGGGGCGTCAGGCCGGTCGGGCGCAGCAGCGGCGTGAACCAGCCCATCCGCTTGAACAGCTTGCGGATCCGCACCTCCATGGCCTCGTCGAGCCAGTCGTAGGGGAACGCGCCGTCGACCAGGACCGCGCCCACCGTACGGTCGGGGTTGCGCTCGGCCCAGTGCGCGGCGACGACGGCGCCGTAGGACCAGCCGACGAGCAGCGCCCGGTCCACGCCCCGCGCCGCGAGCACGGCGTCGACGTCGCGGACGGCGGCGTCGAAGGAGTAGTCCGCCGACCGTTTCGAGTGACCGCGGGCCCGTTCGTCGTAGGTGATGTGCCGCCATCCGTCGCCCAGGCCGGCGACGACCCGCCGCCAGTAGCCCTGGGTGGCGAACTGGCCGTTGAGGTACAGCACGGGCACGCCGGCGCCGCCGGTGTCGGTGACCGCCAGCGCGGTGTCCTCGACGGGCACCAGTCCGGTCCACGTGTTCGTCGTCATGATCCTGCTCCTGCTCGTGAGGGGGGCCGGTGGCTCAGAGGCTGCGGGCGGTGATGTCACCGGAGCGGGTGCGGAGCACGACCGTGCCTCGTACCGCCTCGGCGATCCGGATGTCGCCCCGCTCGGTGCTGATCTCCGCGGCGCCGGTGAGCCGGCCCACCTCGACGTCGCCGTCGGTCGCGGTCAGGCGCACGCTCGCGGCCTCGTCGAGCTTGAGCTGCCGGTACGCGCCGTCGACTGTGACGTCGCCGAGGCGGCCGACGCCGCGTACCTCGACGGCCACGGAGGTGGCCTGGACGCGGGAGCCGGCGGGCAGTCGCACGGTGACCTCGACGGACCCGGCGGGGACGTCCAGGACGGCGGAGATCGGGGCGGGGGTGGCGAAGGTCTGCATCGTGCTCTCCCGGCGTTTCGTCGCGCGTTTCTTACACGCGAAACGCTACGTTGCTTTCCACATTGCTACAATATGCTCGTTGCACTTACGCGGCGTTCACGCAGCTCAGACACTTGCATTCGTTGCGGCGACCCTGGATCGAACGCAACGATACGGACGACCTGCGTTGCAATGGATGACGATGAAGGCTATGGTTCCCCGGGATGGCGACGGAAAGGGGACCACGATGCCCGGAGGCAGGCTCACCCAGCAGGAGCGGCAGCGGATCGCGTCCGGGCTGGCCGACAGCCTCGCCTACGCGGAGATCGCCCGCCGCCTCGACCGACCGACCTCGACCATCACGCGGGAGGTGATGCGCAACGGCGGTCCCACCGCCTACCGCGCCGACCTGGCCCACCGCGCCACCGAGCGCCGCGCCCGGCGGCGCGCGACCACCGCCCCCCGCGCCTCGGGCCCGCTCCCCCGCGACGCCGACGCCATCACCGAGTACGCCGAAACCCTGACCACCGTCCTCATGGCCTCGGGCCTGCCGACCATGGCAGCCCGGGTCCTGACCTGCCTGTTCACCACCGACGCGGGCAGCCTCACCGCCGCCGACCTCACCCGGCGACTCCAGGTCAGCCCCGCCTCGGTCTCCAAGGCGATCGCCTTCCTGGAAAGCCAGAGCCTGGTCCGCCGGGAACACGGCGACGGCCGGCGGGAGCGCTACGTCGTCGACGACGACCTCTTCTACCAGGCGACCATCGCCAGCGCGCGGGCCAACGACCAGCTCGTCGCCGTCGCCCGCCAAGGCGTCGCCCTGCTCGGCGCCGACACCCCGGCCGCCGCCCGCCTGGAGAACATCGCCCGCTTCCTCGACTTCATCAGCGAGAGCATCACCCGCGCCGCCGAACAGGCCCGCGACATCCTCCGCACCGCCGGTTAGGTCAGCACGACGCGGGCGGGATGCTCTGCTCGTACTGGAAGACGTTGTGCGGGTCGTACACCGCCTTGATCCGGCGCAGGCGCTCGACGTTCGGCCCCCAGTACGCGGTCTCCCACTCCTGCATGCCGATGTTGGGCACGTTGACGTAGGCACCGTCCACGTACGGGCGGAGCGCCTGACTGAACTCGGCGATCCACGCCTGGGCGGCCGGGGTGAGGGCGTCGCCGCTGTCCGGCACGCCCCGGGTCCCCCAGCCCGCGCCCGGCTCGGAGTAGAAGATCGCGTCGCGGTGCGGGAACGCCGAACCACCGAGCGGCTGCATCGCCTGCGCGCCGACGCCGAACGCCTGGGTGAAGAAGTTGCTGTCGTCGGTGGGCGCCACCGCCATGAACGAGCGGATGATCTCGATCGCCTCGGGCGGGAACGGCCGGCGGGTGAACTGGGAGAAGAACTTCCAGTTCGCGGGCTCGTCCTCGATCGGCACCTGGAACCCGGCGTAGACCTCCCCCCACCCGCCGATCTGCACGGTGACCTGCGGGCCGCCCACCGACAGGACCGGCTCCAGCAGCTTCCTGATCTCCGCGTCGGTGCCCTCGGCGAGTACGCCGAACAGCAGGATCTGCGACTTGTGGATCTCCAGTTGGGTGCCGAGGCGGACGTCGGTGAACGGCGCGCTGCGCTGCCACCTGTCGAAGACGCCCCGCAGGTCGTCCAGGCCGGACCAGGTCGCCTGAAGGTAGGCGACGCTACGCAGCGGGGCCACCCGGTAGGTGAGCGATGTGACGATGCCGAAGTTGCCGTTACCCGCCCCGCGCAACGCCCAGAGCAGGTCCGCGCGGTTCCTCAGATCCACCTCGATCGCCCTGGCGCCGTTCGCCCCGGACGCGACGACGATCTCCGCTCCGATCAGGCTGTCGCAGGCCATGCCGAGCCAGCGGGTGAGGAAGCCGAAACCCCCGCCCAGGGTCGCGCCGGACAGGCCCACGCTCCCCTCCGTACCGGTCGTCACCGCGAGCCCCTGCTGGGCGAGCGTGGTGACCGCCTCCAACTGGTTGAGCCCGGCGCCGACCCGCGCGGTGAGCGCGGCCCGGTCGATGTCGGCCGACTTCAACTCGCTGACGTCGATCACGATGCCGTTGTCCACGTTGGACCAGCCTTCGAGGCTGTGCCGGCCGCTGCGGACCCGCAGCGCGACGTTGTTCTGCCGGGACCAGGCGAGGGCGTTCACCACGTCCTGGGTGTTCTGCGCGAACACGATGACGAGCGGGTTGTGCACGAACAACTCGTCCCAGCCGACGCTCGCGGTCGGGTAGTCGGGATCACCGAAGCGCACGATCCGCCCGGTCAGTTCCACCGGCGGGCACTCGGCCCAGATGGGTGCTCCGGAGCCGTCGGTGCCGGTCGTCGCCTGGGCGGCCCCGGTGAACACGGCCGGGGCGACGACCGCCCCGGCACCCACGGCGGCGGTCGCCTGGAGCAGCTTTCGACGCGAGATGTCGGGCATGGTCATGGCCTCTCGATCGGGTCACACCTTCCGCTGGCGTGCGCCTTCACGCTAGAACCAGACACATGCTCACATAACCGGAAGAGGACGCGAAAACCCTTCCGGGTGACGCAGACCCGGCGCCGATGGGACAAAAGCTCTCCGTCAGGTGCCGATGGCCTCGCGCGCCGCACGCCGTGTCCACCCTCGGCCCACGCCAGATTTTGGGCGGTCGGGATGCCGCCACCTCGAAAATGGAGTGGGGTCCGCTGACGTAGCTGGATCAGGCTTCCGCCCGGGGTTCTAGCCTCAGGTGGTGACCCGTCTAGCTGACCGGGCTGCCCAACTCGCGGGGCAATGCCTGGCAGTGCCGCTTGATCCACACCAGCTCGGGGAAGTGGCGCCATCCGGGCGGGCGGGATACCGCCACCTCGCCGTGGTGGAGTGGATCAAGCGCGGGCTATTTGGCGTTGAAGTAGTTCGCGTCCGGGTGGTGGACCACGATAGCGTCGGTGGCCTGCTCCGGCACGAGCTGGAACTCCTCCGACAACTCCACCCCGATTCGCTCCGCGCCGAGCAACCCCACCACCTTCGCCCGATCCTCCAGGTCCGGGCAGGCCGGATAGCCGAACGCGTAGCGGCAGCCCCGGTAGTCGGTGCGCAGCAGGCCGGCCAGGTCGGCCGGATCGTCCTCGGCGACCGTACGCCCACCCGGCAGCACCAGCTCGGACCGGATCCGCCGGTGCCAGTACTCCGCGAGCGCCTCGGTGAGCTGCACCGACAAGCCGTGCACCTCCAGGTAGTCGCGGTATTCGTTCGCGGCGAACATCTTCGCCGTGTATTCGCTGATCGGCTGCCCGACGGTGACGAGCTGCATGGCCACCACGTCGAGCTGGTCGCCCTTGGGCCGGAAGAAGTCGGCCAGGCACAGCCGGCGCTCCTGCCGCTGCCGGGGGAAGGAGAACCGGGCGCGCTCGCTGTGCCCGTTCTCGTCAAGCACCACCAGGTCGTTGCCCTCGGAGTAGGCCGGGAAGTAGCCGTAGACCACGGCCGCCTCCAGCACCTGGTCGGCGATGAGCCGGTCCAGCCAGTAGCGCAGCCGCGGCCGGCCCTCGGTCTCCACCAACTCCTCGTACGACGGGCCCTGACCGCCACGGGCGCCCCGCAGCCCCCACTGCCCCAGGAACGTGGCCCGCTCGTCGAGCAGCGCCGCGTAGTCCGCGAGCGGCACGCCCTTGACCACCCGGGTGCCGAAGAACGGCGGTGTGGGCACCGTGGCGTCCGGCGCCACGTCGGAGCGGACCGAGGCGTCGTCCAGCTCGGGCAGCGCCTCCCGGACCTGCGCCCGCTGCCGCTCCCGCCGCTCCCGCCGGGCCGCCAGCGCCGCCTCCCGCTCCGGGTCGATTACCGGCGCGCCACCCCGCTTGGCCGCCATCACCCGGTCCATCAGGGACAGCCCCTCGAACGCGTCCCGGGCGTAGTGCACCTGGCCCGGGTAGATCGACCGCAGGTCGTCCTCCACGTACGCCCGGGTCAGCGCCGCCCCGCCGAGCAGCACCGGCCACCGCTCGGCGACGCCACGCGTGGCCATCTCGGCCAGGTTCTCCTTCATGATGACCGTGCTCTTCACCAGCAGGCCGGACATGCCGATGGCGTCGGCCCGGTGCTCCTCGGCCGCGTCCAGGATCGCGGTGATCGGCTGCTTGATGCCGATGTTCACCACGTCGTAGCCGTTGTTGGACAGGATGATGTCGACCAGGTTCTTGCCGATGTCGTGCACGTCGCCCTTCACCGTGGCAAGGACGATCCGGCCCTTTCCGTCGTCGTCGGCCTTCTCCATGTGCGGCTCCAGGTAGGCCACCGCGGTCTTCATCACCTCGGCGGACTGGAGTACGAACGGCAACTGCATCTGGCCCGAGCCGAACAGCTCACCGACCACCTTCATGCCGTCGAGCAGCAGGTCGTTGATGATGGACAGCGGCGTGCGCCCCTGCGCCATCGCGGTGTCCAGGTCGGCCTCCAGGCCGTTGCGCTCGCCGTCGATGATCCGGCGCTTGAGCCGCTCCTCAAGCGGCAACGCGGCCAACTCCTCGGCGCGGGTGGCCCGCGCCGAGGCCGCGTCGACGCCCTCGAAGACCTCGATGAACCGCTGCACCGGGTCGTAGCCCTCACGGCGGCGGTCGTATACCAGGTCCAGCGCCACCTCGCGCTGCGCATCCGGGATCTTCGTCATCGGCAGGATCTTGCTGGCGTGCACGATGGCCGAGGTCAGGCCGGCCTGGACGCACTCGTGCAGGAACACCGAGTTGAGCACCTGCCGGGCCGCCGGGTTCAGCCCGAACGACACGTTCGAGATGCCGGCGGTGAAGTTGACCCCCGGATAGCGGGCGGTGATCTCCCGGATCGCCTCGATCGTCTCGATGCCGTCGCGGCGCGTCTCCTCCTGGCCGGTGGCGATCGGGAACGTCAGCGCGTCGATCAGGATGTCCGCCCGGCGCAGCCCCCACCGGCCGGTCAGGTCGTCGATCAGCCGGCTGGCCACCCGTACCTTCCACTCCCGGGTGCGGGCCTGGCCCTCCTCGTCGATGAGCAGCGCCACGACGGCGGCGCCGTGCTCCTTGACCACCGGCATGACCCGCGCGTAGCGGGAGTCGGGGCCGTCGCCGTCCTCGAAGTTCACCGAGTTGACCACGCAGCGACCGCCGAGCATCTCCAGCCCCGCCTCGATCACCGCCGGCTCGGTGGAGTCAAGCACGATCGGCAGGGTGGACGCGGTGGCGAACCGGCCGGCCAGCTCCCGCATGTCCTGCGTGCCGTCGCGGCCGACGTAGTCGACGCAGAGGTCGAGCAGGTGCGAGCCGTCCCGGGCCTGGTTGCGGGCGATCTCCACGCAGGCCTGCCAGTCGGCGGCGAGCATCGCGTCGCGGAACGCCTTCGAGCCGTTGGCGTTGGTGCGCTCCCCCACCATCAGGACGCTGGCGTCCTGGGCGAACGGCACGTGGTGGTAGATCGAGGAGACACCGGCTTCCGGCTCCGGCGCCCGGGCCACCGGGCGACGCCCGCCCAGCCGCTCCACGAGCACCCGGATGTGCTCCGGCGTGGTGCCGCAGCAGCCACCGATCAGCCCGACGCCGTAGTCGTCGACGAACTGCTCCAGCGCGTCGGCCATCTCCTGCGGGCCGAGCGGGAAGTAGGCCCCGTCGGCGGTCAGCACCGGCAGGCCGGCGTTCGGCATCACCGACACCGGCAGGCGCGAGTGCCGGGACAGGTAGCGCATGTGCTCGCCCATCTCGGCCGGGCCGGTGGAGCAGTTGAGCCCGATCACGTCGACCCCGAGCGGCTCGATCGCGGTCAGCGCCGCGCCGATCTCGCTGCCCAGCAGCATCGTGCCGGTGGTCTCCATGGACACCTGGCAGATGATCGGCACGTCCCGGCCGGCGGCGTCGCGGGCCCGCTTCGAACCGACCACCGCGGCCTTGACCTGGAGCAGGTCCTGGCAGGTCTCGATGATCAGCGCGTCCACGCCGCCGGCGATCAGGCCGATGGCGCTCTCCTGGTACGCGTCACGCAGCGAGGCGTAGCTCGCGTGGCCAAGGGTCGGCAGCTTCGTGCCCGGCCCCATCGACCCGAGCACGAAGCGGGGCCGCTCCGGCGTGGCGTACGCGTCCGCGGCCTCCCGGGCGATCCGCGCCGCCGCCTCGGACAGCTCCCGGATCCGGTCGGCGATGCCGTACTCGGCGAGGTTGGGCAGGTTGGCGCCGAACGTGTTGGTCTCCACGCAGTCCGCGCCGGCGGCCAGGTAGGCGTCGTGCACCCCACGGACCACGTCCGGCCGGGTGACGTTGAGGATCTCGTTGCAGCCCTCGAGGCCGTCGAAGTCGTTCAGGGTCAGGTCGGCCGCGTGGAGCATCGTCCCCATCGCCCCGTCGGCGATGAGGATCCGGTCCGCCAGCAGGTCGCGCAACGAAGTAGACACAGGTCCAGGCTAGTGCGCCGCCGTACGCGGAGGGCGCCCCAACCGCCCCTTCCCACATACTGTCGGCTGAATCACCGCGTACCTTTCATCCGCTTCGACCGGGTGGTCGGGCCGGGCGACCGGCGCGGCCGACGGGCCGGCTCCGGCGGCGGCACGTAGGCTGGCGGACGTGAAGGACATCAGGGATGCGACCGTGCGACGGGGCAGCGCCGCTCCGGACGAGCAGGGTGAGGTGACGGCGTGACCGAGTTCGACGGGCTGCCGGTTCTGCGCTCACCGGTCGCCATCGCGGCCTTCGAGGGCTGGAACGACGCCGCGGACGCCTCCACCGCCGCCGTGGAACACCTGGAGCAGGTATGGCAGGCCCGGCAGGTGACCGAGCTGGATCCGGAGGAGTTCTACGACTTCCAGGTGAGCCGGCCGACCATCACGATGGCCGACGGGGAGACCCGGCGGGTGGAGTGGCCCACGACGCGCTTCATGGTGGCCAGCCCGGAGGGCACCGAGCGGGACGTGGTGCTGATCCGCGGCATCGAGCCGAGCATGCGCTGGCGCACCTTCTGCGAGCAGGTGCTGGAGATCTGCCACAGCCTGGAGGTCGAACGGGTGGTGCTGCTCGGCGCGCTGCTGGCCGACGTGCCGTACACTCGGCCGCTGCCGATCAGCGGCAGCGCGTCGGACGCCGACGCGGCCCGGCGCTACCAGCTCACCCCCACCCGCTACGACGGCCCGACCGGCATCGTCGGGGTGCTGCACGACGCCAGCTCCCGGGCCGAGGTCGACGCGGTGTCGTTCTGGGTGCACGTGCCGCACTACGCCAACAACCCGCCCTGCCCGAAGGCGACCCTGGCGCTGCTGCACCGGGTCGAGGAGGTGCTCGACCTGCCGGTGCCGATGGCCGACCTGGCCGAGGAGGCCGCCGAGTGGGAGCAGCGGGTGCGCAGCGCCGCCGAGCAGGACGCCGAGCTGGGCGAGTACGTGCGTGAGCTGGAGGAGCGCGTCGGCGACGCCGGCATCACCCCGTTGACCGGCGACGAGATCGCCCAGGAGTTCGAGAAGTACCTGCGCCGTCGGGGCGGTTCCGCCGGCCCCACCGCCGGTTCCTGGTAGTCCGCTTCCTCGAAGGCCGGGTCCTCGTCGGGCCCGGCCTTCCGCGTGTCCGGGGTGGCGCCGTCACGCCCTCTAGGGCATCCTAGGAACCTAGCTGTTCTGAGGAGGCGGGTATGCAGATCAACCCGGGCGCGGCCGAGTTCCCGCACCGGCAGATCGCCGCGCAGCTCAAGGCGCAGGTGCGCCGCGGCGACTGGGGGCCGGGCGAGCGGCTGCCGTCCATCCCGGCCATCGCCGAGATGTTCGGCGTCGCGAAGCAGACCGTCCAACGCGCCGTCGACCAGCTCCGCGTCGAGGGCATCCTGATCACCAAACCCGGCTCCGGTACGTACGTCCGGGGCACCCGGCGCCGGCTCAACCGCCTCGCCCGGGGCCGGTACGGCGGCTTCCGCGGCTACCACACCGACCTGGCCGCCCGATACCGCCAGCACCTCGTCTCGGTCGGTCGCGCCGCCGCCCCGCCCGAGGTCGCCGACGTCTTCGGCGTCACCGACGGCACCGAACTGCTCTGCCGGCGGCACCTGGTCCGCACCGACGACTCCCCGGTCGAGGTCGGCGCCTCCTGGTTCCTGCCCGCCGACACCGCCGGCACCTCCCTGGAACGGGCCGAGGCGTTCGGCCGGCCGCTCTACCAGGAGGCCGAGGAGGCCACCGGCCGGCGGTACGTCACCGCGGCCGACACGATAAGCGCCCGCCAGCCCAGCCGGGAGGAGGCCGAGATCCTCCAGATCCGCCCGGACACCCCTGTGCTGCACCTGCTGCACGTCGCGTACGACGAGCGGCGCAAGCCCATCGAGGTCGCGCAGGCCACCTGGCCCGGCCCGATGACCACGCTCACCGAGGAGTACAAGATCCCCGCGCCGGCCCCCGACCCGGACCCGGACCCGGGCCTCGTCCTCGGCTGAGCGCTACCACGCGTTAAGAAGGGGCCCCGCCTCTACCGAAAGCGTTAACAAGGGCCCCCTCCTTACAGGCGGATGCCGAGGAGGGCGTCGACGGTGTCGGCGAACAGGCGGGGGGCGGTCGCGTCGGCGCCGTCACCGGCTAGCGTGCGCTCGGCCCAGGCGTCGGCCACCGCCAGTGCGCCGGGGGTGTCGAGGTCGTCGGCGAGGCGTTCGCGTACCCCGGCCAGCAGCGCCTCGCCCGACGGGCCGGACGGCGCGGCGGCGGCCCGCCGCCAACGGTCCAGCCGCCGCAGCGCCTCGGCGAGCAACTCGTCGGTCCAGGTCCGGTCGCTGCGGTAGTGGCCGGTGAGCAGGGCCAGCCGCACCGCCATCGGGTCGACCCGGTCGGCCCGCAGGCGGGAGACGAAGACCAGGTTGCCCTTCGACTTCGACATCTTCTCGCCGTCCAGGCCGATCATGCCGGCGTGCACGTAGTGGTCGGCGAACGGCGCCGCGCCGGTCAGCCGCTCGGCGTGCGCGGCGGAGCACTCGTGGTGCGGGAAGATCAGGTCGTTGCCGCCGCCCTGCACGGAGATCCGGTCGCCGAGCAGGTTCAGCGCGATGACCGTGCACTCGATGTGCCAGCCGGGGCGGCCCGGGCCCAGCTCGCCTCCGGGCCAGGACGGCTCGCCGTCGCGGGCGCCGCGCCACAGCAGCGGGTCGAGCGGGTCGCGCTTGCCGGCCCGCTCCGGGTCGCCGCCGCGCTCCGGGAAGATCTCCAGCATCTCGGCGCGGGACAGGTTGGACTCGTAGCCGAACGCCGGGGCGGCGGAGATGTCGAAGTAGACGTCGCCGGTGCCGTCGTCGAGCCGGTACGCCGCGCCGTCCTTGAGCAGCACGAGCACCTTGTCGGCGATGTCGGGGATCGACTCGACCGCGCCGACGTAGTGCGCCGGCGGGATCATCCGCAGCGCCTCCATGTCCTCGCGGAACAGCGCGGTCTCCCGCATGGCCAGGACCTTCCAGTCCTCGCCGTCGCGCTCGGCGCGCTCCAGCAGCGGGTCGTCGATGTCGGTGACGTTCTGCACGTAGCTCACGGTCAGGCCGGCGTCGCGCCACATCCGCTGCACCAGATCGAAGGTGATCATGGTGGCGGCGTGCCCGAGGTGGGTGGCGTCGTACGGGGTGATGCCGCAGACGTACATCGAGGCGACGCCGTCGGGCCAGCTGGGGTGGAGCCCCTGTCGCGCCGAGTCGTACAACCTCAGTGGCGCGCCCGTACCCGGCAGCCGTGGCACCTCGTGTCCCGCCCAAGACTCCATGTCCGCCAGCCTAACGATCCGTCAGACACGCGGGTGCCGCCCCACGGGTGATCAACGCGACAGCGGTTCACATCGGCGGCCAGGGCATGGCCGGCCACTCCTCCGGGGGCAGCGGGAACCGGCCGGTGTCGCGCAGCCGCTCCACCCGCGCCGCCACCGCGGCGACCTCGCCGATGGTGAGATGGTCGGCCAATTCCTCGCCGAGCGCGCCGCGGAGAAGGCCGACCAGGCCGTCGAGCACCTCCACCGCGTCCGGTGGGAGCAGGCGCCCGGCCCAGCCCCACAGCACCGTACGCAGCTTCTCCTCGACGTGGAAACTGACGCCGTGGTCCACGCCGTAGATGCGGTCGTCCGCGCCGACGAGCACGTGCCCGCCCTTGCGGTCGGCGTTGTTGATCACGGCGTCGAGAACGGCGAGCCGGGCGAGCCGCGGGTCGTCCGCGTGCGCCAGCGCGTAGGCCGCGCCGTCGTCGTCGCGCGCCGCGGCGATCGGGAACCAGCGCGGCGGCACCGACTCGGCCGGCACGAAGCCGACGAGCGGCTCGGCGTCGGCCGGCTCGTCGATCCAGAGCTGGCAGGAGCCGGGACCGAACGGGCCGTCGCGCAGCACGGTCGGCGGCACCAGGTCCCACCCGGTGGCCCGGGAGACGAGATAGGCGGCGACCTCCCGGCCGGCGAGCGTGCCGTCCGGGAAGTCCCAGAGCGGGCGCTCGCCACGCACCGGCTTGTAGACGCAGTGCGCGCTGACCTCGCCGAGGGTGATGACACCGCGAAGCGTGGTGTTGGAGGCGTCGACGAGCCGCCCCTCCAGGGTCAGCTCACCGTCGGCGAGCAGCCGCAGCGCCTCGGCGCCGTCCTGTCGGGGCTGCAACTCCGACGACGTCACCGGTGATAGCCGTTGTGCCGGGGGCAGAGGTGGCCGGCCGGGTCGAGCGGCTGACCACAGAGCGGGCAGGGCGGCCGGCCGGCGTTTACCACCCGCTTGGCGCGTTCGATGAACTCGCGGGTCGCCTCGGGCGTCAGCCGCACCCGGAGCCGGTCGAGGTCCTCGTCCGGCTCGTCCGGCTCCTCGTCGACCTCGACCTCGACCTCGACGTCGTCGTCCGCGTCGCCCAGCTCGACCTCGACCTCCGCCTCGCCGACGGCGATCGCCTCGATCACCACGGTGGCGGTGTCCACGTCGAAGGCCAGGCCCAGCGTGCCGACCCGGAACTCCTCGTCGACCGGGGTGTCGAGCGGCTCGTTGTCGCCGAGCACCACAGGCGCGGCCTCCGGCAGTTTCACCCCGAACCGGCGTTGCGCCTCGGCGAGCAGCTCCTCAAGCTTCTCGGCGAGCAGCGACACCTGGACCTTCTCCAGCGCGACGCTGACCAGCCGGCCGCCGCCACGCGCCTGGAGGAAGAACGTGCGCTCCCCCGGCGGGCCGACCGTTCCGGCGACGAACCGCTCCGGCGGCTCGAAGGCGTGCACCTGGTGCGTCATACCCACGACCCTATCCGGCGCGCGGAAGCACCGCGCAGCCCACCGACGCCGAATCCGCCCAGAGCGCAACGCGCCCCGCCGCACCCGCCGCCAGCGGTCGCGACGGCCCGGCTCACCGGGCCGTCCCCGCGCCACCACCCACCGCGGCGTCCGACTCGGTGCCCCGGGCCGCCCGCCGGCGACGCTTGCCCGGCGGCGGGACCAGCGCCGACAGGTCGCCGCCGGTGTCGTTGAGCCGGACCAGGAACGGTCGCAGCGACGTGTAGCGGATCGCCGTCACCGACGCCGGGTCGGCCACGATCCGCTGAAAAAGATCCAGGTGTACGCCGAGCGCGTCCGCCACGATGGCCTTGATCACGTCACCGTGGCTGCACGCCAACCAGACCGCCTCGGGCCCGTGCTCGGCGGTGACCCGCGCGTCCCACGCCCGTACCGCCGCGACCGCCCGCGCCGACATCCCCGCCATCGACTCCCCCTCCGGGAAGGCCGCGGCGCTCGGGTGCTGTTGGACCACCGGCCAGAGCGGCTCCTTGGCCAGCTTCTTCAGCGCCTGCCCCTCCCAGGTGCCGTAGCCGCACTCGATCAACCCGTCCTCGACCACCGGCTCGGCTCCGGGCAGCGCCAGCTCCAGGGTCTGCCGGCAGCGGATCAGCGGACTGGTCACCACCGCCGCGAGCGGCAGCCCGGCGAGGCGCGCACCGACCGCGGTGGCCTGGGCCCGCCCGGTGTCGTCCAGCTCGACCGGTTGCCGGCCGGCCAGTCCGCCGTCGGCGTTAGCGGTGGTCCGGCCGTGTCGCAGAAGCAGAAGGGTCGCCACGCCCCCACCCTAGGCCGTGCCCACCCCCCGCACCCCGTCCCACCACCACAGGCGCCGAACGGCACGCCCTTCCGCTCCGTTGACCCGAAGACCGGTTGCCATTCCGTGGGCGCGACAAGGCGGACGGTCTTCACCGCCGGGTTCAGCACGCCGGTCCGGCCGAGGTGTGCACCCGCGCAACCGCGTGCGGCAATTCGTCACGTTCTCCACAGCCTTCTCACACGCCGCAAGCCAAAGAGCCCCGCAGCCCGGCCCCCTCCTGGGGCCGTGTCCCGCCAAGACCTCCGATGGTCACGTCGATCTTGGAGTTATGGCACCTCCGATATCACGTCAAAATCGACATTCTCTGGCACCCCAACTCCAAGATCGACGAGAGCCGGCCTCGGCCCACCCACCCTCAGGGGCAGGCGGGTGATCGTGAGGTTGGCGGCGGCAGGCCGGCTGACGGTTGAGCGGGATCGCGCGCCTGATCAAGGGGCTTGGCGTAGTCGTGGTCAAACCCGACGCGAACCCCTTGATCACGCTGGGCGGGCACCTCCGCCAGCACCCGAGGGCCGGGGTGCGGGTGATCATGAGGTTGGCGGCGACAAACCAGACAACCCGCCGCCGCCAACCTCATGATCACCCGAAGCCGGACGCCGAAGCCGGACGCCGGAGCCGGACGCCGGAGCCGGACGCCGGAGCCGGGGGCCGGAGCCGGGGGCCGGAGCCGGGGGCCGGGGCGGACGTCGGGGCCGGGGGCCGGGCTGGGGGCCGGGCTGGGGGCCGGACGCCCGGGGCTGAGGGCCGGGGGGCCGGGCTGCGGTTTGTGGAGGAGGCCGTGCGGCGGGATGGTGGTCAGTCGGGGGCGCGGGCGAGGGGTGGGGTTTTTGGGGGTTATGTTCGGTTTTAGGGAGTTCGGGGGTGTCCCCCGGGGAATGGGTCGGCGGGCGGGGGCGTTATATCGGGTGCACGGCTGAGCAGCGGAAATGGCCTGCCGGGACGCCGGAATGACGGCGGGTCGCCGGTCGTTGCACATGGTTCCGCCGCCACGACGAGGCCCCCGCCCCGTGGCCGGTCGGATCCCCCGAACCTGATGAGCGCCTGACGGTGCTTGCACACGACGCCGAATCCCCTTGGGCGCGTGTGTCGACCCCCGAATGGAGCTACCGCCATGAACACCATGCTGCGCAAGAGCATCCTCGGCATCGCCGGACTGACCGTCGCCGGTGGCCTCGCCGCGGGTCCGCTCAACCACCACGACACCAGCCCCACCGCCCGCGAGGTCGCCGTCACCGCGCAGGCCGACCCCGCCGCGCTCGTCCCGCACGGCGTGCAGGGCGCCCAGTCCCGGATCGACCTGACCGACGAGCAGACCGCGAACGCGAAGGCGATCATCGCGGCGACGAAGAAGGCCGGCCTGCCCGAGCGGGCCGCGGTCATCTCCATCGCCACCAGCCTGCAGGAGTCGAAGCTTACGAACCTGGGCCACCTCGGCGACCGCAACGACCACGACTCGCTGGGCCTGTTCCAGCAGCGCCCGTCCAGTGGTTGGGGCACGCCGGAGCAGATCACCGACCCCGAATACTCCACCCTGGCGTTCCTCAAGGGCCTGAAGCAGGTCGACGGCTGGCAGGACATGCCGCTGACCGCCGCCGCGCAGACCGTCCAGGTCAGCGCCTACCCGGACGCGTACGCGCAGTGGGAGCAGCAGGCCGCCGACCTCGTCGGCCAGCACTGGAACAGCTGACACCACGAAGGCCGGCACCCCGGGCGGGTGCCGGCCTTCGGCGTGCCGCGGAACGTCAGGTGGCGCTGATGGTGCCGGTGAGCAGCAGGCAGAGCACAAGCGTGCCGAGCGCCACCCGGTAGATCACGAACAGGTACAGCGTGTGGTGCGCGACGTAGCGCAGCAGCCAGGCGATGGCCGCGTACCCGATGGCGAAGGCGATCGCGGTGGCGACCACCATCTGCGCCACGCTCGGCGCGGCGGTGCCCGGCGCGGACGGCTCGAAGACGTCCGGCAGGCTGAACACGCCGGAGATCACCACGGCGGGGATCGCCAGCAGGAACGAGTACCGCGCCGCGGTCTCCCGGGTGAGGTTGAGGAACAGGCCGACGGTGAGCGTGCCGCCCGAGCGGGAGACGCCCGGGATCAGCGCCATGGCCTGGCCCAGACCCATCGCCACGCCGTCACGCATCCGGAAGTTCTCCAACGTGCGGGTCTGCCGCCCCCAGTATTCGGCGAACGCGAGCACGAGGGCGAAGAAGATCAGCGTGAAGGAGATCAGGTAGAGGTTCCGGCCGGCGGTGCGGATCTGGTCCTTGAAGAGCAGCCCCAGGATCCCGATCGGGATGGTGCCGACGATGACGTACCAGCCCATCCGGTAGTCGAGGCTGGAGCGCACCGAGCGGTCGACCAGGCCGAGGCACCAGGTCCGGACGATCCGCCAGATGTCCTTGAAGAAGTAGATGAGCACGGCGGCCTCGGTGCCGAGCTGGGTCACCGCGGTGAACGACGCGCCCGCGTCCCGGCCGAAGAAGATGGCCGAGGTGATCCGCAGGTGCCCCGACGACGACACCGGCAGGAACTCCGTCAGCCCCTGGACGATGCCCAGGACGATGGCCTCGACCCAGGTCACTCGCCGACCCCGGACAGGTCGAGGGCCTCGGCGACGGTGCGCAGCGTCTGCACGCCGCTGTCCCGGTCGGCCACGAACAGCGTCACCGACAGCGTGGTCACGCCCGCGGCGGCGTACTCCCGCATCCGCTCGGCGATGCGCTCCTTCGGGCCGAGCAGCGAGGTGCGGTCGATGAACTCCATCGGCACCGCCGCCGCCGCGGCACGCTGCCGCTTCGCCAGGTAGTGATCCTGCACCTCGCGGGCCGCGTCGCCGTAGCCCATCCGGATGGCGAGCTGGTTGTAGAAGTTCTGCTCGCGGCTGCCCATCCCGCCGACGTAGAGCGCGGCGTACCAGCGGACCAGCTCGGCGCAGGTGGCGACGTCGTCACCGACCACCACCGGCACCGACGGGACCACGTCGAAGCCGGCCAGCTCCCGGCCGGCCCGCGCCCGCCCGGCCCGGACCGAGGCGAGCTGCTCCTCGGCGAACTCCGGGGCGTAGAAGACGGCCAACCAGCCGTCGGCGATCTCGCCGGCCAGCTCCAGGTTCTTCGGGCCGACCGCGGCCAGGTAGATCGGGATGTGCTCGCGCGGCGGACGGAAGCCCAGCCGCAACGCCTTGCCCGGGCCGCCCGGCAGCGGCAGCGTGTAGTGCTCGCCGTCGTACGCGACCTCCTTGCGGGCGACCGCCAGCTTGACGATGTCGACGTACTCCCGGGTGCGGGCCAACGGCTTGGCGAACCGGACGCCGTGCCAGCCCTCGGAGACCTGGGGGCCGGAGACGCCGAGGCCGAGCCGGAACCGGCCGCCGGAGAGGGTGTCGATGGTCGCGGCCGTCATCGCGGTCATCGCCGGGGTGCGGGCGGGGATCTGCATGACCGCGGCGCCGACGTCGATCCGCTCCGTCTGCCCGGCCATCCAGGCCAGCATGCTCGGCGAGTCGGAGCCGTAGGCCTCCGCGGCCCACACCACCGAGTAGCCGAGCCGGTCCGCCTCCTGGGCGAGCGCCAGGTGGTCCGCAGGCGTGCTCCACGCCGTCTGGTATCCGAGGCTGAGCCCGAGTCGCAATGGTCCTCCCACCGTCCGCACCACAGGTCGCATCAGGTTACGCAATGCCGGTGACGCCACCGACCACCGGCTCGCCCGAACACGTCACACCGCTCTGCGGTCGCGCGGGAAGTTGACTGCGGCGAGGATATCCCGTGACACCAGGTTCGAAATAAGGTTCACGCATGCAACAGCGACCGCTCGGCCGAAGCGGGCTGGCGGTTTCGCGGCTCGCGCTCGGCACCATGACCTGGGGACGGGACACCGACGCCGACGACGCGGCGGCCCAGCTCAAGAGCTACCTCGACGCGGGCGGCAACCTCGTCGACACCGCCGACGTGTACGCCGACGGCGACGCCGAGGCGGTGATCGGCTCCCTGCTGGGCAGCCTGGTCGACCGCGACGAGATGCTCATCGCCACCAAGGCGGGGCTGCGGCCGGGCAGCGGCCGGCGCCGGGACGGCTCGCGCGGGCACCTGCTGCGCACGCTCGACGCCTCGCTGCGCCGGCTCGGCACCGACCACGTCGACCTCTGGCAGGTGCACGGGTACGACCCGGACACGCCCCTGGAGGAGACGCTCTCGGCTTTGGACCACGCCGTGTCCAGCGGGAAGGCCCGCTATGTCGGCGTGTCGAACTTCTCCGGCTGGCAGACCGCCCGGGCCGCCGCCTGGCAGGCCGCCTGGCCGGGGCGCGCCCCGGTGGTCGCCGCCCAGGTGGAGTATTCGCTGCTGGAGCGCGGCATCGAGCGTGAGGTGCTGCCGGCCTGCGCCGGGATGGGGCTGGGCGTGCTGCCCTGGTCGCCGCTGGGCCGGGGGGTGCTGACCGGCAAGTACCGCAACGGCCGGCCGGCGGACTCCCGGGCGGTGTCGCCGCACTTCGAGCGCTTCGTGGCCACCTACCTGGAGCCCCGCTGCTCGAGCATCGTGGAGGCGGTGGCCATCGCCGCCGGCGGGCTCGGCGTGTCGCCGACGGAGGTGGCGTTGGCCTGGGTCCGGGACCGACCCGGCGTCACCGCGCCGATCCTCGGCGCCCGCACCGTCGGGCAGCTCCTCGGCGCGCTCCAGGTGGAGCGGATGACGTTGCCGGATGAGATCGTCACCGCGCTCGACGACGTCTCCGCGGTGCCGGTCGGCTACCCCGAGCGCGACGGCTGACCCGCCGGAGCGATCCGGGTCACCGCCGGGGGTGGCGGAGGGCCCGCGAGCTGGGCAGCATAGGGGACATGGACTACGAATACGCGCCGCTGCGGTTGCCCTCGAATGTCGATCGGTTGACCGCCGCGGCGCAACTGGCGATCCAGGCGGAGTTCTCCGGGTGGGAGCTGGCCCGGGTGCGGCTCTACCGGGACGGCACGCGGCAGGTGATGCTGCGCCGCCGCGTGGTGAACAAGCCGCAGCCGGGCCTGTCGTACTGACGCCGGTCCGTCCCGGGGCCGCGCCGCGCGGTGCGGCCCCGGGACGGTCACGGCCTAGTGGGCGTGGTCGTGCTCCTCGTCGAGGTCCAGGAACGGGTGCTCGTCGAGGCGGCCGACCAGCCGGTCGTCGACGGCCGGCTGGAACGGGCCGACCGGGTCGTCGTCGTCGAACGACTCCAGGTCGACCGGGGTGCCGACCTCGCTGACCATGACCACGCCGTCGAGCGGCTCCAGCTCGGGCACGTCGAGCGCGGACAGCGAGCCGTCACCGCTCTGCAGCAGTTCCAGCACCGCCTCGCCGACCCCCTCCACCGGTGCCGGCTCGTCGTCCTCCGGGGTGCCCTCCCGGCGGGCCACCTCGGCGACCCGGAGCAGGGCCGCGACGCTCGGCACCCGGTAGTCGCGCCGCTGCCGCACCGAGATCACCCGCGGGTGCGGGTCGGTGGGCTCGCCGCCCTCGACCGCGCCGAAACGCTCGTCGGCCTCGTCCGGGTCGATCGACTCCACGTCCCAGGGTGTCACCTCGCCGAACGCGTCGAGCAGCCGCTCGTCGTAGGCGAAGGAGGCGTTGTTCAAGGCGACGTACGCCTGCCACACGGCATCGTCGTCGATCCGGCCCTGTGCCGCCCGGACGGCGGCCAGATGGGCGCGGGCCGCGTCGATCACCTGTTCGAGGGCGGCGTCCAGCTCACCGTGCTGGTCGGTCATGTGAGGCAGTCCCTTCGCGATGGGGGAGGTCCGCGCGGGCGGCGCCGCGGCGGGCGCGGTCAGCAGTTGCGGAGGAAGCGGTCGAGAACCCGCACGCCGAACTGTAGTCCGTCCAGCGGGACCCGCTCGTCGATGCCGTGGAACAGGCCGGAGAAATTGAGGTCGGCGGGCAGCCGCAGCGGCGCGAAGCCGAAGCAGCGGATGCCGAGCGCGGAGAACGCCTTGGCGTCGGTGCCACCGGACAGCATGTACGGCACCGGGTGCGCGCCCGGGTCCTCGGCGCGCAGCGCGGCGGACATCTGTGCCACCAGGTCGCCGTCGAACGTGGTCTCCAGGGCCGGCTGGCGCTGGACGTACTCGATGGCGATGTCCGGCCCGACCAGCTCCCGGAGCTGCCGCTCCAGCTCCTCGCTCTGCCCGGGCAGGCTGCGGCAGTCGATGGTGGCGGTGGCCCGGCCGGGGATGACGTTGTCCTTGTAGCCGGCGGCCAACCGGGTCGGGTTGGCGGTGTTGCGGACGGTGGCGCCGATGATGTTGGCGATCGGGCCGAGCTTGGCGATCGCGGTCTCCGGGTCGTCCGGGTCGATCTCGATGCCGAGCACGTCGCCGACCTCGGCCAGGAACGCGCGCACGGTGTCGGTCATCACCACGGGGAACCGGTGCCGGCCGATCCGGGCGACCGCCTCGGCGAGCGCGGTCACGGCGTTGTCGTCGTGCACCATCGACCCGTGGCCGGGCCGCCCCCGGGCGTGCAGGCGCAACCAGTCGATGCCCTTCTCGGCGGTCTCGATCAGGTAGAGCCGGCGGGACTCGTCGACGGAGTAGGAGAAGCCGCCCACCTCGCCGATCGCCTCGGTGCATCCGTCGAAGAGCCCGCGGTGGCGCTGGGCCAGGAAGTGCGCGCCGTAGTCGCTGCCGGCCTCCTCGTCGGCGGTGAAGGCGAGCACCACGTCGCGGCGGGGCCGGACGCCGGTGCGCTGCCAGTCGCGGACCACGGCCAGCACCATGGCGTCGAAGTCCTTCATGTCGATCGCGCCGCGGCCCCACAGGTAGCCGTCGCGGATCTCGCCGGAGAACGGGTGCGCCGACCACTCGTCGGGGTCGGCGGGGACCACGTCGAGATGACCGTGCACCAGCAGCGCGTCCCGGCCCGGCTCGCGGCCCGGGATCCGGGCCACCAGGTTGGCCCGGCCCGGCGCCGACTCGTGGATCTCGGCGTCGACGCCGACCTCGGCGAGTTTCTCCGCGACGTACTCCGCGGCGCGCCGCTCCCCCACGCTCGTGTCGTTGTCCCCGGTGTTCGTGGTGTCGATGCGCAGCAGGTCCCGGCAGAGGTCCACGACCTCGTCGGCGGGCTGGGGCGGGGAGGAGGTCGTCATCGCTTCCTTATACCAGCCGGACGGGTCGCGACGGTGGGCGCGGTGCGGACCGGTTTCGCGAGGCGCGCGGGCGGGTAACGCCGAACATCGATCCGGCAACCGTGCCGGCCACCACGAGGAGGGCACCGTGACCGTCCCCCTGCCGCCGCTGCCACCCGCCGCCGACGACGCCTACCGGCCGGGTGGGCGGAGCATGGCCGACCTGGTGGACGCCGAGCACCGCACCCTGCTCGACCTGGCCGACCGGGTGACCGAGCCGGGGCTGGACCCGGCCGGCCGCCGCCGGGTGCTCGACGTGCTCACCGCCGCCGTGTCCCGGCACCTCTCGGCCGAGGAGCAGTACCTGTTCCCCGCCGCCCGCGCCGCGGTGCCGGAGAGCGGCGAGCTTGTCACGCGCGAGATCGAGGCGGATGCCGCCCTGCTCGCCGCGCTGAAGGGACTGTCCGGTTCGGACGACGCCGCGGTCGCGGACGTGACCGAGCGGGTACGCCGGCACGTGGGCCGGGTCGCCGCGCTCGTCACCCCGCTGCGGGAGGTGGCAAGCGACGCGGAGCTGATCCGGCTGGGCAACCGGTGGGAGATCGCCGAGGAGGCGGCGCCCACCAGGCCGCATCCGGGCACGCCGGCCCGGCCGCCCTGGAACAAGATCGTCGAGCCGGCGGTGGGAGTGCTGGACAAGGTGCGCGATGCGGTCACCGGGCGGCGTACCCGCCTGGCGGACCTGGAGCATCGCCGGGACGCCTGAGCCGATCCACCCCTTCCCGGACACCCGTTCGTGGTCCTACCGTCACGGTATGAATCTGGAGCTGCGACACCTGCGGGTGGTGTGCGCGATCGCCGAGACGGGCAGCGTCACCAAGGCGGCTTCCCTGCTCGGCCTGGCCCAGCCGGCGCTGACCGCCCAGCTCCAGCGGATCGAGCGGGTCCTCGGCGGGCCGCTGTTCGAGCGGGACCGCCGGGGCGCCCGGCCCACCGCGCTGGGCGAGCTGGTGCTGGACCGGGCCCGGGTGCTGCTGCCGGCGATGAAGGGCCTCCAGGACGAGGCGGCCCGGATGGCCGGCGCGGGCGACCCGCTGCGCCGCTACCGGTTCGGTGGGGTGAACAGCCCGATCCTGGGCCGGCTCGTGCACCGGCTCGCCGCGGAGCGCCCGGACGCGCAGATCACCACGTACGCGTCCTGGTCGGTGGACGAGCTGGCGCAGATGGTGGCCGGCGGCCGGCTCGACTTCGCCCTGGCCGGCGTGTGCGGCGACGCCGCGCCGTCGCCGGTGTTCGGGTTGAGCTGGCGGGAGGTGGCCGTCGACCCGGTCCTCGTGCTGCTGCCGCAGACCCACCCGCTGGCCGGGCGGGACGAGATCGACCTGGTGGACCTGCGGCGGGAGCAGTGGGTGGCCGCGCCGGGCGACGGTTGCTTCGGCGACTGCTTCGCCGCCACCTGCGCACGCGCCGGCTTCACCCCCCGGAAGGTCTACGAGACGGACGTGCGGGCCGCCCTGGACCTGGTGGACGCGGGCGCCGCGGTGGCCCTGTGCCAGGCCACGTTCCGCCCGGTGGCGGGGCTTGTCACCCGCCGGCTGGCCGGCGCGCCGCTGCGCTGGCGGCTGTTGTTCGGCTGGCATCCGGAGGCGCCGGCGGCGGCGGTGGCGGAGCCGGTGCTCCGGACGGCGGTGGCCGCGTACACCGACGCGCTGGCCCACCACCCGGACTATCTGGCCTGGCTGCTGGCCCATCCGGACTTCGGGGCGCAGGCGCGCGGCGCGGACGGGGTGCGAACCGCCTGAACACGGGTATCACCGACGACATGACTGATCTGTATCCCGCCGCCGACGAGCGGGAGCTGCTGCGTCGGGCGGCCTCCGCGCACACCACCGCCGCCGCCGACGTGGAGGCGTTCCTGCGCCGGTTGCCGGAGGTGCCGGACCCGGCGGACGTGACCGAGTACGCCAACCTGCTCAGCCGCGAGGAGCGGGCCCGGGCGGACCGGCAGGCCGCGGCCGACGCCGCCGGCCTGCGACTGCCAAGCGTGGAGTCCGAGTAGCCCGGGCGGCGTGGCCGCCCGGGCCGCCGGCTCAGCGCTCGACAAGCACGTCGTGGCCGAGGTCGAGCAGCGCGTGCCGCCACTCGTCGTCGGCGTTGCCCCGGTCCGGCCGCTCGGCGCTGAGCTCCTGGATCCGGGTGATCGCGTCGCGCATCACCTCGATGTCCTCCGGCGTGAGGTCGACCTTGCGTTTGCGCAGCACGGCGAGGATCTGCCGGCCCGGCTCGGGCAGGTCGAGGTCCGGGTCCGGACCGAATGCCTCCTCCCCCGACCCGCGGGTGAGCAGCCACTGTCGCAACTGCTCGGAGGGCACGTTCACCTCGGCGTGGAAGTCGTCCCAGATCACCTCGACCTCGGGGTCGAGTCGTGCCTCGCGTGCCATCACGCCTCCTCCTCCGGTGGCGGCCCGGACGGCTCCGGTTCGCCCTCGCTCGTCGGTGTCCGCGGGGTCAGGCCCTCCGCCGGCACCCGCACCCGGGACGGGTTGGCCGTCGGCGCGACCTCGATCGGTTCGCCGGCCGCGGCGTCCTCCCGGGCCTCGTCGGGTTCGGTCATGTCCGCCCTCCGATCCTCACCTGCCGGCAGGCCCCCGGTGTCGGGTCATCGGGGGTGGGACGTGGTGGCGGCCGAATAGCCGCGCTCGCCTGCGGACACGTCGAAGACGAGCTGGTCGTCGCGGGCGTCCACGGTGACCTTCTGGCCCGGCGAGATCTCGTTCTCCAGCAGCATCCGGGACAGCCGGTTGTCCAGCTCACGCTGGATCACCCGGCGCAGCGGCCGGGCGCCGAACTCCGGCTGGTAGCCGTGTTCGGCGAGCCAGTCCACGCCGGCGGTGCTGACCTCGACCTGGATGTCCTGGGCGTGCAGCCGGCGGCGGGTCTCCTCCAGCAGCAGGCCGGTGATCTGGCGCAGTTGCTCGGCCTCCAGCCGCTGGAAGATGATGACCTCGTCGATCCGGTTGAGGAACTCCGGGCGGAAGTTCTCCTGCAACCGGCGCATCAACCGTTCCCGCAGCTCGGTGGACTCCTGCTCACCCGGATCGCCGGTGGCGAAACCGACCGTACGCTGGGTGCCGGTGATGAGTTCCGAGCCGAGGTTGCTGGTCATGATCAGGACGGTGTTCTTGAAGTTCACCGTCCGGCCCTGGCTGTCGGTGAGCCGGCCGTCGTCGAGCACCTGGAGCAGGATGTTGAACACATCGGGGTGCGCCTTCTCGATCTCGTCCAGCAGCACCACCGCGTACGGGCGGCGGCGGACCGCCTCGGTGAGCTGGCCGGCCTCCTCGTAGCCGACGTAGCCGGGCGGGGCGCCGACCAGGCGGCTGACGGTGTGCCGCTCCTGGAACTCGCTCATGTCCACCCGGACCATCCGGTCGGCCTCGCCGAAGAGCGCCTCGGCGAGCGCACGGGCCAGCTCGGTCTTGCCGACGCCGGTGGGGCCGAGGAACAGGAAGCTACCCATCGGCCGGTTCGGGTCGGCCAGGCCGGTACGCGAGCGGCGTACCGCCTCGGAGACGGCGCCGACCGCGTCGTCCTGCCCGATCACCCGCTCGTGCAGGTGCCCCTCCAGGCGCAGCAGGCGGTCGCGTTCCTCCTCGGTGAGCTGGGTGACCGGGATCCCGGTGGCCCGGGACACCACCTCGGCGATCTCCTTCGGCCCGACCTCGGGCACCTGGCTGGAGCCCTCGTCGCCGCGGGCGCGGCGGATCTGGTCCTCCAGCTCGGCGAGCTTGTCGCGCAGCGCGGAGGCCCGTTCGTACTGCTCGTCGGAGACCGCCTGCTCCTTGTCCCGGCGCACCTCGTCGAGTTGCTGCTCCAGGTCGCGCACGTCGGAGGCGGGGGTGCGGGTGCGCAACCGGACCCGGGCGCCGGCCTGGTCGATCAGGTCGATCGCCTTGTCCGGCAGGAACCGGTCGGTGACGTACCGGTCGGCGAGCTCGACGGCGGCGACGAGCGCCTCGTCGGTGAACCGGACCTGGTGGTGCGCCTCGTAGCGGTCGCGCAGGCCGCGCAGGATGGCGACGGTGTCCTCGACGCTCGGCTCGGGCACCAGCACCGGCTGGAACCGGCGGGCCAGGGCGGCGTCCTTCTCGATGCTGCGCCGGTACTCGTCGAGCGTGGTCGCGCCGATCACCCGCAGCTCGCCGCGCGCGAGCGCCGGCTTGAGCATGTTCGACGCGTCCATCCCGCCCTCGCTGCCGGCGCCGCCGGCGCCGACCAGGGTGTGGATCTCGTCCAGGAAGATGATCAGCTCGTCGCGGTGGGCCCGGATCTCGTCGATCACCTTCTTCAGGCGTTCCTCGAAGTCGCCCCGGTAGCGGGTCCCGGCCACCAGGCCGGACAGGTCGAGCTGGATGACCCGCTTGCCGATCAGTGTCTGCGGCACGTCGCCGTCGCAGATCCGCTCCGCCAGCCCTTCCACGATGGCGGTCTTGCCGACGCCTGCCTCCCCGATCAGCACCGGGTTGTTCTTGGTCCGCCGGGACAGGATCTCCACCGCCTGCTCGATCTCGTCCGCCCGCCCGATCACCGGGTCGATCTGGTCCATCCGGGCCAGCTCGGTCAGGTCCTGCCCGTACTGGTCCAGGGTGGGGGTGCCGCGGTCCGGGCGCGGGCCGTTCGCCGCGCCGCGCTCGGCGCTTGCCGCCTGCAACGACTCCGGCTGGATCCGGCCGGCGGCGAGCATCCGGCCGGCGGGCGACTCGGGGTTCAGCGGCAACGCCATCAGGATGTGCTCGGGGCCGATGTAGTTGGCGCCCATGGCCCGGGAGAGCTGGTGGGCGTCGAGCAGCGCCCGCTTGGCGGCCGGGGTGAGCGACAGGTTCGGTGGCACCTCGCCGCCGGGCGCGCCCTCGGCCCGCCCGCCGAGCGCGTTCACGAGCGCGTCCGGGTCGGCGCCGGCGCGGCGGACCAGGTCCCGCAGCGGCGCGCGCTGCAACGCCGCCCAGAGCAGGTGGTCGGTGTCCAGGTCGGTGCTGTGTTTCTGGGCGGCCCGCCGGGCGGCGTCGGCGAGCATCTCCCGGGCGTCGGCGGTCATCAGGCGGGTGATGTCGACCCGGTGGGCCGGCCGGCGGCCCCCCTCGCCCCGGCCGAAGTAGCGGGCCAGGAACTCGTCCCACGGGTCGTTGCCGAAGTCACCGGGTCCCATCATCTTCGTCCTCCGCAGTCGGTCGGCACGACCGGGACGCGACACGACACGGCACGGTCGGCGGTGGCTACCCGGCGGGGTGCGTGACAAACGCGACCGGATGGCAGGCTGGGGGCATGGAGAGCAGGCCGCTGCTTGTCGTCGACGGCGCGAACGTGGTGGGTTCCCGGCCGGACGGCTGGTGGCGCGACCGGGCCGGCGCGGCGGTGCGGCTGCGCGACGCCCTGGCGCCGCTCGCCGACGCCGGGGTGCCGCCGGAGCTGCCGCCGCCGGTGCAGGTGGTGCTGGTGGTGGAGGGCGCGGCCCGGCACGTGGCGGCGTCGCCCGGGGTCGACGTGGTGTCCGCCTCCGGGTCCGGCGACGACACCGTGGTCGAGTTGGTCGCCGCCGCGCCGGACCGGCGCCGGGTGGTGGTGACCGCCGACCGGGAGCTGCGCGCCCGGGTGACCGCGCTCGGCGCGGAGGTGCGCGGCCCGCGCTGGTTGGGCCGCTGAGCCGGCGCACCGTCCCGTGGCCGGGACCGGAGCGTCCGCCGGCGGGACCGGTGGACCCGCTCCGGCGCGGTCTTCGCGCTGCTCAGGGGCGGAATCGGACACGCGGGCAGGAACGGCGCGAGGGCGGATGTTCGCCCATCCGGTGGGATGGGTTGTAATGGAGATCTCCCCTGCCCCCTGGAGGTCCCTGTGGCGAGCGTCGCCGAGCTGAAGGCCGCCATCGATGTCGCTCTCCAGCAGATAGGTGACGGGCAGACAGCGGTGCAGGCGGCCGGCGAGAAGCTGGCCGAGGCGCAGCAGACCCTGGCCGGCGCACTGGAGGGCAGCGGCCACGAGACCGTCGAGGCGGCCCAGTCCTCGCTGACACAGGCCAGCCAGGGGTTGGAGGACTGCCTCGCGGCGACGCTCGTGGCGGTCGAGCAGGCCCAGCTCTACGTCTCGACGCTCTGAGGGCCGGCCGTGTCCATCGTCGAGGACATCGGCGCGCAGGTCCGCGCCGCCGCCGAGGAACTGCCGCTGGCGCAGCTCGCCGCCGCGCTGGAGAAGCTCGGCCAGGCGCAGGAGCGGCTGCGCTGGGTCCGCCAGGAGTCGGCCGACCCGATGGGCGTGCCGGAGCTGTCCGCCTCCATCGAGCACGCCGAGACGACCGGCTACGCGCTGCGCGTGGCGCAGGAGCAGCTCACCGCGTACCTGGCCGCGATCGGGCTGTCCCCCGACGGCGCGCCGGGCGCGCCACCGGGCGAGCGACGGCCCCGGCACGACAGGCCGCGCGGCGAGGCGCCGCCCGCGCCGGGCCCGGACGCCGGGCCGGACGAGCAGCCGGCGGTGAAACGGTGGTGGGCGGTCCGGGTGGCCGAGCTGACCGGCGGTCGGGAGGGCGCCCCCGACGAGCCCGACGAGCGGGTCGAGGACTCCCGGGAGCTGCTGCGCCGGGTGGTCGTCGGCATCCGCTCCGGCGACCGGGACCGGCTGCACCGCGAGCTGCGCCGGGCCCACGCCGATGTCGGGCTCGGCCTGGCCGCGATCGCCCCGCCGATGCTGCGCGACCTGGCCGGGGAGCTGCTCGGCCATCCGCCCCGCGCGGACGACCTGACCCGGCTGCGCCGCGAGCTGGACGGGCGGGTCCGCGACCTGCTGCCCGGCCTGCCACCGCCGGTGCTCGACACGCTGCTCACCCGGGTCTGCCGGATGCCACCGCCGCGCCGCGACGACGGGCAGGAACAGCCGCACGCCGCCGACCCGGCGGTCACCGCCGGGGTGGTCACCGGCGTGCTCCTGCAACGGCTCGGCCGGGACCTGCCAAAGGACACCGAGGAACGGGAGCCGTCGCGTGGCTGACGTCCGCGCCCAACTGGTGACGCGGGTCCGGGGGATGCTCTCCGACGCCCTGGGCGCCACCCGTACCCGGCTCGCCGCCGCCGACGCCGAGCTGGCCGCCGGCCGGGAGCGGCTGGACCGTACCCGCCGCGCCGCCGCCGCGGTGCCGGAGCGGGTCGGCGCGGCGCGCGACCGGCGGCTCGCCGAGATCGACGCCCGGCACACCGCCCGGCTGGCCGAGCTGGCCGGCCGCGCCGCCGTCGCCGCGCGGCGGGAGGCGCCGGGCGCGGCGTCCGCGCCGTGGGACCACTGGCAGGCCGCCCCCGCCGGGCGGGGCGAGCCGCCGGGCGCGGTCCGGATCGGCACGGTACGCATCCCCGGCGCCGCGCCGGTGCCGGCGCTGGTCCCGCTGCTCGACGCCGGGCACGCGCACCTGGCCGGCAGCGACCGGGACGGCCTCGCCGCGGTGGTGCCGGCGCTGCTGCTGCGTTCCGTCGGCCGGGCCGACCCGGGCGGGGTCCGGCTGTTCGGGTACGACCCGGAGCACCTGGGCGGCGGGCTGGCCGGGTTCGCGCCGCTCGGCACCGCCGGCCTGCTCACGTTCGTCGGCCCGGGTGGCCTGGGCCGGCTCCTGGACGACCTGGTGGAGCAGATCCGCCGGATCAACGCCACGGTGCTGGCCGGCGAGTACGGCTCGCTGCGTGAGCTGGCCGCCACCACCGGCCGCCGACCCGAGCCCTGGCGGGTGGCGGTGCTGCTCGGCGGCGACGAGTTGTCCCGGCACGAGCGGGGCCAGCTCGACCGGGTGGTGCGCACCGGTGCCGCCTGCGGGGTGCACCTGCTGGTTCGGGGCATCGACCTGCCCGACGACCGGACCGTCACCCGGATCGTGGTCGACCCGGATGACGCCCGGATCGCCGGGTTGCCGGTGGTGCTCGACGACCCGCCGCCACCCGCCCTGGTCACCGAGACCTGCCGCACGCTCGCCTCCCGGGTCAACGCCGGACCGCCGCCGACGCCCTTCACCGACCTGCTGCCCGCGCCGGACGAATACTGGCGGGAGGACTCGGCGCACGGGCTCAGCGCCCCGATCGGCGAGGGCCCGCACGGGCGGCCGGTGCTGCTCACGCTCGGCGACTACCCGCCGCACGCGCTGATCGGCGGCCCGTCCGGCACCGGCAAGACCAACCTGATCTTCGCCTGGATCGGCGCGCTCGCCGCCCGCTACTCCCCCGCCGAGCTGGAGTTCTATCTGCTCGACTTCAAGGAGGGGGTGTCCTTCGCCCGGTTCGCGAAGGGCCGGCGCGACCCGAGCTGGCTGCCGCACATGCGGCTGGTCGGGATCAACGTCAACACCGACCGGGAGTTCGGCCTGGCCCTGCTCCGGTTCCTCGCCGAGGAACTGCGCCGGCGGGCCGACGCGGCGAAGAAACACGAGGTCACCAAGCTGGCCGAGCTGCGCGCGGTCGATCCGACCGGGCACTGGCCACGGATCGTCGCGGTGGTCGACGAGTTCCAGGCGCTGCTCGCCGGCCGGGACGTGGTCGCCCGGGAGGCCGCCGACCTGCTGGAGGACCTGGCCCGGCGGGGCCGGTCGCAGGGCATCCACCTGGTGCTCGCCTCCCAGGACGTGCGGGGCATCGAGGCGCTCTGGGGCCGGCCCGCCCTGGTCGCCCAGTTCACCCTGCGCATCGCGCTGCCGAAGGCGCTGCGCATCCTGGCCGAACGCAACGACGCCGCGCAGTCGCTGCCCCGCCACCACGCGGTGGTCAACGCCGAGTCGGGCCTGACCGAGGGGAACGAGGTCGCCCGCATCCCGTCCGCGAGCGACTGGGAGACGTGGAGCGAGTTGCAGCACCGGCTGTGGCGGATGCGCCCGCAGGACGCCGCGCCGGCCCGGCTCTTCGACGGCGACGCGATCCCCCAACTGGCCGAGGCGCCGGACTTCCGCGCCCTGGGCACCCCCGAGCAGGGCGTGCCGCGCAACCCGGTGGCGTTGCTCGGGGAGATCATCGACGTGCAGTCCCGCTCGGCGGCGCTGCGGCTGCCGCGGGCGCCGGGGCGGAACCTGGCCGTGCTCGGCACCCGGGTGGACGAGGCGTGCGCGGTGCTCGACGCCGCCGCCCGCTCGCTGGCCCGGCAGTACCGCCCCGGCGCCGCCCGCTTCTCCATCGCCTGCCTCGACCCGGACGCCGACCCGGCCGCCCGGGCGCTCTACGAGGACCTGCCCGGCGACGCCTCCTGGTACGACGAGGAGACGGTGCCCGAGCTGATGGCCGAGGTGGGTGACGGGCTGGCCGCGCCGGGCACCCCGCGTACCCCGCACTTCCTGCTGCTGTACGCGGTGGACGCGGCGGCCGGATCGCTTGCCGGCAGGGCCGGCACCCGGAGCGGGTTGGCGCAGTTGCGCCGGATCCTGCACGACGGGCCGGAACGCCGCACCCACGTGCTGGCCTGGTGGCGCGGGGTGGCCCGGATGCGGGCCGACCTGGGCGGCGCCGGAGCCCGCACGGACCAGATCGGCGCCTGGGTGGCGCTCGACGTGCAGGGCGGTGAGCTGGGCTCGTCGCTCTACCCCGGCAGCGGCGGGCCGGACTGGTATCCCCGGCCGTGGCGCGGTCTCTTCTTCGACCGCGCGGTGCACCGCACCGGGCAGGTGATCATCCCTTATGGTCCATCGCGATGAACGAACCTGTCTCCCGTGAGACGTACAGCGCCCAGATCCGCCGGCTCGCCGAACTGACCGCCCGGGTGTCCGCCCAGCGGTCCGAGGCGCACACCTGGTACGCCCAGCAGGTGGCCGCCGCCGACCGCGCGGTCACCGAGGCGGCCGAGGCGGTCCGGCGGGCCGAGGCGGAGGTGACCGAGGCGCAGCGGATGGTGGACCGGGTGGACGGCGAGGTCACCCACCTGTGGGCACAGCTCCGCGACCGGCTGGGCATGAGCGTGCGGCGGTTGGGCGACCCGCCCGGGCCGGCCCGGGACGTCGCCGGTGACCCGGTGCCGCTGCTGACCGGCGTGCGGGAGCTGCTGGAGCGGACCGGCGCGCCGGGCGAGCTGCCCGGTTCGGTGAACCCGCTGCTGATCGCGTGCGGGGTGGGCGGCGCCCTCGTGGCATACCTGCTGGGGATCGGCGCGCGGGCGCTTGGCGCCGGCTCGGGCGGTGACCTGGCGGTCGGCCTGCCCGTGCTGGCGCTGGTGATCACGCTGCTCGGCCCGCTGGTCGGGCTGGCGCCGGCCCGGCTGCTGGCGGACCGCCGGCACGCGGTGCTGACGCCGCGCCCGATGATCCTGGTCGCCGCCAGCGGCCTGGCCACCACCCTGCTGCTCCTGGTGGTCACCTACACCCGCTGACCCCACCCCACCCGGGCCGGCCCGGTGATCATGAGGTTGACGGCATCAACGCCGATCAACACCGCCGTCAACTTCATGATCGCCGCTTGCCTTCCCGGGGTCGCGGCGGCTGTCAGGCGGGGGTCAGGACGGCTTCCTTCAGGAGGCGGCGGGTCAGGACCAGGCGGTCGGCGTCGTCGTCCAGACCGGGCAGGTCGCCGACCCGGGTGACCTCGCCGGCCAGCAGCGCGCGCAGCGCCGCCTCGCAGGTGCCGGGCAGCGTGACCGTGCGGTCGACCAGGCGCAGCGCGACCGTGCCGGCGCCGGTCGGCGTGAGCTGCCAGCGCAGGCCGGTCCGGACCGCGACCCGGCTGTCCGGGCTCAGCCGGGCCAGCGCCTCGGCCTGGGCCAGCGGCCGGATCGGCGCCGGGCGGGCGGCCGGCCACACCCGGTCGCGCAGCCGCGCGGCCACCGCCGCCGGTTCGGCCCGCAGCAGCCAGTCGCGCAGCGCCTCGACGGTCTCGGTGAGTTCCGGCTCGATCGCGTCGGCGTCGGCCAGGTCGAGGCCGAACGGCAGGCCGGCGCGCAGCCGGGCGTCCTCGGCGGCCAGGGCCAGCAGCTCCTCGACCATCGCGTACCGCGTCAGCGCCCGGATCCCCACGGTCAGGTGCAGCGAGCTGGACTCCTGCGCCTGGGCGCTGTGCAGCCAGCCGCGCGGCAGGTAGAGCGCGTCGCCCGGTTCGAGCACCACGTCAAGCGCGGGCCGGCCGTCGGCGGTGGCGGCGACCTCGTCGGCCCGGCCGCCCCAGGGCTGGCGCTCCAGCGGGTCGGCGAGCACCGGCGGGTGGATGCGCCAGTGCTTGCGGCCGTCGACCTGGAGCACGAACACGTCGTGGGTGTCGTAGTGGGTGGCGAAACCCTGGCTGCCGGCCGGGGTCAGGTAGGCGTTCACCTGCAACGGCTGGGCCAGCGCGGCGCCCAGGTCGCGGGCGAAGTCGACGAGCGCCGGCCAGGTGCGGTGCAGGCCCTGGAGCACAAGCGTGGCGCCGTCGGCGTAGAGCGCCAGCACCTTGTCGTCGCGCACCTGGTCGCCGATCTCGGCGCCGGCGCCACCACCGCCGGTGTACCGCGCCGCCGGCACGAGCTGCCCGTCCTTGGCCACCCGCAGGAACGGGGTACGCAGGCCGCGGCGACTGAGCAGTTCGTCGGCGTCGGCGGGGCTGAGTAGGTCGGCGAAGCCGTCCGGGTTGGGCAGCTCGGCGGCCCGGGACAGCAGCGGGCCGCGGCCCCAGTGGTCGGCGACGAACTTGGCCGGCTCGACGGCCACGCAGCGGGCAAGCGCCGCGGCGGCGGAAAACGGACCCGCCGGGTGGCCGTGGCCACCCGGCGGGTCGACGTGCGTCATGGTCATCGCTCAGGCGCTGCCGTCGGCGCCGCCGTCGTGCTGACCGGGGGTCGCGCCGCCGTCGGCCGGACCCTCCGCGCCACCGTCCGCGCCGCCGTCGTGCTGACCCGGGGTCGCACCGCCATCGGCCGGACCCTCCGCGCCACCGTCCGCGCCGCCGTCGTGCTGACCCGGGGTCGCACCGCCATCGGCCGGACCCTCCGCGCCACCGTCCGCGCCACCGTCGTGCTGACCCGGCGTCGCGCCACCGTCGGCCGGACCCTCCAGCCCGCCGCCGCCGCTGGTCTGGATGTCGTCGTCGTTCAAAGCCATGGGTGCTCCCTCGGTGTGCCGCCCCGCGTGTTCCCGGGGACCGTCTGCAGCGGGTGGTACCCCACATTCGATCTTCTCTAACCACACCGTAGACGTCCGGACCGGCACGCGCGGACGCTTTGCGCCGGGTCGGCGCGCCGACCCGGTCGGTGTCAGGATGGCGGGAGGCACACGCGAGGAGGTACGCACGTGGGGCAGCCCGAACCGCTCACGCCGCTGGCCGAGGACTGGCAGCGGGCCCTGGCCGTGGTGGCGCACCCGGACGACCTGGAGTTCGGCGCCGCCGCCGCGGTGGCCCGCTGGACACGGCAGGGCAAGGAGGTCGTCTACTGCCTGCTCACCAGCGGGGAGGCGGGCATCGACGGGATGCCGCCGGAGCCCTGCCGGGCGCTGCGCGAGGAGGAACAGCGCGCCTCCGCCGCCGTGGTCGGGGTGTCCGACGTCGAGTTCCTCGGCCTCCCGGACGGGCTGCTGGAATACGGTGTGCCGCTGCGCCGGGCGATCGCCGGGATGGTCCGGCGGCACCGGCCGGACGTGGTGCTCACGAACAACTTCCGGGAGACCTGGGACGGCGAGTACGCGCTCAACCAGGCCGACCACATCGCCTGCGGCCGGGCCACCCTGGACGCGGTCCGCGACGCCGGCAACCGGTGGATCTTCCCCGAGCAGTTGACCGACGGCACGCAGCCGTGGTCCCGGGTCCGCGAGGTGTGGGCGGCCGGCTCGCCGGCGGCCCGGCACGGGGTGGACGTGACGGCCAGCTTCGAGGCGGGCGTGGAGTCGTTGCGGGCGCACGGGGCCTACCTCAGCGGGCTCGGCGACGGCGGTTTCGACGCCGAGGAGTTCCTCGAGGGGATGGCCCGCCCCGCCGGCGCCCGGCTCGGCGTGCGATACGGCGCCGCGTTCGAGGTGTTCCGGATCGACCTGGCCTAGGCGGTCAGGGGATCAGCTGACCGAGGTCGCGCGGCAGGTTCGCCTTCACGTCCTGCCACTCGCCCTGGGTGACGTGCCGGCGCAGCGTGTCCAGCACGACCTGCACCACCCGCCGCGGGCCGCCGTCGGTGTCGTACGGGAAGCCCTGGCGGACCTCGTAGAGGAAGTCGTCGCGGTTGAGTTTGATCGGCACGTTCTCCGGCTGCCAGCCGTCGAAGTAGATGCCCCGCAGCAGCACCGGCAACTGTTGGGCGAACTCGGCGCTCTCCCCCACCGGCATCCGGTCACGCAGCAGGTGCAGCACCGTGCGCAACGCGGCGTACGACTGGTTGCGCCGGTCGGCCGGCCAGCCGTACGCCGACTCGATCTCCTTGAGGATCACGTTCGTCTTGTCGAGCGAGGACTCGAACGCGGACATCAGATGCTCAGCCATTTAGCTCACCCCCGGGCGTCGGTCTCCCAGCGTCGGTCGTCGGCGCGTCGCGGCGGCCCGCTCGGCCCCCGCCAGAGCCGGGTCGGGCTGAAGCGGCCGGGCCGCCCCGCACGCCCGCGTGGCACACCGGTGTCGCCGACCACGTGCAGGACGCCGCCCCGGCGTCGATCCGCCACCACTCGTACCGTCATGACCCACCTCCTCGTCGCCGCGCGCGGTCCGGCGGGCCGCGCGCACCGCCCATGCTGCGCGGCGGTCGGGTGAGCCGGCCTCACCCGGTGCGGGTGAGGCGTGCTCAGGCCCCCAGCAGGTCGATGAGTGTGGCGGCGTTGCGCTGGGCGTGGTCGCGGTAGCAGTTGTTCATCAGCACGTGCGTCCGCTCGGCCTGGCCGGCCAGGTCGCGCAGCTTCGGCGCCCAGGCGCGCAGTTCCCGGTCGGAGTAGTCGTAGCCGAACTTCTCGTGGATGTCCTTGCTTGTCCACTTGTCGCTGTGCCCGTGGAACCGGACCACCGCGAGGTCCGCGGTGGCGGCCAGCACCGGCGGTACGGACGACCGGTGGCCCTGCGGCATGTCCACGCAGACGAGCGGCAGTTCGTGCCCGCGCAGGAACTCAAGCGTCTCGTCGGCGTTGTCGCCGTCGAACCAGGAGGCGTGCCGGAACTCGAAGACCGCGCGGAGCGGGGCGCACCGCCGCGCCACTTCGAGCAGGTACTGCTTGTTGTCCCGCTTGATGGTGAACCAGGGCGGGAACTGGAACAGCAGCGCGCCCAGCCGGCCGGCGGAGACCAGCGGGTCGAGGGCGGACAGGAACCGGGTCCAGACCTCCTCGTACGCCTGCGCCGGCAGGTCGCCCGGGTAGACGGTGCGCTTCTCCGTCTGTGGTCGCAGGTCCTTGTAGAGCGCGGAGACCCGGGTCGGGTGGCCGGTCAGCAGGCTGAACGCCTTGACGTTGAAGGTGAAGCCGGGTGGCGTACGGTCCGCCCACAGCCGAGCGGTCCGCTCGGCCGGCGGCGAATAGTAGGTGGCGTCCACCTCGACCAGCGGGAACCGGCGGGCATAGAAGGACAGCCGGCGCTCCGGGGTGTCGGCGTCCGCCGGGTACCAGCCGGAGTCGAGCAGGGTCCGGTCGGTCCACGACGCGGTGCCCACCTTGATCTCACCCATGGGACCGGCCGGCGACCGGGCGGGCTCAGGCCGCCCGCCGCTCCCGGTGCTGCTTGCACGTCACGCAGGAGGTGGCGGACGGGAAGATCTCCAGCCGTTCCACCGGGATGGGCGCGGCGCAGCCCTCGCAGTAGCCGTACGTGCCCTCGTCGAGCCGGGCCAGCGCGCGCTCGAACTGGGCGCGCCGCTCCAGGATGGTGCGCAGCAGGGACTGCGCGGTGTCCCGCTCGGCGGTCTTGGTGCCGCTGTCGGCCTGGTCGTCGCCGGCGGTGTCGCCGACCTCGACCAGGCGCAGCACCTGGCTCTGCGCGACGGCGTGGTCGTACTCCGCGGTCAGCTCGTCGTACCGGGACCGCAGGGACTGCCGGATCTGGTCGACCTCCGTCTGGGAGCGGCCCGTGGCTGTCGTGTCGTGGACGAGCATCGCTGCCTGCCTTTCCTGCGGTCTCACACCTGGTCCTCCGCAGCGGCGAGCGCCGGCGGACCCGGTCCGGGACGTCTGTGGGCGGGCGAACTCACCCGTGCCCTGTGAGCCGGGCGAATACCCCTGCCCCCAGCGGGCCAAACCGGAGATTTCCTGTCACTTTCCGGTGAGTTCGTGCCCGGGTGCGCCGGTCGGCTCAGCCGGTCTCCACGAGGGCCGGGTGGCGGGGGTCGTCGGCGCGTACCACCACGTCGGCGAAGGAGGCCGGGGCGACCTCGTCGGCGTAGCGGGCGAATGCCGGCAGGGTCCAGCGCCACGCCGGGTCGGTGCGCCGGGCCAGCGCCGCCGGGGAGAGCACCAGGTGCACGGCGACGTCGAACGGCAGCGTGCCGCCGAGCAGCAGCGCGCCGCTGACCAGGACCACGCCGCCGGCCGGCACCCGCCGGTAGGTGGCCCGGCTGGCCCGGTCGGCGTCGGCGTCCCAGAGCGAGGGCAGCAGCCGGCCGTTGCCGTCCGGGCCGGCCGGGTCGAGCACCTCGCGGCGCAGGCCCGGTTCGTCGAGCCAGCCCTCGTAGTACGCGTCCGGGTTGGTGCGCCCCTGTTCCAGGCGGACCGAGGCGGGGCGGAGGAAGTCGGCGGACCGGACGTGCAGCACCGGCCGTCCGGCGGCGCGCAGCGGGTCGACGAGGGCGGCGGCGAGGGCGTCCGGTTCGGCGGCCGGCGGCCCGTCGACTGCCACCCGCAGCCGCCCGGGCGTCTCGGCGTGGGTGAGACGCCCGACCAGTTCGGCGACGAGGCGGTCGGGGCTGATCGGGCGGACACGCATCCGTCCATCCTGCCCGGCCGGCCGCGCGGACCCACCACGAGTGCGCGTCCGGGCGGTCGGGGCTCCGTCCGGCGAGCGGGCTCTCGGCGGGTGGTGGGAGGGTCAGCCGGTGCGGTCGATGGTCACCCGGGCGTCGTCGGCGAGTCGGTAGCCCACCCCGTAGACGGTGGTGACGAGCGGCACGTCCACGCCCACCTTGCCGCGCAGCCGGCGCACGTGCACGTCGACGGTGCGGACGCCGGCGTGCTCGTACCCCCAGACGGCGTTGAGCAGTTGCAGCCGGGTGAAGACGCGGCGCGGGTGGGCGACCAGGTGCAGCAGCAGGTCGAACTCCAGGCGGGTAAGCGGCAACGGCTCGCCGTCGCGCAGCACCGACCGGGAGGAGGCCAGGATGTGCAGCGTCGGGATGGTCGAGGCGAGCGGGCGCGAGGGGGTCCGGCCGTTCGGCACCTCGGGGCGGCGTTCCGCCGCGACGACTCCCGTGCTGATCACCGCGTCGCCGTGTTCGAGCAGCTCACGGGCCGCGTCGATGAGCCTGCGGGCGGCCGGGGCGAGCGACTCCTCGCAGGCCAGCGGAATGTTCAGGGTCACGGTGAGCATGGGCGTGGCGGTGTTGGCGGGGCGACGTTGGCCGCCGGGCGGACGGCCGGGGACCGCGGGTTGGGACGTATGCCATCCGGCGCGCGACGAGGCGGGGCTGACCGACATGGTCCTCCTTGGCTGGTCCGGGTATCTCCCCACGGCCCGGGACACCGCTTCATCGATGCTTCCCGGCGCTCGCATGGGGGTCAAGGGGCCACTGCGTTGCATGAATGTGACAATTGACGAACACACCGGAGCGGAGTGCTCGCTCTGCGTACGAGGCCCGTTGATTACAGCAGAGCGGCGAAACGCGGCGTTACGGGGGGTCCCCGCCCGGTTCACAATGGCCGGTAGGGCACGGAACGTGAACGCGGCGTACCCGGGAGCCGGGTACGCCGCGTGTCGGCGGGCACCGGCTCACGCGTCGCGGTCCACCTCGATCGGGGCGTCGTCGGCGAGCCGGTACCCGACGCCGTACACGGTGGTCACCAGCGGTGTGTCCGGCCCGAACTTGGCCCGCAGCCGACGGACGTGGACGTCCACCGTCCGCGCCACCGCGTGCTCGTAGCCCCACACGTTGGCGAGGAGTTGCCGCCGGGTGAACACCCGGCGCGGATGCTCGGCGAGGAAGAGCAGCAGGTCGTATTCGATCCGGGTGAGGGCGACCTCGACGCCGCCGTGCCGGACCCGCCGGGTGCCGGTGAGGATGCGCAGGCCGCCGGACGATTCCGGCGACGCGGTCGGCGCCGCCGGTAGCGACGCGGCCGACGCCGGTCGGCGCTCGGCCGGCGTCTCCCGGGGTTCGGCCGGTGGGGCGGCGACGGGGCGCAGGCCGAGCACGGCCCGGGCGGCCCGGTGCTCGTCGGGGCGGACCAGCTCCTCGCCGGCGGCGGCGAGTTCGTCAAGCAGCTCGACCAGCCGGGCCAGGCCGGGCGTCAGCGGGCCGGCGCCCAGGTCGAGGGTGACGGTCAGGGTCGGTCCGGTACGCGGCCGGGGCGGCAGGGCCCGGTCGGTGCGGCCCGGTCGGGCCGGACGGGTGTTGAGGGCGACGACGGACATGGGAGCCTCCTGTGCGGGCGGTCGCCCCGCCCCGCCGGGTGCGGCGGGACGGTCAGCGGAGCGCCCGGCCGGCGGTGACCGGGGGCGCGGTGGACGAGGATCGGGGCGGCGGGGTGGGACGGAGGGCGGGCAGGCCGGCGATGCGCCAGGCGGCGAAGCCACCCACCACATCGGTGGCGCGGCGCAGGCCGATGTCCTGCAACGCGGCGGCGGCAAGCGACGAGGTGTAGCCCTCCTGGCAGAGGACGACCACCGGCACGTCGTAGTCGACCGCCTGCGGCAGCCGGGCCGGGCAGCGCGGGTCGAAGCGCCACTCCAGGACGTTGCGCTCGACGGTGAGCGCGCCGGGCACGGTGCCGTGCGCGGCCCGCTGGCCGGCCGGGCGGATGTCGACGAGCAGCGCACCGCCCCGGTAGGCCAGGTGCGCCCGCTCCGGGTCGAGGCGGCGCAGCCGGGCGCGGGCGGCGGCGAGGAGTTCGTCGATGCCCCGGGAGCCGGGTGGGGGGACCGGACAGCTCTCGGCGAGGGCGGGGGTCAGCGCCATGGCGGCGTCCTTCCGTTCGGCGGGGATCGGGATCGGGGTGGCCGGCCGGCTCACCACGCGACGCCGGCCTCGGCCACCTCGGCGACCCGGAGCCGCCCGGCGTCGAGGCGGTAGCGGGTCATCCGGCGCAGCGCGGGCCGGTAGACGTGCACGCTCACCGCGGGCTGGTCGCCGCGGTTGGTGACCTGGTGCACGTGCCGGGCGCCGAACCGCCGGCCGGCGCCGGCGGCGAGCCGGTGCGGGCGCAGCCGACTGCCGCTCACCGTCTCCTCGGTGAGCACGCCGGCGACGACCAGGAAGGCGCCGGACGAGCCGCCGTGGTCGTGCAGGTCGGTGCCCTGCCCCGGCAACCAGCTCAGCGCCCACACCTCGTGCTCACTGTCGGCGTGCAGCCGCGCGTACCACCGCTCGGACCGGTCGAAGCGCAACGGCACCGGCCACCCGGTCGGGTCGGCCCAGTGGGCGGCGACGGCAAGCAGGTCGGTCGGGTCGTTGCTGGTCATCGGCGGGTCGTCCTCACGGTGCGGATCGGCGCGTGCCCCCACACTTTAGACGGTAAACCCTATAGGTTTAGTAGGTAATACCGAATGCTGGGATGCCCTAGGCTGGGCGGGTGCCCGACGAACTGGACGCCGCCGCCATCGACTTCGCGCACCGGATGTTCGACCTGGCCCGCAGCGGGGCGACCGAGGAACTGGCCGCCAACGTGGACGGCGGACTGCCGGTCAACCTCACCAACGCCAAGGGCGACACGCTGCTGATCCTGGCCGCCTACCACAGCCACCCGGAGACCGTCTCGGCGTTGCTCGCCCGCGGCGCCGACCCGGCCCGGGTCAACGACCGGGGGCAGACCGCGCTGGCGGCGGCAGTGTTCCGGCAGAACGCGGCGGCGGTCCGGGCGCTGCTCGACGCCGGCGCCGACCCGGACCACGGCGGCCCCTCGGCGGTCGAGACCGCCCGGTTCTTCGCGCTGCCCGAGATGCTGACGCTGCTCGGCCGGGACTGACCTGCGGTATACAGAGCCGGTGGAGGAACCCGCACCCGAGCAGATGCGCACCGCGGCCACCGCGCTGCTGGCGGCGCTCGACGAGCCGGCCCGCCGGCGCGCCCGGCACGACTTCGACGACGAGCCGGCCCGGCGGTGGCTGGAGTACCGACCCCGCGCCCGGCCCGGCGTCCCGGTCGCCGACCTCGACGTCACCGCCCGCAAGGCCGCCCACCGGCTGCTCGCCACCGCGCTGAGCCCGCCCGCGTACGCGCAGGCGATGGCCGTGGTGGCGCTGGAGGAGGTGCTCGACCGGGCCGAGGGCTGGCGGCGCGGCCGGCACAGCGGCGACTACTGGGTGGCGGTCTTCGGCGACCCGGCGCGCGACGACCGCTGGGGGTGGCGCTTCGAGGGACACCACCTCTCGGTGAGCATGACCGTGGCCGACGACAGGGTCTCCCCCGCCCCGATCTTCCTCGGCGCGAACCCGGCCACCGTCCGGCACGCCGGCCGCCCGGTCTCCCGGCCGCTCGGCCCGGAGGAGGACCTGGCCCGCGAGCTGCTGGACGCGCTCGGCCCGGCCGGGCGGGCCGCCGCGCTGATCGCCGAGGAGGCGCCGGCCGACATCATCAGCGCCACCCGGGCCACCGCGCCCGGGCGACTCGACCCGCTCGGCGTGCCACGGGGTCGGCTCGGGCCGACCGGCCGCGCCCTGCTCGACCGCCTGGTCGCGCTCTACCTGGACCGGCTCCCGGCCGACCTGGCGGCCCGCGAGGCAGCCCGGCTCGACGGCGGCGAGCTGCACTTCGCCTGGGCCGGCCCGGTCGAGCCCGGCCGGCGGCACTACTACCGGGTGCAGGGCGACGACCTGCTGATCGAGTACGACAACACCACCGACGACGGCAACCACGCGCACACCGTGCTGCGCCGCCCGGCCGCCGACTTCGGCGGCGACGTGCTCGCCGCGCACCACGCCGCCGCGCACCGCCCGGTCACCGGCGACGCGCCTCGATGAGGAACCGCCGCGCGTGGGCGACGAACGGCCCCTCGGCGCGGATCCGCTCGTCCAGCCGGCGCAGTGCCGCGCGGTGGCGCTCCACCGTGAAGCCGGGCACGGTCCAGACCACCTTGCGCAGGAACCACACCACCGCGCCGATGTCGTGGAAGACGGTACGCAGCGTGGCCGCACGCAGGTCCACCACGGTCAGCCCGGCGGCCTGGGCGGCGGCCACCGCGTGCTCCGGGTGCCGGTGCGCCGGTGGCGGCAGCGGCCCGAGAATCGCCTCGCTGAGCTCCCGCACGGTGCCCGGGCCGATCTGCTGGGACAGATAGCTGCCGCCGGGGCGCAGCACCCGGGCCACCTCGTCCCACCAGGTGTCCACCGGATGCCGGCTGACCACCAGGTCGAACACGGCGTCCTGGAACGGCAGCGGCGGCCGGTCGGCCACCCGCACCACGGACGCGCCGACCCGCCGCAGGTTGCGCCGGGCCACCGGCACGTTCGGCGGCCACGCCTCGGTGGCGACCAGCAGCGGTGGTGGCACCGGCGCCTCGGCCAGCACCTCACCGCCGCCGGTGTCGATGTCCAGCGCGGCCCGGGCGGCGGCCAGCCGGGCGCCGACCAGGCGCGCGTAGCCCCACGGCGGGCGCTCCTCGGTGGCGCGACCGGCCAGCCAGGAGAAGCCCCAACCCTCGACCGGCGCGGTCGCGGCCTCGGCGACCAGCTCGTCGAACCCCCGCGCCATCGTCATGGACGCAGCCTGCCGTCGCCGCCGAGGGCTGGCAACGCCTTTACCCGGCAGGCCGGCTCACCGCCACACACCCCGGCCGCGCCGTACCCCGCACGGAGATCTTGGTACGAAATGGCCCCTATAGGGGCCGATTTTTACCAAGATCTCTCCTGGTCTCGCGACTTGGAAGAACGATCCCGAGAAGTGGGAGCAGGTGCCCCGGCGGCGGACCGGGCCGGGGGCCCACCGGCCGCGACGGCACGGCCGGGGTACGGCGCGCGGCGATGCGCCACGTCGGCGGAACGGGCGGCCCGTGGCGAGCGGTCCGCGAGTGGGAACCGTCAGAACGGCCGGGGACGGGCGATCTCGACGGTGGCGCCGGGGATCTCGGCGAGCGCCTCCAGCCCGGTCGGCTCGGCGGCGTGGCTGCGGTCGGACCGCTGCATCAGCCGGGCGCCGAGCGCCACCCCGACCGCGCCCACGACCAGCGCCACCAGCTCGGTGACGAGCTGGCCGGTGGTCGCGCCCCGTTGCGGCGACTGCGCCCGGACCAGGCAGGTCAGCAGGAACAGCCCGGCCATCACCGCGTTCACCACGTTGAACGTGAGCGCGGTCCGGTCGGCCCGGCCGGCGCGCACGTCCCAGAGGTCGACCATCCCGGCGACCGTGGTGAGCGCGGCGGCGACAAGCGCGGCGACCGCCGTCCAGTAGCCCACCTCGCCCAGGAACGCCGGCCCACCGACCACGTCGGCCAGGTCGAAGACGGCGGCGCTGACGAAGAGCCCGAACGGAAACGTCACAAGCATCGGTTGGATGGGGTGCCCCTGCACCCGAAGTCGGCTCTCCATCGCGTCCTCCCCACGTCGGCGCAGCTCACCAGTCCAGAGTGCTACCCGACACCCCGCGGAGTGAAACGACTGTCGTTCAGTTGTCCCGGGGACGGGAGACGGTGAGCACGAGCCGCTCCGCCACCTCGCGCAGCGGAATGTCCAACGAGGAGGCGGCGCTGCGCAGCACGTCCAGCGCCTCCGGCGCGGGGCAGCCCCGCTGCGTCATGATCACGCCGACCGCCTGCCCGACCACGCCCTCGGCCAGCAGCGCGCCGTCGAGCTGACCCGCCCGGGCGGCCACCCGCTCCCGGTCGCGGACCGCCGCCAGCAGCAACCCGGCGTGCTCGGCCAGCAGCATCGCGGTGAGCTGGTGGCTCGGCGTGAGCGCGCCGGGCGACTCCGCGTACAGGTTGATCGCGCCGATGACGTGGTCGTCCACATCGACCGGCGCGGAGATCACGCCGTGCACGCCGAGCGCCCGGGCGCGCGCGCACCAGGCCGGCCAGCGCGTCTCCTCCTCCAGCGCGCCCGCGATGGTCATCTCCCGGCGGCGGATGGCGCTCAGGGCCGGCGTGTCCGGGCCGTGCCGCAGGTCGTCCAGCTCGGACCGCTGCGCGTCGGAGGCGGCCACCCCGGCGGGCTCACCGGCGCGCAACGCGGTGAAGCCGCAGCAGTCCACCCCGGGCACGGCGGCCCGGGCGATCCGGACCAGCCGGTCCAGCGCCTCGTCGAACTCGGCCACGGCGATCAGGCCGGCGGTCAGCTCACGCAGCAGCGCGGCGGTCTCCAGCACGCCCAGGTCCTCGGTCATCGGATGGCAGGTGTCGAGGTTCACCGCGCCGCGGCCCCCACCGCCCGCGCGGTGTCCCTGTCCGGCGCCGTTGCCTGTCCCATGTGCACCCTCTCTCTGGCCGAGCCTCGGCCTACTACCCTCCCAGACCGCCGCCGAAACCGCGCAAAAAGGCCCCTTCCGGCCGTATCGACCGGGAGGGGCCCTGCGCCCGGGGTCAGCGGGACCCGGAGATGAGCCGCCGCCCCACCGAGGCGATCAACCGGTCCAGCTCGGAGCCGAACGGGTTGTCGTGCACCAGGTACGTCCAGGTGGCGGTGGGCCGCACCAGCTTGGACGAGTCCGGCTCCCAGCCCTCGTCGAACTCGGTCTCCTCGAACGTGGCGACGGTCCGCGTCTCGATCTCGGGCATCAGCGCGTTGAACGCCGGCACCGCGCTGCGGTGGAACTCGTCGAGCGGGTCGAGCCGGCCCAGCGCCCGCAGGTGCACCCCCTCGCGCACCTCGGACAGCTCGGCCAGGTGCTCGGCCCAGAGCCGGTCCAGGTGGTAGAGGGCGATCTTGCGGGCCACGTCGGCGAGCAGGTCCTCGTCCATCTCGCCGGCCTTCTCCGGCACGCGCTCCAGCAGCATGAGCGCGGCGATGTCGCTGGTCAGCAGCCGCTCCCGCCGCTCGGCGAGCGCCTTGCGCTGCTGCTCGATGACGTGGCTGTAGCGCCACGTGTTGCGGTGGATCTCGTGGTTGACGCCCTCGGCGACCCGCTGGGCGTGCTCCACGGCGTAGTCGACCACCGGGTCGGTGACCAGGCCGTCGGCATTCATCCGGGGCGACGCCGGCACGGTGTCGCCGGCGTGCCGCACGACCAGGTCGTCCTCCAGGCTGACGAAGAAGGTCGACCCGCCCGGGTCGCCCTGCCGGCCGGCCCGGCCGCGCAACTGGTCGTCGACCCGGCGGCTGTCGTGCCGGCCGCTGCCGATCACGTACAGGCCACCCAGCTCGGCCACCCGGTCCCGGTCGGACTGGTCGCTGCCGCCGAGCCGGATGTCCACGCCCCGGCCGGCCATCTGGGTGGAGACCGTCACCGCGCCGTACGCGCCGGCCTCGGCGATGATGCCGGCCTCCTCGTCGTCGTTCTTGGCGTTGAGCACCACGCTCGGCACCCCGGCGGCGGCAAGCGCGGCGGCGAGCGCCTCGGACTCCTTGACGTCGAGCGTGCCGACAAGCACCGGACGCCCCGCCTCGTGGCAGCGGGTGATCTCGTCGACGAGCGCCTCGTCCTTCTCGGCGCGGGTGGCGAAGATCCGGTCCGACTCGTCCTCCCGGACGCACGGCGTGTTCGGCGGGATCACCGCCACCTCCAGGCCGAAGAACTCGCGGAGCTGGTCGCCGACGAGCACCGCGGTCGCGGTCATCCCGCAGACCGTCGGGTAGAGCGCGATGTACGCCTGCACGGTCACCGTGCCCAGCACCTCGCCCTCAGCGGTGGCGTCCAGCCCCTCCTTCGCCTCGACCGCGGCCTGGAGCCCGTCCGGCCAGCGCCGCCGCTGGGCGACCCGGCCGCGCATCTCGTCGATCAGCTCGACCGAGTCGTCCCGCACGATGTAGTCGACGTCGCGGTGCAGCAGGGCGTGCGCGTGCAACGCCACGTTCACCGCGGAGAGCTGCCCGACGTGCTCGGCGTCGTACAGGTCGATGCCGCCGAGCTTGGCCTCGACGGTGGCCAGGCCGAGCGAGGTGAAGGCGACGCTGCGGCCGTCCTCGGCGACCGTGTAGTGCCGGCCCTTGCGCAGCCCCCGCACCAGCGCGGCGGCGGCGTGCACCGGATCCTGCTCGCCCGGGACCGCGCCGGCGAGCACCATCGGCACCCGCGCCTCGTCGATGAGGATCGAGTCGGCCTCGTCGACGATCGCGGTCTTCAGCGTCGGCTGCACCCGGTCGGCGACGTCGGTGGCGAGCTGGTCGCGGAGGTAGTCGAAACCGGCCTCGCTGACCGCGACGTAGGTGACGTCGCAGCCGTACGCGGCGCGCCGCTCCTCGGGTGTGGACGCCTCGTTGACCCAGCCGACGGTGAGCCCGAGCCGGGTGTAGACCGGCTCCATCCACTCGGCGTCGCGGCGGGCCAGGTAGTCGTTGACGGTGAGCACGTGCACCGGCCCGTTGCCCAGCCGCACGTGCCCGTACGCGGCGACGGCCGCGGTGAGCGTCTTGCCCTCACCGGTGGCCATCTCGGCGACCTTGCCGGAGAGCAGCGCCATGGCGCCGAGCAGCTGCACGTCGTAGGGGCGCTGGTCGATCCCGCGGCGGGCCGCCTCGCGGCCGACGGCACAGATCTCCTCGTATTTCTCCGCCCGGCCGGCGGCCTCGGTCAGCTCGGCGTCGGAGAGTTTCTCCAGCTCGGCCTCGCGAGCCTCGATCGCCGGCAGCAGCTTCTCCAGCGGGGCCAGATCGACAGTCGTCCCCGGGCGCTGGAGGAACTGGCGGAACCTGGTCTTCAACCGTTGCGACACACCCATGAGCCGCAACGGTACGCGAACCGCAGCCGATTGTGACCCCCGCCCGGCTCGGCGGTCGGAACGTGTCCGGGTTGCGACCGGTCACCGCAGGTCAGGACCGGTCCGGGCGAATCAGTCCACGAGCAGTTGGTGCGCGGCCAGCTCACGGTAGAGCGGGCTGACCGTGGTCAGCTCGTCGTGGGTGCCGACCGCCACCACCCGGCCGCCGTCGAGCACCACGATCTGGTCGGCGTCCACCACTGTCGAGAGGCGGTGCGCCACGATCAACAGGGTGCGGCGCACCGCCACCGCGTCGATCGCCCGGCGCAACGCCGCCTCGTTGCGCGCGTCGAGGTTGCTCGTCGGCTCGTCGAGCAGCAGCACCGGCGCCCCGGCCAGCAGCGCCCGGGCGATGGCCAGCCGCTGCCGTTCCCCGCCGGAGAGCAGCACGCCACCCTCCCCGACCTGCACGTCCAGCCCGTCTGTGGTCCGGTCGCCCAGGTGCGTCAGGTTCACCTCGGCGAGCACCGCGCGCAGCCGGTCGTCGGTGGCGTCCGGAGCGGAGATGAGGAGGTTGTCCCGCAGCGTGCCGGCGAGCACCGGCGCCTCCTGCTCGACGTATCCGAGCCGGGCGCGCAGCGCGTCCCGGGGCAGCTCCCGCACGTCCACCCCGTCCAGGCGGATCGCGCCCTCGTCCACCTCGTAGAAGCGCTCGACGAGCGCCAGCACGGTGGACTTGCCGGCGCCGGACGGGCCGACCAGGGCGGTCCGGGTGCCGGCCGGCACGGTGAAACTCACCCCGCGCAACACCGGCGCACCGCCGGGATAGCCGAAGCCGACCCGGTCGAACTCGACCCGGGCCGGCACGTCCGCGGACGGCGTGCCCGCCGCGGCGGGACTGTCGTCCGCGTCCTCGCCCGGCACGGCGAGGATCTCCTCGATCCGGGCCAGCGCGCCCAACCCGCTCTGCAACTGCGTGTACGCGCGGGCGCCCTGGCCCAGCGGCATCACCAGGAAGAACAGGAACATCACGAAGGCGACCAGGTCACCCACGCTTATCGACCCCGACGCCACCCGCGCCCCACCCACGGCCAGCACCAGCAGGAACGCGCCCTGCACGGTGATCGTGCTGGCCGGGCCCACGAGCGCCTCGGCCCGGGCCACCCCCAACCCGGCCTCGTACGCCGCGGTCGCGCTCGTCACCACCGTGTCGGTCTCGCGGCCCTCGGCGCGGCTGGCCCTGATGGTGCGCGCCGCGGAGATCGCCCGCTCCACGGCCGAGGTCATCTCGCCGACCCGTTCCTGTGCCCGGCGGGCCAACCCCCGCACCCGGCGGGCGACGGTGACCGCGAAGACCACGCCGACCGCGACCGCGGCAAGCGTGACCCCGAACAGCAGCGGGTCCAGCAGCAGCATGGCGGTGCCGGCGCCGACCACCATCACCGCCCCGGTGACGGTCTCGAAGAGGCCGGACGTGATCACCGCCCGCAGCAGCGTGGTGTCGGCACCCACCCGGGACAGCAGGTCACCGGTGCGACGCCTGTCGTACTCGACGATCGGCAGGCGCAGCACGTGCCCGGCCAGGCGCCGGCGGACGCCCAGCACGAGACCCTCGGCGGTGCGCTGCAACAGGTAGTCCCGGAGCCCGCCGAGCAGCGCGGCGACCACCACCAGGGCGACGAGCGCGACCACGAGCAACGCGGCCGGCTGGCCGGCGGTGATCCGGTCCAGCACGGTGCGGGTGAGCAGCGGCTGTGTCAGCGCGGCGACGGACCCGGCGAGCGACAGCCCGCCCACCGCGGCGAGGGTGCCACGATGGGCACGCAGGTAGGGCAGCAGCGCGGCAAGCCCCGGCATCGGGCCGGCTTCGACGGTCATGACCGAAACGGTAGCGGGGCGCCGCACGGTTCCGGCGTCCCCGCGCCGCCGCGTCAGGCGGTCAGCACGACCTGCAACTCGGAGCGGCGCCGCTGCGCCAGGTCGGTGAGCAGGGCCGGCGCCTCGTCCAGCGGCGCCACGGCGGAGACGAGATTCTCGCGGATCTCCTCGCCGTACCGGCGCAGCAGCTCGATGGTCTCCGCGGAGAGCCGCTCCCGGTCCCAGGCCGGGGCGAGACCGCGCGGCACCCGGCCGATCTGCGCGCAGCGCAGCGACTGACGGTGGACCTGGAGACGGCCGAGCGGATCGCCGCCCTGGTGCGGCGGCGCGGGCTGCTCACCGGCGCCGGTGAGCACGCGGGCGTGGCGTTGCGCCACCCCGCCCGCTCCGACCAGTCCCACCCGCATCCGACCGCCCCTCACCGTGACGTCGACACCGCGCGGAGCACTCCCCCGGCCGGTGTCCCGGCAAACGCGACCGGCCGCGCAACGTGACGTTCATCCGCTTGATCACGTAGTTGGGCAGGATCCGGTTAGCGCGGGTCCGGAACAGGGAAAACTGAAGCCCGCGATTCCGCCACTGATGGGGGTGCCCGTGCGGGAATCAGATTCGACCGTCTCACCTGTGGTGGAGGCGTGGGCCACGTACCGGACCAGCACGGCCGACGACTGGCCGGCCCGCCGGCTGGTGCGGGCCAAGGGCACCAGCCGGGTCAGCGTGGTGCTGCCGGCACGCAACGAGGAGGCGACGGTCGGCGCGATCGTGTCGACCATCCGTGAGCACCTGATGGACCGGGTGCCGCTCGTCGACGAGCTGATCGTGGTCGACTCCCGGTCCACCGACCGGACCGCCCAGGTGGCCCGCGCGGCCGGCGCCGAGGTGGTCGGCCAGGACGCGATGACCCGCGGGTTGCCGCGGCTGACCGGCAAGGGCGACGCGCTCTGGGCCGGCCTGGCCGCGGCCGAGGGGGACGTGGTCGCGTTCGTCGACGCCGACCTGCGCGAGTTCCGGCCGCACTTCGTCACCGGCCTGCTCGGCCCGCTGCTCACCGATCCGAGTGTCGACTTCGTCAAGGGCTTCTACCACCGGCCGCTTGTCGGCGCGACGAGCGTGGAACCCGACGGCGGCGGCCGGGTGACGGAGCTGATGGCCCGTCCGCTGCTCAACCTGTTCTGGCCGGACCTGGCCGGCTTCGTGCAGCCGCTTGCCGGCGAGTACGCGGGCCGCCGTGCGGTGCTGGAGCGGGTGCCGTTCGTCACCGGGTACGGCGTCGAGACGGCGATGCTCATCGACCTGCTGGACCTGGTCGGGCTGGACGCCCTGGCCCAGGTCGACCTGGGCGAGCGCAAGCACCGGCACCAGGACACCGCGGCGCTGGGCCGGATGTCGGCGCAGATCATGCTGACCGCCTGGTCCCGGCTCCAGCGGCGCGGCTGGGCGGCGCCCGGCACGGCGCCGACCCCGCTGCTGACCCAGTTCCGCAGGGGCGGCTCGGAGACGCTGCCCAACCTGGACCGGGAGATCGTCGTCACCGACGTCTCGGTCGAGGAACGCCCGCCGCTGGAGCAGTTGCGCCATCGGATCCCCCGCCGGCGCGTGCCCGCGTGACCTTGACGTTCGAGCGAAGAAGAGGCGGCGCATGACGCTCACCGTGCTGATGAACGCCGGTCCGTGGCTGTCCGTGCCGCCGCCGGGCTACGGCGGGATCGAGAACGTGGTCGCCACGCTGGTGCCGGAGCTGCGCCGCCTCGGCGTGCGGGTGGTGCTCGCCTCGGTGGAGAGCAGCACGCTGCCGGTGGACGAGAAGATCGCGGTCTTCCCGGAGGGGCAGTTCAACGCGTTGCAGCGGCCGTACAACCAGGTCTGCGGCGTCTCCCAGGCGCATCTGGCCCAGGTGGTGCGGGCGCTGCACCGCCGCGACGACATCGACCTGGTGCACGACCACGTGGAGGCGGTCGGGCTGGCCACCCTCACCGCGATGGGACCGGACGCGCCGCCGGTGCTGCACACGCTGCACTGGGACCTCGCCAAGCACCCGGAGCTGTACGGCACCCTGGACGGCGGCGACCGGGTCCGGGTCAACGGCGTGTCCGCCTCGCAGCTGGCCCGCGCGCCCCGCGCGCTGCGGGAGCACTCGGTCGGCCACGTGCACCTGTCCACCCCGCTCGCCGTCGACGCGGACCGGCGGCCGGCGGTCGACAAGGGCGACCACATGGTGATCCTCGGCCGGATCAACCCGGGCAAGGGGCAGGACCTGGGCGCCCGGCTGGCCCGGGAGGTCGGCTTCCCGCTGGTGCTGGCCGGACCGGTCGGCCCGTACCACCGGCCGGCGGACCTGGCCGCGGCCGGCGACGAGGCGCGGCAGAACCCGGACGTGCGGTTCTTCCACGACCACGTCGCGCCGTACGTCGACGGCGAGCTGGTGCGCTGGGTCGGCACCGTGGCCGGGCGGGAGCGCGACGACCTGGTCGCCTCCGCGCGCGTGTCGCTGTTCCCGCTGCGCTGGGAGGAGCCGGGTGGCACGGCGGTGGTCGAGTCGCTGTCCCTGGGCACCCCGGTGGTGGCCACCGCCCGCGGCTGCCTGCCGGAGCTGATCGCGCACGGCCGCACCGGCCTGCTCACCGCCGACGAGGAGGAACTGGGCGACCTGGTGCTGGCCGCCGGGACACTGGAAGCCGGCGAGTGCCGGCGTGAGGCGGCCGAGCGGTTCACCCCGGCCCGGATGGCGCAGCGGTACGTGGAGCTGTACGACCGGGTCCGCCAGGGCGCCGCGAAGCCGTTGCAGCCCGCCTGACAGTGAGGATGGAGGGGTGGGGTCACCCGGCCTGGTCTGACTCACCGCCTGACCGACGTTGCTGTCCTGAAGGGGATTCGTCGGCCTGGTC
>NZ_JAXCFT010000011.1:0-199165 GCF_056150385.1 Micromonospora marincola | reverse complement strand
GAACATCGACCAACGCACCTACCAGCCCACCATCAGCCTCAACATCCTCGCCGGACCGGTCTTGACGACCAGCCCAGACCCTTAACTACCCGGCATTGCGGCTAGCCCGCGAGACGGGCGGGGCGCGGGGCGGCCGTAACGGCCACCACGCAGTGGTACGCCGACGACTCGCCCGCCACCAGTTCGGCGGTCCCCACCCCGTCGCGGAAGCTCACCTCGAACTCGGCGCCCGGCCCCGCGTCGGGGGCCGGGATCCGTACCCGTTGCCGCTGCCCCTCCGCCGGGGCGTAGAGCCGCAGTTCCACCCCGTCCGGCCAGTGGTAGTCCGGCCGGTCGGAGCGCGCCCCGAACCCGATGACCGCGCCGGGCCGGGCGAGCACCGGCAGGCTGTCGTACCCGTGCTTCTCGGTCACCCACGCCGGACCGGTGAGCTGCGCGCCGGTGAGCAGGTGGGTCCATGTGCCGGCGGGCACGTAGAAGGTGACCTGCCCGTCGGCGCTGAGCACCGGCGCGACGAGCACGTCCGAGCCGAGCATGTACTGCCGGTCGAGATGCGCCACGGCCGGATCGTCCGGGAACTCCACGATCATCGGACGCATCATCGGGATGCCGTCGCGGTGCGCCTCCTCGGCCGTCGCCGCCAGATAGGGCATGAGGCGCAGCTTCAGCCGGGTGAAGTGGCGCAGCACGTCCACGGCCTCCTCGTCGTACGCCCACGGCACCCGGTACGAGCCGGAGCCGTGCAGCCGCGAGTGTGAGGAGAGCAGGCCGAACGCGATCCACCGTTTGAACACCGCCGGGTCGGGGGTGCCCTCGAAGCCGCCGATGTCGTGACTCCAGTAGCCGAAGCCGGAGGACGCCAGGGACAGCCCGCCGCGTAGCGACTCGGCCATCGCGACGAACGTCGACTCGCAGTCGCCGCCCCAGTGCACCGGGAACTGCTGGCCGCCGGCGGTGGCCGAGCGGGCGAACAGCACCGCCTCACCCTCGCCACGCTCGGTCTCCAGCAGCTCGAAGACCACCTTGTTGTAGAGGTAGGAGTAGTAGTTGTGCATGCGCTGCGGGTCCGACCCGTCGTGCCACACCACGTCGGTCGGGATGCGCTCACCGAAGTCGGTCTTGAAGCAGTCGACGCCCATGTCCAGCAGCGCCTTGAGCTTGCCGGTGTACCAGGCCACCGCGTCCGGGTCGGTGAAGTCGACGAGCGCCATGCCGGCCTGCCACTTGTCCCACTGCCACACCGATCCGTCCGGGTTGCGCACCAGGTAGCCGGCCTGGCGGCCCTCCTCGAAGAGGTAGGAGCGCTGCGCGATGTACGGGTTGATCCACACGCAGACCTTCAGGCCCCGCTCGTGCAGCCGGCGCAGCATGCCCTCCGGGTCGGGGAAGGTCGTCGGGTCCCAGATGAAGTCGACCCAGTGGAACTGGCGCATCCAGAAGCAGTCGAAGTGGAACACCGACAGCGGCAGGTTCCGCTCGGCCATCCCGTCGACGAACTCCGCCACCGTCTTCTCGTCGTACGACGTGGTGAACGACGTGGACAGCCACAGCCCGTACGACCAGGCGGGCACCCGGGCCGGCCGGCCGGTCAACGCCGTGTAGCGGCGCAGCACGTCCTTCGGGGTGGGCCCGTCGACGACGTGGTAGGTGAGCGACTGTCCCTCGACGCTGAACTGGGTCTGCGCGACGACCTCCGAGCCGACCTCGAACGACACGTGCTCCGGGTGGTCCACGAACACGCCGTAACCGGCGCTGCTGAGGTAGAACGGCACGTTCTTGTACGCCTGCTCGCTCGCGGTGCCGCCGTCGGCGTTCCAGACGTCCACCGTCTGACCGTTCTTGACGAACGGGCCGAACCGTTCGCCCAACCCGTACATCGTCTCGCCGACGCCGAGAGCGAGCCGTTCGTGCACGTACCGGCGACCCTCGCCGTCGGTGACGATTCCGACGCTGCGTCCGGTGGACGCGGTGACGAGCCGGTCGCCGTGCCGGAACTCGACCCGCCAGCCGTCGATCAGCGCGACCCGGACGGTCATCTCGCCGGTGGTCAGGGACGCGCTGATGCCGGTGATGTCGACGGTGACCGGATGCGTGTCGTCGGTGTGCAACCCGAAGTGGGGTTCGCGGGGGAGCCCGCCGCTGTGGTGGCCGATGGTGACCCCGACCACGCCGGGCGCGGGGGAGAAGAAGCGGACGGTGACGACGGGCCGGTTGAGCGTGTCGCCCCGGCCGTTGATCTGACCGGCCGGTGCGAAGACGGTGAAGCCGCGGTCGTCCGGCTCGACCGATTCCACGGTGCCGGGGCGCAGGACGGTGACCCCCGGGCGCAGTTGCCAGTATCCGTCGGTGAATTTCACTTCTCGGCTCCTGCGGTGATGCCGCGCGCAAGGGTGCGCTGGAAGATGAGGAAGAAGAGGATGGCCGGCACCAGGCTGAGCAACGCGCCGGCGTTCGTCGTCGGGGCGTCCATCAGGCGGTCACCCTGCAACGACGCGAGTGCGACCGGGATGGTCTGCGTCTGGTTGTCGATGAGCATGACAAGCGGGATGAGGAACTCGTTCCAGGTCCAGATGAAGAAGAAGATGAGCAGGACGGCGAGGGTCGGCCGCAGGTTGGGGAAAACCACCCGCCACAGCACCGTCCACTTGCCGGCGCCGTCGAGCGCCGCGGCCTCCAGCAGCGAGCGCGGGAACGTGCCGAGCACCGAGGCGAGCAGGTACGTGCCGAACGCGCTCTGGATGACGGTGAAGATGATGATCACCGACAGCCGGGTGTTGTAGAGGCCGATCTCCTTGGCGACGTAGTACAGCGGGTAGATCAACGCCTCCTGGGGCAACATGTTGGCCAGCAGGAACAAACCGACGATCCACAGCCGGCCGCGGACCCGGCCGACACCCAGGGCGTACGCGTTGAGCAACGACACGACGACGCCGAGCACCGCCACCGAGCCGGCGATGAGCGTGGAGTTCCACAACTTGAGCGGGAAGTTCACCTCGGACCAGTACGTCGTCAGACCCCGGGTGTAGAAGTCCGTCGGCCAGCTCAGTGGCCCGCCCGACGAGTAGTCACCTGGCGACTTGAACGCGTTGAGCAGCATGAACGCGAACGGTACGAGCATGGCGAGCGCGGCGGCGGTGACTCCGGCGAGCACCAGCCAGCGGCTGACGCCACGGTGGTGCCGGTCGCGCACCTGTCGGCGGACCGGAGCGTCGGTGATCGTGACGGCCATCTCAGAACCCCCGGTCCCGGCGCTCGCTTCGGGCCTGCGCCCAGATGAAGACCACTGCCACCAGGATGATGATCACCGTGAGCACGGTGGAGATCGCGGAGCCGTACCCGACCTGGAGCTTCTTGAAGAACGTGTAGTACGCGAAGTACGACGGCACGTTCGTGGCGTTCGCCGGGCCGCCCCGGGTCAGCGCGAAGATCGGCCCGAACACCTTCAACGCGGCGATGGTGCAGGTCAGGGCCACCACGAAGGTCTCCGGCCGGATCTGCGGAAGCGTGATCGCCCGGAACCGGTGCAGCCAGTTCGCCCCGTCGACCTCGGCCGCCTCGTACAGCTCCGGGTCGACCCGCTGCAACGCCGCCATGAACACGACCACCGGATAGCCGATCTGCACCCAGATCATCACCGCCATCACCGCCGGCAGCGCGGTGTCCGGGTCGCCCAGCCAGTCGTGGCGCAGCGCACCGAGACCTACCGCGTCGAGCAGGCTGTTGAACGCGCCGTCGGGGCGCAGGATCCAGCCCCAGACGATGCCGGCCACCACCACGGGCAGCACCTGCGGCAGATAGAACGCGGCCCGCAACGCCGCCGCCGTACGTGGCTTGAACCGACGCCCGATGACGTCGAAGAGCACCGAGGCGAGCAGCAGCCCGAGCAGGGTCGGCGCCACCACCATCGCGACGATCATCGCCACGGTGTTGCGGAACGAGGCCCAGAACACCTCGTCGTGCAGCAACCGCTGGTAGTTGTCCAGCCCGACGAAGGTGGGGTCGCCGACGCCCGACCACCGGGTCAGCGACAGGTAGCCGGTGCCGACCAGCGGCGCGCCGATGACCAGGATGAACAGCACCGCTCCGGGGAGCAGGTAGAGCCAGTACGCCGCGTCGCGGCCACGCGGCCGGCGGCGGGACGGGGACGCGGGGGCGGAGGGTTCGGCCGACGGTGTGGCGGCGACGGTGTCGGAGACTGCCATGAGAGATCCTTCCCGGCGGCGGCGGGCGCGCCTGTCGTACCGGCCGCGCCCGCCGCTCGCCGCATCACTTGCCGGTGATCTCCTTGACGCCGTCGGCGTACGGCTTGGCGATCGTGTCGAGCACCTGGTCGGGGGACTTGGACCCGTTGATCAGGCCCTGGAACCCGCCGACCAGCACGTCGTAGTAGCCGGGCACCGGCCAGTCCGGATAGAAGGCAAGCCCGTCCTGCTTGCTCACCGTGTTGAAGTCCTCGATCAGCTTGCGGTCCTTCGAGTCCTTGATCTTGGCGGGGTCGCCGGCCACCGGGACACCACCGTTGTTGCCGATGAGGTCCTGGATCTCCGGGCGCAGGGTGATGTCGATGAAGTCGGACGCCAGGCTCTTGGCCTTGCTGTTCGTCGGGACGACCCAGATGTTGCCGGACGAGCCGGCGTTCAGGGTGTTGCCCGGGAACAGGAAGGTGTCCCAGTTGGCCTTCATCTCCGCCTTGAAGCGGCCGTACCACCAACTGCCCGAGACGATCATCGGCGTCTTGCCCGCGATGAACGCGGTGCCCATGTCCTCGGCCTTGAGACTCGCCGAGTTCTTGGCCACGTAACCCTTCTTCACCCAGTCGGCGAAGGTCTCCGCGCCGTACTTCAGCGGGTCGGCCTTGAAGTCGACCGGGTTCTTGTAGAGCTGGTAGTTGTCGACGAACTGCCGGTCGGCCTTCGACAGGGCCAACTGGTAGAAGAGCTGCCCGGCCGGGTACTCGGCGCCGGCCATGCCCAGCGGGGTGATGTCCTTGCCGACGAAGGTGTCCATCGCGGCGGTCATCTCCGCCATGGTGGTGGGCACCTTGACGCCGTTGCGGTCGAACAGGTCCTTGTTGTAGTAGACCGTGACGTACTCGCCGTAGTTCGGCACGCCGAACCAGTTGCCCGACCCCATCACGCCCTTCTCGCTGTACCGGGCGGTGGTCTGGAGGCTGGGGCTGAGCTTGTCGGCCCAACCGCGCTTCTCGGCCTCCTCGCTGAGGTCGGTGAGCAGGCCCTGGGACGACAGCAGGCCGGCCGTCGCGTTGCCCTTGTTGTACTCCATGATGTCCGGGCCCTCGGACGAGTTGATGATCATGCCGGCGTTCTGCTGGATCTGCTCGAACGCCTTGCGCTCGAAGCGCACCTCGACGCCCGGGTGCTCGGCCTTGAATATCTCGATGGCCCGGTCCCAACCGACCCCCATCGCGCTGTTCTCGCTCTCGTAGTGCCAGAGCTTGAGGGTCTTGGCCCCGCTGTCGTCACCGCTGTCGTCGCCGCCGCAGGCGGCTACGGTGGTCGTCGCGGTCGCCGCCAGGGCGATCGCGGCGACGATCCGGCGGAATCGCTGCATTGCTATCCTCCTCGTCGAGTATCGTGCCCGGTACTTCACTGGCCCGTCGTCGCGTTGCCGCGCGGCGGCGGGCCGTTCCTACTTGTCAGCCGCCATCGGCTGGCGGCTTCGCGGTGCCGCGGTCGATCCCCGGATCTCCAACGCGCACGGCAGCAGTTGCTGGTGGCGCTCGGCCCCGGCCCCGTCCAGGTGGCGCACCAGCGCCTCGACGGCGATCCGGCCCATCGCCGACCCGGGCGACGTCATCGCGGTGAGCGCCGGGGTCGCCAGCTCGGCGACCTGCGGCGAGGTGACCATCGACACCACCGAGACGTCGTCGGGCACGGCCAGCCCACGCGCGGTCAGCTCGCCGAGGATGCCGAAGGTCGCCGCCTCGTTCATGGCCAGCACGGCGGTCAGGCCCGGCGCCCGGGCGAAGGCGGTCGCCAGCGCCGCCCGGCCGCCGGCGGCGCTGTCCTCGGCCGGGAACATGACCGGTTCCAGGCCGTGGCCGGTCATGGCCGTGACGAAGGCGTCCCGGGTACGCAGAGCCGGCCCGTAACCGCTGGCCAGGGTCTCGGCCGAGTGGTTGACGTAGGCGATCTGCCGGTGCCCCAGGCCGACCAGGTGCGCCACCGCGTCCCGCACGGTCTGCTCGAAGTCGATGTCGACGTAGGAGAGCCCGTCGGTGTCCCCGGTGCGCCCGATCAGCACCAGCGGCACGCCGGCCTGCTGGAGCGCGGCGACCCGCTCGTCTGCGAGCTGGACCTCCATCAGCACGACGCCGTCGAACATCTGCTGACTGGCCAGCCGGCGCAGGGCGTCGAGGTCGCCGCCACCGCCGACGGGCGACAGCACCAGGTGGTAGCCGACGGCGCTGGCCGCCGCGGCGGCCCCGGTGACGAACGCCGTCTCGGTCGCGCCGAGGCCGCGCTCGTCCATCGGCAGCAGCAGGCCCAGGATCCGGCTGCGCCGGCTGGCCAGGCCGCGGGCCATGGCGTTGGGCTGGTAGTCGAGCTCGGTCATGGCGGCGAGCACCTTGGCCCGGGTGGCCCGGGAGATCGGCCTGGTGCCGGTGAGCACGTAGGACACGGTGCTGACCGAGACCTGAGCCAGGCGGGCGACATCATGCATGGTGGCCACCGCGTACCTCCCTCGGGCCGGGCTGGGACCGCGTTCGACCGATCGTCGAACCGCTTCGTCGAAGCGGTTCGACAGACGCTAGGCCCCTGTTACGGCGACGTCAATAGTCGATGTCGAAAAGACCTCACGTCCTGATCTCTGGCGCGTCGGGTAACCATGCCCCGAGCCCACCCGGCCAGGGGATATCCGTGCCGGCAGTCGGCAAGCGGACTGTGCCGGCCGCCGGCTGGGGCGCATCGTGAGAGCTGGACACCCCGGCTGGGGGTTGGTCGGACAGGGAGGCCGTCATGGAGCTGGACCGGCGGTTGGCGCAGGACCCACCGGAACGCAGCGCGAGCGAGGTGATCGGCCCCCATCTGCTGGGCCGGGTGTACCGGCCGGACCCGCGGGACTGGTCGCTGCCGCGGCTCATGGAGATCGCCGAGCCACCGGAGGAGATCCGGCAGCGGACCATCGAGCAGGTGCTGAGCGAGACCACGTACTTCACCGACTGGCGGGCGTACCTGGTCTTCTGGCGCTGGCTCAAGAAGCAGGCCGGCGGGACCCCACCCGCGCCGGGCCCGACGCCGGCCGGGGACGCGGCCCTGGCCTGGGAGCTGCCGGTCCAGTTGGACCAGGGCGACACCGGGCACTGCGTGGGCTTCGGCTGGTCGGGCTGGGTGGATGCCACGCCGGTCCCGGGGGAGTACCAGAACGCCGACGCGCACGCGCTGTACTACGAGTGCAAGGTGGTCGACGGCGAGCCGCGGGCGGAGAACGGCTCGACCGTCCGGTCTGGGGCGCTGGCGCTGCGCGACCGGGGCCGGCTCGCGGCGTTCGCGTTCGCCGGCTCGCTGGCCGAGATCGACCAGTGGATCAACGTCCAGGGATCGGTGGTGGTCGGCACCAACTGGACGGACGACATGTTCCACCCGGACGCCGACGGCTACGTGAAGCCGACCGGCAGGGTGGCCGGCGGGCACTGCTACGTGATGCTTGATCGGCTCGACGAGGAGCAGGCGTACCTGTTCCAGAACTCGTGGGGGAACGGCTGGGGCCGGCACGGTCGCTTCAAGATCAAGTGTGCGGACTTCGAGGGCCTGCTCTCCGCCGACGGCGAGGCATGCTGCGCCGCCGAACTCCCGCACTGACCTCGATTCCCGGGGTTGGCTGCGGGATGTGGTGTTCCGTCGATTTCCGACCGGAGGCGAGGGCGCCCTACTGCCGGATCCCCGGACCGGGGGAGGTCACCGTGCCCGCCGCACGGTCGAGGCCCGTTTCGTGGGCGACGGACCAGGCCTGGGCGACGAGCCGGTCGACGACGTCGCGGTCCGGGAGGGTGCCGGGTCGCGCGGCGTTCGCGGGGGTGTCGAGCGCGCGACGGTACACGCCCTCCAGGATGATGGCGACCTTCCACAGGCCGAGCACGTGCCAGAAGGGGAGCGCGGTCAGCTCGCGGCCGGAGCGTTCGGCGTAGGCCGCGGTGATCTCGGCACGGGACGGGAATCCGGGCAGGCGGGAGGCGTTGAACAGGCCCAGCGGCGGGTCGCCCGGCTCCTGCCAGTAGGCCAGCAGGCTGCCGAGGTCGGCCAGCGGGTCGCCGAGCGTGGAGAGTTCCCAGTCCAGCACCGCGCGGACGACGCCGGAGGAGGGATCCACGATCAGGTTGACCAGGTGGAAGTCGCCATGCACGAGCACCAGGTCACCGGGCTCGGGGACCCGGTCCCGGAGCAGGTCGGTCAGCCGCTCCAGATCGGGCAGCTCACGGGTGCGGCTCTCGGCCCACTGCCGGGACCACCGCCGCAACTGCCGCTGCGCGTACGGGGCGTGGCTGGCCAGGTCGTGCAGGCCCACCTCGGCCGGGTCGACGGCGTGCAGGTCGGCCAGAACCCGGCCCAGTTCCAGGCCGACGGCGCGGCGCAGGCCGGGAGTCATCGCCTCGGCGGTCTCCAGCCGGTCCACCACGAGGCCGTCGACGTGCTCGACGACAAGCACCGGAACGTCCGCGACCCGGTCGTCGCGGCACAGGCCCAGCACGCCGGGGACCGGTACGCCGGTGCGTCCCAGAGCGGTCAGGATGCGATGCTCGCGGGCGACGTCGTGCGCCGAGGCGAGCAGGTGCCCGAGCGGCGGACGGCGGGCCACCCCGCGCCAGCCTGCCGCATCGGTCAACAGATAGGTGAGGTTGGACTGGCCGAGGCCGATCCGGTTCGCGGTCAGCGGCTCGACCACCTCCTGTCCGGCCTGCCGCAGCCAGTGCCCGAGCGCGGTGACGTCGAGGGTCATCTCAGGCCCCGACCGGCTCGACGGCGGCGCCGGTGAGCAGTTGCCCACCGTCGACGAGGACCGTCTCCCCGGTGATCCAGGACGCCGAGCGGGAGGCCAGGAACGCCACCAGCTCCGCCACGTCGTGAGGTTCGCCGATCCGCCCGAGCGGGGTCGCCGCGTTCACGTCGGTCTCGTTCTCCCTCCACAGCGCCTCGGCCAGCCGGGTCCGGACCACGCCGGGCGCGACGGCGTTGACCCGCACCCCGGGCGCCAGCTCCAGGGCCAGTTGCCGGGTCAGGTGGATCAGCGCCGCCTTGGAGACGTGGTAGAGGCCGAGATCGGGGCTCACCGCCAGCCCACCCAGCGACGCCACGTTGACGACGGCGCCGCCGTGCTCGCGCATCCACAGCCGCCAGGCCAGCGAGGTCCACAGCAGGGGGCCCCACAGGTTGACGTCCATCAGCTTCGCGAACCGCCCGTGGTCCTGCTCGACCACCGGGCCGAAGGCCGGATTGGTCCCGGCGTTGTTCACCAGTACGTCGATCCGTCCGAAGCGTGCCAGAGCGGCCTCCAGGCAGGCATGGGCCCGCTCCTCGGAGGTGACGTGCGCGCCGAAGCCGTACGCCCGCTCGCCGAGCGTGCCGGCGGCGGCCTCGGCGGCCTCGGCGGTGCGAGCGGTGAGCACCACGTTCCCGCCCCGATCGTGCCAGTGTCGGGCGACCGCGAGACCGATCCCGCGGGACGCGCCGGTGACCACGGCGGTCCGGCCCTCGAAAGAATCCTGCACGCGAACGCTCCTTCTTCTTCGGCCGTCGGATCAGGGGACGAGCAGGGAGATGGCGGCGACCACGCACGCCGGCGGTCCGCCCGTCTCCAGGTCGATCTGGATGTCCGAGGTGACCTGGAAGCCTCGGCGGGCCTCCCGCACCCCGGTGAGGGTGACCCCGGCGCGGATCCGCGAGCCGACGGGGACGGGGGCGGGGAACCGCAGCCGATCCGAGCCGTAGTTCACGCCCATGCTCATCCCGTCCACCCGGTAGACCTGCGCGACCAGGGCGGGGATCAGCGCCAGAGTGAGGAAGCCGTGCGCGATGGTCGTGCCGAAGGGCCCGGCCGCGGCCCGTTCCGCGTCGACGTGGATCCACTGGTGGTCGCCGGTGGCCTCGGCGAACGTGTCGACCTGTCGCTGCGTGACGAGGTGCCAGTCGCTGTGGCCCAGGTGCTCGCCGACGGCCGCGCGCACCTCCTCGATGCCGGTGAAGACCCTCATCGTTGCGGCCCACCCGCCACGTCGAGCACCTGACCGCTGATGAAGCCGGCCCGCTCGCCCAGGAAGAACGAGACCGCTTCGGCGACGTCCTGCGGCTGTCCCACCCGGCGGACCGGGATCCCGGCGGCGGCGTCGGCGATCAACTCGTCGAACGGGCGTCCGATCCGGCGGGCGGTGGCCTCGGTCATCTCGGTCTGCACGAAGCCCGGCGCGACCGCGTTCGCGGTGATCCCGAACGGTCCGAGTTCGATGGCGAGCGTCTTGGTCAGCCCCTGCAACGCCGCCTTCGCCGCCGAATAGTTCACCTGGCCGCGGTTGCCGTACGCCGAGGTGCTGGAGAGCGAGACGATCCGCCCCCACCGCTGCCGGACCATGTGCGCCTGGACCGCCCGGCTCATCAGGAAGGCGCCGCGGGCGTGCACCCCGAGGACGGTGTCCCAGTCCGCGGCCGACATCTTGAACAGCAGGTTGTCGCGCAGGACACCGGCGTTGTTCACAAGCGCCACCGGTGGGCCCAGCCGCTGCGCGACCTGCTCGACACCTGCTTCGACCGCGGCCTCGTCGGACACGTCCGCGACCACCTGGCACGCCGGCACGCCCCGCTCGCCCAGGTCGGCCACCGTCCGTTCGCAGCCCTCGGCGTCGAGGTCCCAGACGGCCACGGCGTAGCCGTCCGCGCCGAGCCTGGCGGCCACGGCCGCCCCGATCCCGCGCGCCGCTCCGGTGACCACGGCCACGCTGCGCTCAGTCATGCCGCACCACCATTTTCCGCGTCGTCGAAGCGCTTCTGGAGCTTGCGCATGCCGGTCAGCCACGCGTCGGTGCGGCCTGCGCGGGTTTCGTAGTACCGCTGCACCTCGGGGTGCGGGAGGATCAGGAACCGGTCGTCGTGCAGCGCCTCCCAGACCACTTCGGCGACCTGCTCGGGTTCGAGCGCGGCGTCGTGGCTGAGCAGGTCCCGGAACTCGCCCGAGTCGTCGAGCATCTTCGTCCGCACCCCCTGCGGGCAGATCGCCTGCACGGTGACGCCGCGATGCCCGTAGGTGACCGCAAGCCACTCCGCGAACGCGACTGCCGCGTGTTTCGACACCGAGTACGGCGCGCTGCCGAGCATGGTGAGCAGTCCCGCCGCGGAGGCGGTCACCACGAACCGGCCGCCGCCCGATTCCAGCCAGCCGGGGACCAGCGCGCGGGCCGCGCGGACGTGGGCCATGACGTTGACCTCGATCGCGGTGTGCCAGTCGGCGTCAGGTGTCGCGATGCCCTTCCCCACACCGGATCCGGCGTTGGCGAAGAACACGTCGACGCGGCCGGCGGCGCTCAGCAGCCGCGCGACGCCCTCGTCGGTCGAGGCGTCCCCGCCGACGGCCACGCCGCCGACCTCGGCCGCCACCCGGGCAGCCGCGTCGGCGTCCAGGTCGCCGACGACGACGCGGGCGCCCTGGGCGGCCATTTTCCGGGCGATCGCCCGGCCGATACCGTTGCCGCCGCCGGTGACCACCACGCACCGGTCGCGGACCAGATCCTGTTCACTCATGCGTACGTCCTCAGCAGGGGTTGTTGACCAGCACGACCTTGCCGACGGTGCGGCGGTCGCCGAGACTGGCCAGGGCGGACGGGGCGGCGCTCATCGGAAGCACCGCACTGACCAGGGGATCGACCAGGCCCTCGTGCCACAGTTCGACGAGCCTTTCGTGGGTCCGGGCGATCACACCCGGGTTCTTGACGTGGTACAGCCCCCAGTAGAGGCCGACCACGCTGTAGTTCTTGATCAGGGCGTGGTTCGTCGGCGCCTGGGCGATCCGGCCGCCGGCGAAGCCGACCACCACGATCCGGCCCTCGAAGGCGACGCACCTGCGGCTCCGGTCGAAGACGTCGCCGCCGACCGAGTCGTAGACGACGTCGGCGCCGGCCCCGCCGGTGACCTCCTTGACCACCGGCACGAAGTCCTCGGCCAGGTAGTCGACGACGACATCCGCGCCGAGTTCCTGGCAGACCCGTACCTTGTCCGGTCCGCCCGCCGTGGCGATCACCCGGGCGCCGGCCGCCTTGCCGATCTGGATCGCCGCGGATCCGACGCCGCCGGCCCCGGCGTGCACCAGCAGCCACTCGCCGGCCTCCAGGCGGGCGCGGGTGTGCAGGCCCACGTAGCCGGTCTGGTAGGTGATCAGCATGGACGCCGCCTTCTCGGCGGGCAGGTCGTCCGGGATCGCGAAGACCCGGTGCGGCGCGACGACCACCTGTTCGGCGAGCCCGCCGTGGGGCAGCTCGGGCGCGGCCAGCACCCGTTCGCCGGCCCGCGGTCCGTCCACGACGCGCCCACACACCTCCGCGCCGGGGGTGAACGGGAGTTCCGGCTTGTCCTGGTATTCGCCCCGGCAGAGCAGGACGTCGGGGAAGTTCAGGGCCACCGCCTCGACCGCGACCCGCAGCGCCCCGTCGGGCGCCGGGGGCGGCGGCACGTCGGTCCACTCCAGGACGTCCACGGGCTCGCCCAGCCGGGTCACCTGCCACGCCTTCATCCGACCTTCTCCTCCTTCTGCCGACCTGGTCACCAGGCCGGGACCAGGGGACGCTTCTTCCCGGCCCGGGGCGCGGGCGGCGGAGCCGCGTCCAGCACCCCGGCGATCCGGGCCCGGGTCTGCGCCGGGTCGATCACGTCGTCGACCTCGAACACGCTTGCGATGTTCAGCGCGCTGCCGCGTTCGTACATCTGCGCCACCAGCCGCTGGTAGAGCGCCTCGCGCTCGCCCGCGTCGGTGACGGCGTCCAACTCCTTGCGGAAGCCGAGCCGCACCGCGCCCTCCAGGCCCATCCCGCCGAACTCGCCGGTGGGCCAGGACAGCGTCAGCTCCGGCTCGTAGAAGCCGCCACGGGCCATGGCCTGCGCGCCCAACCCGTACCCCTTGCGCAGCACCACGGTGACCATCGGCACGGTCAGGCTGGCCCCGGCCAGGAACATCCGGCCGAAGTGCCGCACCTGGGCGCTCTCCTCGGCGGCCGGGCCGACCATGAAGCCGGGTGTGTCGCAGAGCGAGACGATCGGCAGGTCGAACGCGTCGCACAACTCCATGAACCGGGCCGCCTTGCTGCCGCCCTCGGCGTCGATCGCCCCGCCGAGGTGGCGCGGGTTGTTGGCGATGATCCCCACCGGGCGGCCCGCGATCCGGACCAGCGCGGTGATCATTCCGACGCCGTGCTCGCGCCGCAGCTCCAGCACCGAGTCCCGGTCGGCAAGCGTGTCGAGCACGGCGCGGACGTCATAGGTACGCCGCCGGTTCTCCGGCACCGCGTGCCGCAGCGGACGCTGGTCCGGCGCCTCCCAGTCCTCGGACCGGCCCTGGAAGTAGGAGAGGTACCGACGGGTGGCCCGCACCGCCGCCGCGTCGTCGGGGACCACCAGGTCGACCACGCCGTTGACGGCGTGCACCGGGGTCGGGCCGATGTCCTCCGGCCGGTACACGCCGAGGCCGCCGCCCTCGATCATCGCCGGGCCGGCCATCCCGATGTTCGCATCCGGAGTGGCGACGATGAAGTCGCTGCACGCCACCAGGGCCGCGTTGCCGGCGAAGCACCTGCCGGTCACCACCGACACCGTCGGCACCAGCCCGCTGAGCCGGGCGAGCAGCGCGAACGCACGGGTGTCCAGGTTCGCCACGCCCGGGTTCTCGGTGTCGCCCGGCCGGCCGCCGCCGCCCTCGGCGAACATGACGACCGGCCACCTGTTGCGTTCGGCCAGCTCGAAGAGGCGGTCCTTCTTGCGGTGCCCGTTGTAACCCTGGGTGCCGGCCAGCACGGTGTAGTCGTATGCCATCACCACGCAGGCGGCGCGGTCGATCTGGCCGACGCCGGCCACCAGGCCGTCGGCGGGCGTCCGGTCGATCAGGTCGTCGAGGCCGCGGCGGGCCCGCTGACCGGCCAGGACCAGCGAGCCGTACTCGGCGAAGCTGCCCGGGTCGCACAGGTCGGCCAGGTTCTCCCGGGCGGTGCGGTGGCCGCGGCCGTGCCGCTTCGCCACCGCCTCCGGCCGCGCCTCGTCGCGGGTCTTGCGCTGCCGGTCCAGGACGCGCCGCAGGTCCGGGCGGATCAGGTCGGGGTCGGACTCGGCGACGGTCTCCTCCGTCGTGGCGGTGACGTCGGCGACAAGCAGTGAGGCGAGCAGCGTGCCGGCCCGCACGGTCTGTCCGACGGTCACCGGCAGCCGGTCCACCACGCCGCTGACGCCGGCCTCGACCTGGTGTTCCATCTTCATCGCCTCGAGGACGACGAGGACCGACGTGGCGGTCACCCGGTCGCCCTCGCCGGCGGGGACCGCGATGACGGTGGCCTCCATCGGGGTCCGGACGGCGAACGTGCCGTCGTCCGGTTCCGGGTCGGCCGCGGTGAGCGGGTCGGCCTCGACGCCGGGGAACCACAGCGGCTCGACCGCCGGCGCGGCGGCCAGGCCGGCGGCGTGCTCGTCGAGGAACGCGGTGGTGGCGCTGCCGTCGGTCGCCTCCGGGTGCTCCAGCAGCCGCGCCAGGACGCCGAGGTTCGTGTCCACCCCCTCGACGCGGAACTCCGCGAGCGCCCGGGACGCCTTGCGCCGCAGGACGGCCGGGTCGCCACCGGGTTCGTGCACGACCACCTTGGCGAGCATCGAGTCGTACCCGGCGCCGACGCGGTAGCCGGCGTACCCGTGGGTGTCGGTGCGTACGCCCCGCCCGGCGGGCGGGTCGAAGGCGGTGAGGACGCCGGTGGCGGGCAGGCTGCCACCGTCGGCGCGGACCGTCTCGGTGGTCACCCGTAGCTGGATCGCCGTCCCGGTCGGTTCGGGCGCGGGACCGGCCAGTCCGATCGCGGCCAGGTCCGCGCCGGCCGCCAGGCGCAGCTGGATCTCCACGAGGTCGACGCCGAACACCTGCTCGGTCACCGTGTGCTCCACCTGCAACCGCGGATTGGCCTCCAGGAAGACGAAGTCGTCGGCGCCGACGAGGAACTCGACAGTGCCGACCCCGCGGTAGCCGAGATCGGCGGCCAGGCGTACCGCCGCACGGTGCAGGGCGGCGCGCAACTCCGGCGCCAGCGCGGGCGCCGGGGCGAGTTCCACCACCTTCTGCCGGCGTCGTTGGAGGCTGCAGTCCCGGTCGCCGAGGGCGGTGGCCGCGCCGGTGCCGTCGCCGACGACCTGGACCTCGATGTGCCGGCGGCCGGTGAGCAGCCGCTCGGCGTACAGGGTGCCGTCGCCGAACGCGCCGAGTGCCTCGGACCGGCAGCGCTCGAACGCGGCGGCCAGGTCCGCCGGGTCGGTGACCGGCCGCATGCCGCGCCCGCCGCCGCCGGCGACCGCTTTGAGCATGATGCCCTCCGGTGCGGCGGCCAGGAACTCCATCGCCTCCTCGGGGGTGGCCGGTCCGGTCGCCGGCACGACGGGGAGCCCGGCGGACTCGGCCGCCGCGCGGGCCGCGGTCTTGTCGCCGAGCGCCCGCAGCACCCGTGGGGCCGGACCGACGAACGTCAGCCCGGCATCGGCGCATCGGCTCGCGAAGTCGGCGTTCTCGCTGAGGAACCCCCAGCCGGGATGCAGGGCGGTGGCCCCGACCGACCGGGCGGCCTCGATCAGCGCGCCCTGGTCGAGGTACGCGGCGACCCCGGCGCCGGGCAGCGGCACGGCCCGGTCCGCCCGGCGTACGTGCAGGCAGCGGTCGTCGTCGGCGGCGTAGACGGCCACCGACGGCACGGCGAGGTCGGCGAGCGTCCGCAGCACGCGGACGGCCACCTCGCCCCGGTTGGCCACCAGCACGCGGTCCGGGTAGGTCCCCACGGTCAGCTCCTCCGCCTCGTCACGTCCGTCGCCATCGTGCCGCTCAGGCCGACGTCTGCGCCCGCAGTTCCGCGCGGGCGATCGAGCGCCGGTGCACCTCGTCCGGGCCGTCGGCGAAGCGCAGTGTGCGCTGGTGGGCGTACATGCTGGCCAGCGGGGTGTCCGGTCCGAGCCCGGCGGCGCCAAACGACTGGATGGCGTAGTCGAGCACGCGGAGCGCGACGTTCGGCGCGATGACCTTGATGCCGGAGATCTGGGTCCGGGCGGCCTTGTTGCCCTGGGTGTCCATCAGCCAGGCGGTGTAGAGCGTGTACAGCCGCGCCTGGTCGATCTCGACCCGCGCGTCGGCGATCCACCGCTGGATCTGGCCCTGCTCGGACAGCGGGCCGCCGAAGGCCACCCGGGACGTCACCCGCTGGCAGAGCAGCTCCAGGGCACGCTCGGCCGCCCCGATCGACCGCATGCAGTGGTGGATCCGACCCGGGCCGAGTCGCGCCTGCGCGATCGCGAAGCCGCCGCCCTCCTCGCCCAGCAGGTTGGTCACCGGCACCCGGACGTTGTCGAACGTGATCTCGCAGTGCCCCTCCTGATCCTGGTAGCCCAGCACGGTGAGGCTGCGGACGATGGTGACACCGGGGGTGTCGAGCGGCACGAGAACCATGCTCTGCTGCCGGTAGGTGGGGCCGTCCGGGTCGGTCTTGCCCATCACGATGGCGAGCCTGCACCGGGCGTCGCCGGCGCCGGAGATCCACCACTTGTGCCCGTTGACGACGTACTCGTCGCCGTCGCGGACGATCGAACACCTGATGTTGCGGGCGTCGGAGCTGGCCACGGCCGGCTCGGTCATCGCGAAGCAGGACCGGATCTCGCCCTCCAGCAGCGGGTGGAGCCACTGCTTCTTCTGCTCGTCGGTGCCGAACATGGTGAGCAGTTCCATGTTCCCGGTGTCCGGGGCGGAACAGTTCAGCGCCTGCGACGCGATGTGTGAGCGGCCCAGGATCTCGGCAAGTGGCGCGTAGTCGAGGTTGGACAGGCCCTCGGTCCACTGGGTCTTGTGCGGCAGGAACAGGTTCCAGAGTCCGCGGGCGCGCGCCTCGCGCTTCAGCTCCTCCATCACCGGAGGGAAGAAGTGCGGGTCACCGCTGTCCGCGAGCTGTCGCCGGTACACCGGCTCGGCCGGGTAGACGCACTCGTCCATGAACGTCTGCAGGGTCTGTCGCAGCGCGGCGGAGGTCGGCGAGTAGGCGAAGTCCATGGGAGCTCCAAAGGTCGATCGGACCGGCCGGAAGTGGAGTGGGTCCTGGTCGCTGGCGATCCGGGTGGTTGCGTCGGCCCGGTGACGGTGCTCAAATTAGATCCGACGTCGACGTCGGCGTCAAGAAATTGGACGGGTCCGTGTGCGGACCTCGTCACGACGAAGGAGACGACGTGGCGCCAGCCCCGGAAGCAGTCATCGTGGCCACCGCACGGACGCCGATCGGTCGTGCCTACAAGGGGTCGCTCCGCCAGGCGCGGCCGGACGACCTGGCCGGCTTCGCGATCGCGCGGGCACTGGAGAAGGTCCCGGCGGTCACCCCCGACCAGATCGGCGACGTCATCGTCGGCACCGCGAACCCGGCGGGGGAACAGGGCCTGAACATCGGCCGGTTGGCGGTGCTGCTCGCCGGGCTGCCCGACACCGTCACCGGGACCACAGTCAGCCGGGGCTGCGCCTCCTCGCTCGACGCCATCCGGATCGCGGCCAACGCGATCGCGGCCGGCGAGGGCGACGTGTACGTCGCGGGCGGCGTCGAGAGCGTCTCCCGTACCCCGAGCGCGCACATCGACGACGCGGCGATGAACCCCCGGTTCGGCACCGATCCGTTGCCGGACGCCTACATCACCATGGGGCGTACGGCGGAGAACGTGGCGGAGCGCTTCGACATCTCCCGCGCCCGGATGGACGAGTACGCCAAACTCTCTCAGGACCGCGCAGTCGCCGCCCGCGACCAGGGCTTCTTCGCCCGGGAGATCAGCCCGTATCCGCTTGCCGACGGCACGGTCCTGACGCAGGACGACTGCCCCCGCGCCAATGTCGACCTCGACGTGCTGGCCGGCCTGCCCACCCCGTTCCGGACCGACGGGCGGGTGACCGCCGGCAACTCCTGCCCGCTCAACGACGGGGCGGCGGCGGTCGTGGTGATGTCCGCCGAGCGCGCCCGCAATTTGGGGATCGAACCGTTGGCGCGGATTCTCAGCTTCGCGGTCACCGGCCTGGAACCGGAGATCATGGGCGTCGGCCCGATCGAGGCGGTGCGCCGGGTGCTCGACCGCGCCGGCCTGACCATCGGCGACGTCGACGTGCTGGAACTCAACGAGGCGTTCGCGGCGCAGGTGCTGGCGGTCGCGGACACCCTGAAGATCTCGGTGGAGGACCAGCTCAACCCGCACGGCGGCGCGATCGCGCTGGGTCACCCCTTCGGCATGACCGGCGCGCGGATCATGACCACGCTGCTGAACGGGCTGGCGGCCACCGGCGGTACGGTCGGGGTCGAGACGATGTGCGTCGGCGGCGGACAGGGGATGGCCATGGCTGTCGAGCGGCTGGCGTGACGGCGATGACCTATCCCACGGCTCACGCGCTCCGGTGCCCGGACCGGCCGGCCGTCGTGATCGCCGAGACCGGCGAGACCCTGACCTACGGTCAGCTCGACGACGCCTCCCGCCGCCTGGCGCGTGCGATGTGGGACGTCGGCCTGCGTCCCGGCGACCACGTGGCGCTGATGATGGCGAACCACCTCAGCTTCCTGGAGGTCTACTGGGCCGCGATGCGCTCCGGGCTCCTCCTCACCCCGGTCGCCACCTCGCTGACCGCCGAGGAGGCGGCCTGGATCGTCGACAGTTGCCAGGCCAAGGCCCTCGTGGTGGACGCGGCGGCGCCGGCCGCCGGCACCCTCGCCGCCGCGCCGGGACCGGTGCTGAGGCTGGCGGTCGGTGGCCCGCTGGCGGGCTTCGACGACTATGTCGAGACGCTCGCCGGGTCGTCCGCCGAACCGCTCGAACACGAGCCGCTCGGCGTGGCGATGGTCTACAGCTCCGGCAGCACCGGGCGGCCCAAGGGCGTCCGGCGCGAGCTGTCCGGGCGTACCGTGCAGGAGGGGCACCCGCACTTCCTGCGCTGGCTGCGCGAGTTGTGGAAGTTCACCGACGACTCGGTCTTCCTCACCCCGGCCCCGCTCTACCACGCCGCGCCGCTGTCGTTCTCCAGCACCGTCACGGCGGCCGGTGGCACCGTCGTGCTGATGCGCAGGTTCGATGCCGACGGCGCGTTGCGGGCGATCGAGCGGTACGGCATCACGCACGCGCTAATGGTGCCCACGATGTTCGTCCGCCTGCTGCGGCTGCCCGCCGAGCGGCGCCGGGCCGCGGTGCTCGACTCGCTCTCCGTGGTCATCCACGGCGCCGGGCCGTGCGCCGTCGACGTCAAGCGCCAGATGATCGACTGGCTGGGGCCGATCCTGCTGGAGTACTACGCCGGCAGCGAGGACAACGGCACCACCTTCATCGACTCGCGGGAGTGGCTGACGCACCCCGGCTCGGTGGGTCGCGCGATCGCCGGCTGTCGCGTGCGCGTCTGCGGTCCCGAGGGCGACGAGCTTCCGCCCGGTCAGGACGGGCTTGTGTACTTCGAGTCCGAGGGCGGCCGGTCCGAGTTCGAGTACGTCGGCGGGGCGGACAGCTCGGCGGCCCGGCACCCGGTGCGTTCGGACTGGTCCACCCTCGGCGACATCGGGCACCTCGACGACGAGGGCTACCTCTACCTGACCGACAGGCGGGATTACCTGATCGTCTCCGGAGGCGTCAACATCTCGCCGCAGGAGATCGAGAACGCGGTGCTCGGCTACGAGCCGGTGGTCGACGTCGCCGTATTCGGCATCCCGGACGAGGAACTGGGCGAGCAGGTCGTGGCGGTGATCCAGCCGGTCGACCCGGCGGCCGACCGGGACGAGCTGGCGGCCGGGTTGCTCGACCACCTGGGCGGGCGACTGGCCCGGCACAAGATTCCGCGTTCGGTGTTCGTGGTGGAGGCCCTGCCGAGGCTGCCCACCGGCAAGCTCGCCAAGAACCGCCTGCGCGAGCGCTACCTGCCCGGGCACGGCCTGGAGACCGCCCGGGAGCCGCAGGAGTTCCGGGCCGCCGTGCGCGCGCTGCTGGACCGGGAGCTGCCGCCCGACTGGCACGGCCTCGGCGCGCTCGGGGACGACGACCTGCACCCCTGGATCGCGCGGTGGCGCACGGTGCTGGCCCGGCACCGGCTGCTCGCCCCCGGCTGGCCGGTCGAACACGGCGGGCTCGGCCTGGACCCGGGTCGGCAGGTGGTGCTCCAGGAGGAGTTCGCCCGCGCCGGCGTGCCGAGCGGCAGCGGCAACGACCCGTTCGGCATCGACATGCTCGGCAACACGCTGCTCGCCGTCGGCACGCCCGAGCAGCGGGCCTATTACCTGCCACGGATCCTCGACGGCACCGACGTGTGGTGCCAGGGCTTCTCCGAGCCGGGCGCCGGATCCGACCTGGCCGCGGTGCGGACGCGTGCGGTGCTCGGCACGGACGGGCGCTGGCGGCTCACCGGGCAGAAGATCTGGACCTCGAACGCGCACCTGGCTTCCTGGATCTTCGTGCTGGCCCGCACCGGGACCCGCGCCGAGCGGCACCGGGGCCTGACGTTCCTGCTCGTGCCGCTGGACCAGCCGGGCGTCGAGGTCCGACCGATCCGGCAGCTCTCCGGCGCCTCCCACTTCAACGAGGTGTTCTTCACCGACGCGGTGGCCGCGGACGTGGTGGGCGCCGTCGGCGCGGGCTGGTCGGTGGCCATGGCGTTGCTCGGCCACGAGCGGGGGCAGTCCGCCACCACCCAGGCCATCCGGTACCGCGCGGAGTGGGAGCGGCTGGTCCGTACCGCCCGCGAGAACGGCATGCTGGAGCGGGCCTGGGTACGCGACGGGCTGGCAGCCGCGTACGTCCGGATCGAGGTGATGGACGCGCTGGGCCGGCGACTGGCCGGCGGCGGGCTCACCGGGACCGACGCGGCGGGCGACGCCGCCCTGTTCAAGCTGCACTGGAGCGCGCACCACCAGGCGGTGACCGAACTCGCCCTGGAGATCCTCGGACCGGAGGCCACCACGCCGACCGGGCGCGTGCTGGAGTTGGGCTACGGGGGACCGGACGCGGCCGGTGCGCCGATCACCTCCGCCTCGTGGGTCGACATCTTCTACAACGCCCGGCCCGGGACCATCTACGCCGGCACCACCCAGGTGCTGCGCAACGTCGTGGCCGAGCGCCTGCTCGGGATGCCGAAGGAGGTGCGACCGGCCGGTCCCATCTGAAGGTCAGTCCCGCTTGAGCCCGATCGCGTTGGCCCAGAGCCGGGTCAGGCCGTCGACCGCGGCGTCGAGGTCGAACTCGTAGTCCGGGCCGGCGTCGGCGCCCATCCACAGGTAGGCGAACCGGCTCAGCATCGAGGTGAGGGCGACGGCGCTCAGGTGCGGGTCGAGATCCGCGTCGGCGAGGCCCTCGGCCTGCAGCCGGCGGATCGACCGCTCGGTCCGGCTGATGGTCTGCTGGGCACGGGACTCACGGATCACGTGGATGTCGTCGTTGAACGTCGAGACCTGCTCGATGATCGCCATGATTCGGCTGTGCCGGCGGTAGGACTCCAGGTAACGGCGGTTCGCGGCCTCGATCCGCTGGTAGGGCGTGAGGTCGGACGACCCGCTGCGGTGGCCGTCGAACATCTCGGCCTGGATCTGTTCCGCGACGACCCGGAAGATCTCCTCCTTGGAGGAGAAGTAGGTGTAGAACGAGCCGTGCGCGAGGCCGACCTCCTTGGCGATATCGGTGATCCGGGCATCGATGAACCCGTCCCGTTCGAAGACCCGGTGGGCACCCTCCACCAGTTTGGCGCGGCGCTCGCGGTAGCGCTTCGACTGCGTTGCCACACCGTCCGGCCTCGTCGGCGTGGTGGTCCTGTCGCTCACTCGTCGCCCCATTCGATCTCGTACCGCCCGGTCGGCCGGGGTTGGCCGACTGTGTGAACCGAATCATAAAAAAACCTGGACATGAGGTCCCTCCTCGTCTTAACGTCCTCCCATGATTCTGACACCGACGTCAGTGTCAACAATAGACCCGCCGACGAGGTCTGCTCCACCGGCCTCCCCACGCGAGAGGTGACGGCATGCGCGCTTTCCTGGTCCGCAGACTGGCCACCTTCGTGCCCACCCTGCTGCTGATCACCCTGATGGTCTTCGGGCTGCAACAGATCGTCCCGGGCGGTCCCGCCGAGGCGATCGCGGGCGCCGGATCGACCCAGGAGTCGATCGATGAGATCAACCGGCAGCTCGGGCTGGACCGGCCGCTTGTCGAGCAGTACGCCTCCTGGATCGGCAACCTGGTGCGCGGCGACCTCGGCACCTCCTACTTCAGCCGGGAACCCGTCGACACCCTGCTCGTCCGCCGGCTCGAGCCGACCGTGCTTGTGGTGGTGTCGGCGCTGGTGCTGGCGTTGCTGATCGGTGGCGGGGCGGGGCTGTGGTCGGCGGCCCGACGTCGTCACCTGGACGGCCGCTCGGTGCTCGCGATCTCCGGCATCGGCCTCGCCGTACCGGACTTCTGGCTGGCGACGGTCGCCGCCGGCTTCATCGGCCTCGACCTGGCCCTGCTACCGGCCGTCGGCTACACGCCCCTCGGCGACGACTGGATACAGACGATCCGCTCGATCGTGCTCCCGGTGCTGGTGCTCTCCTTCGCCACCGGCGCGCTTGTCTGCCGGCACGTGCGCAGCGCGGTCGGCCAGGCGCTGGACAGCCCGCACATCCGGACGGCCTGGGCGATGGGCCTCGCACCCCGGCAGGTGTACCTCGGCGACGCGTTGCGCTCGGCGGCGCCCGCCGTGGTGACCCTGCTGCCGCTGCTGGTGGCCACGCTGGTGGGGGCCTCCGTGGTGGTCGAGAACGTCTTCGCGATCCCCGGGCTGGGCAGCCTGATCGTCTCGTCGGTCGACAACCGGGACTACGCGACGTTGCAGGGCACCGTGCTGCTGATGGCACTGCTCGTGCTCGTGCTCAACTTCGTCGCCGACCTCGTCCTGGCCCGGCTCGACCGGCGGGTGACGGCATGAGCGAGCGCACCGAGCGGAGCGAGGGCCGTGAGCGCATGCCTGGAGCGTTGGCCGGCATCCGGGTGGTCGAACTCGGCCACGCGATCGCCGGGCCGCACTGCGCGCAGATGCTCGCCGACCACGGCGCCGACGTGGTCAAGGTCGAGCCGCCGGCGGGGGAGATGTCCCGCAACGCACTGCCGGTCGTGGACGGCGGCAGCATCTACTTCGCCTCGCACAACCGCGGCAAGCGCAGCGTCTGTCTGGACCTCAAGACCGAGGCGGGCCTTCAGGCGCTGCTCCGGCTCTGCGACACCGCCGACGTGGTGCTCACCAACTACGGCGCAGGCGTGCCGCAGCGGCTGGGCTGGTCCTACGACGTGCTCCGGGCCCGCAACCCGCGCCTGGTGATGGTGCACGTCACCGGGTTCGGCTCCCGGGCGGCCGACGCGCCGCGGGGCGCGTACGACGGCGTGATTCAGGCCATGGGCGGCATCGCCGATCTCACCGGCCCGCCCGGCGGGGAGCCGACGTTCGTCGGGGCGTTCGTGGCCGATCACGTGGCCGCGTACCACGCGACAATCGCCGTGCTGATGGCCCTGCGCGAGCGCGACGTCACAGGCGCCGGCGCCTACGCCGACGTGAGCATGCTCGACTCGTACACCGCCATGCTGGCCCACGAGGTCGGCCTGGCCGCCGCCGGAGTCCCCCGCGGGCGCTGGGGCAACCAGGTCCAGACCGCGTTCGCGAACATCTTCGCCGCGCGGGACGGGCAGGTGTTCCTGGCCCCGCTCGGCGATGCCGCCTGGCGGCGGTTCTGGGCCGTGCTGGGTGGCACCGAGGTCAGCTACGACGAGTCCACCGGCCCGGTGCGGCACCGCCTGGAACAGGTGGTCGGTGACTGGACGTCCGCACGCACCGTCGCCGAGGTGCTGGCGGCGATGCACGGGGCGGGCGTCGCGGCGGGCCCGGTGCGCTCGGTCGGCGAGGCGGTCGCGGCCATGGCCGACACGGACATGGTGCTGACCGTGGAGGATCCCGACGGCCGGCCGGTGCGGGTTCCGGGCCGGCCGGTGCGGGTCGGCCTCACCGACCGTCCCGGCGCGCTCGCCGTGCCGCGCACCGGAGCGCACACCGAGGAGGTCCTGGCCGAACTCGGGATCTCCCCGCACCAGCGGCCGAACCTGGTCGATCCCGGGCCGACCGGTCCGGCAGCGCGATCGCGGGAGGCCCACCGATGACCACCTCGCTGGACCCGCGCACCGCGGCCACGCCGCTGCGGCCCCGCGCCGGGCTGCCCGCCCGGCGGGCCCGGCCGGCCGGCGGCTCACACGCCGTCGCCTTCTGGCTCGGCGGCGCCGTCGTGCTGCTGGTCCTGCTGGCCGGCCTGCTCGCGCACTGGCTGGCGCCGTACGACCCGCTGGCCATCGACCCGGCGAACCCGTACGCCGGGCCGTCCGGGGCGCACTGGCTCGGCACCGACGCGAACGGCCGCGACGTGCTGTCCCGGCTGATGCACGGCTCGGCCTCCAGCTTCCGGGGAATCGCCATCACGGTCGGGGTGGCAGGTGTCTTCGGCAGCCTCTGGGGCCTCGTCGCCGGCTATCTCGGCGGGCCGGTCGACGAGGTTCTGATGCGCCTCGCCGACGCCGTGATCTCCTTCCCGGGGATCGTGCTGGCCATCGCCATCACCGGCGCGCTCGGGCCCAGCCTGCTCACCGCGATGCTCTCCGTCGGCGTCGTCTTCGCGCCCATCGTCGCCCGGTTGCTGCGCGCCCAGGTGCTGGCGCTGCGGCAGGCGGAGTTCGTGCTGGTGGCCCGCTCGCTCGGCGTGAGTGGCTGGCGGATCGCCCTGCGGCACGTGCTGCCCAACGCGATGGGACCTGTCGTCGTGCAACTCTGCGGCCTGGCCAGCACCGCACTGATCATCGAAGCCGCCCTCGGATTCCTCGGCCTGGGCGTGCAGCCGCCGGCACCCAGTTGGGGGCCGGACCTGGCCCGCGCCTACGCCGACTTCTACGTCAACCCCCTGCTCACCGTCGCCCCCGGCCTGCTGATCACCGCGACCGCGTTCGCGATCAGCCAGTTCGGCGACGGCCTGCGCGACCGCCTACGGATCGGATGAGCCGTCCCGTCGTCCGGTCCACCCCTCTCACCCGTCCCGTGCATGAGGAGCAGCAATGACCATATTCGACCGTCGCACACCTACCACCGTCCTCGCCGTCGGCATCCTCGTCCTCGGCGCCGTGTCCGCCTGCGGGTCCGGCGACTCCGGAAACAACTCGTCCACCGCCGGACCGGTGAAGATCGGCACGGTGAACTTCCCGACCTCGCTGGACCCGACCGTCAGCTCGTCGGGTTACGACTATCCGCACCTGAACCTGATCTACGACCGGCTGCTGGTCGGCGACCCCAAGACCGGCGAACTCGGCCCTGGCCTGGCCACCTCCTGGAAGGTCGCGGACGACGGCTCCTCGATCACGCTCGCGCTGCGCGAGGGTGTCACGTTCTCCGACGGCACGAAGCTGGACGCCGCCGCCGTGAAGGCGAGCATGGAACGGTTCAAGGCGTCCGCCAACGGCAAGGACATCGCCAGCGTCTCCACGATCACCGCCGAGGGCGCGAACACCGTGGTGCTCGCGATGAGCAAGCCGGACTCCTCGATCCCGACGGCGTTGAGCGACCGGGCCGGGATGATCGTCTCGCCGACCGCCGTGCAGAAGGAGGGCAAGGACTTCGCCGCCCGCCCGGTCGGGGCGGGGAAGTACACGCTGGAGAGCCTGCAGACCGGTGCCGCGGTCAACTACAAGCGCAACGACGCGTACTGGGGGGACAAGGGCGCGGCGCCCACGCTCAACTGGCAGGTGTTCAAGGATCCGCAGGCCATGGTGACGGCGTTCCAGAGCAACGTCGTCGACGTGGCGGTCTCGGTGCCGCCGCTGAGTGTGGAGAAGCTGAAGACGGTGCCGGGCAAGCAGGTGGTCGTCGGCCCCGCGTACTCCGAGACCATGATCAACTTTAACGCGAAACTGCCACCGACCGACAAGGTGGAGGTCCGGCAGGCGATCAACTACGCGCTCGACCGGGAGGTCGTCCGCAAGGCCGCAAGCGGTGATGCCGCCGAGGTGACCTGGACGGCGCTGCCGCCGACACACCCGTATCACGACGCGTCGATCACGCCCACCTACGCCTACGACGAGGCGAAGGCCAAGGCGCTTGTCGCCCAGGCCACCGGAGGCAAGCGGGTGGCCATGAAGTGCCTGACCTTCCCGGGCCTGAACTACGAGACCAGCGGCCCGATCATCATCGACTCGCTGAAGAAGATCGGCATCGACGTCACCATTCAGTCCGAGACCGCCGCCGCGGCGACCGAGGCGTTCTGGGCCAAGGACCAGGCGCCGTGCTTCCTGTCCGGCTGGACCGGCCACGCCGACCCGGCGATCACCTACGGCCGCCTGCTCAACCCGGACTCCTTCTACAACGCCGGCAAGACCGACTTCGGCACCGCGCCGTTGCAGGACAAGCTGCTCACCACGTTCGACTTCGAGCCGCGCAAGGCGGCGGCCACCGAACTGGCGAAGAAGGTCGCCGAGGTCGCGCCGTTCGCGCCGCTGTTCACCGTACCGATGATCGTCGGGCTGTCCGACCAGGTGGCCGGCTACGAGCCGAACGCCAGCGGTCGCCCGGACATGTCGACGGTGGCCCGCAAGTGACAGGCGCGGAGCAGGCGGCCCTGACGATCCGCGACCTGAGCATCAGGTTCGCGGGGAGCCCCGAGCCCGCGGTGCGCGACGTCTCCTTCACGGTCGGACGCGGTGAGGTCCTCGGCATGGCGGGGGAGTCCGGCAGCGGCAAGTCCTCCATCGCCCTCGCCGCGCTGGGCCTGCTGCCGCCGGACGCCGAGGTGACCGGAAGCATCCGTCTCGACGACCAGGAACTGGTCGGGCTCCGGGGCCGCCAGCTCCGCGCCATCCGCGGCCGGCGGGTCGCGATGATCTTCCAGGAGAGCGTCTCCGCGCTGCACCCGATGCGCCGGGTGGGCGACCAGATCGTCCGGGTCATCCGGGCGCACCTGCCCGCAAGCCGGAGCGAGGCCCGGCAGCGGGCGGCGGTGGCGCTGCGCGACGTCCGGCTCGACCCGGACCGGGTCCTGGACAGCTACCCCCATCAGCTCTCCGGGGGCATGTGCCAGCGGGTGATGATCGCGATGGCGCTCAGCTGCGAGGCCGATGTGGTCCTCGCCGACGAGCCCACCACGGCGCTCGACGTCTCGCTGCAGAAGGACATCCTTGTCCTGATCCGGGAACTGGTCGCCGCACGCGGGCTGAGCGCCGTCTTCATCAGCCACGACCTGGGCGTGCTCGGCGACGTGAGTGACCGGGTGATGGTGCTCTACCGCGGCGAGGTGAAGGAGGTCGGCGCGGTGGACGCGATGTTGAGCCGGCCGCGACATCCCTATTCGCAGGCGCTGCTCGACTGCGTGCCGAGGCTCGGGGGCGACCGGCTGCGGACCTTCCCGGAGATCACCGCCGACCGGCCGGGCGGCTGGACCGGCGGCGGGTGCAACTACGCGCCCCGGTGCGCCCGGGCCGCCGACGACTGCCGGGAGCACCCCGACCTGCGGCCCGTCGAGGAGAGCCTGGTGCGGTGCCGGCACCCGCTCGGCGGGACCACCCCGGCCACCGGCGCCGACCGGGCGGAGGTGTGTCGATGAACCAGGTCCTGCGGGTGGAGAACGTGTCCAAGGACTACGGTGCCGGCCAGCGGGCCCACCGGGTGCTCTCCGACGTCAGCCTGGATCTGGCGCGCGGCGAGGTGCTCGGCGTCGTCGGCGAATCCGGCTCCGGCAAGTCCACGCTGGGCCGGATCATCGCCGGCTTCCTGCCCCCCACCGAGGGCACCGTCGAGCACCTCGCCGGCGGACCCCGGTCGGTGCAGATGATCGTCCAGGAGTCGGCCGGGGCGTTGAACCCGCGGCTGCCGGTATGGCGTTCCATGGCCGAGGTGAAAGCGGTCAACCGCCGGTTGTCGCGCCGGTTCCGCGAACCGTCGATGGAATACATCCGCTACGTCGGGCTCAGCGAGGCCGACGCGGACCGTCGCCCGACACAGCTCTCCGGCGGCCAGCGTCAACGCGTCTCGATCGCCCGCGCGCTGGCGGCCGAACCGACGGTGCTGGTCTGCGACGAGGCGGTGTCCTCGCTCGACGTGTCGGTGCGCGCCACCGTGCTCAACCTGCTCAACCAGGTCCGCGCCGACCTCGGCATCGCGATCGTCTTCATCTCGCACGACATCGCCGTGGTGAGCCACCTGGCCGACCGGGTCCTGGTGCTGAGCGACGGCACCGTGATGGAGCACGGGCCGACCGATCGGGTGCTGACCCGCCCGGAGTCGGACTACACCCGCGCCCTGATCTCGGCGACCCCCAGTCTGGAACGCCGCCTGATGCACTCCGCCGAAGGAGCCTGACCCTTGGACGTCTTCGAGGCGATCCGGACCACGCGCGCGATGCGCCGGCTGGATCCCACCGTGCCGGTCACCGACGAACAACTGTGGACCATCCTGGCCGCGGCCCACTGCGCGCCGTCCGGCGGCAACGCGCAGTGGCTGCGCTGGGTGGTGGTCACCGACGCCGCGCGGCGCGCCCGGCTCGGCGAGATCTACCGGGCCTGCTGGGCGCCGGTCCGCCGACGGTACGACGACCGCGTGCCGACCGACCCCGAGGCGGCCGAGCGGCAGGCCCGGATGCTGCGCTCGGCGGACCACCTGGCCGAGCACATGGGTGAGGCGCCGGCCCTGATCGTGCCGGTGACGACCGTGGACGAGCCGTCGTCGGTGTACCCGGCGGTGCAGAACCTGATGCTTGCGGCGCGGGCGCTGGGCCTGGGCACGACACTGACCACCACGCACCGGCACGCCGCCGACGAGGTGCGCGAGGTGCTCGGCCTGCCGCCGGACGCGATCACCTGGGCGCTGATCCCGGTCGGCGTCCCGACCGGCCGCTGGGGCGAGGCCCGGCGTAGTCCGCTGGAGTCCGTCGTCTACTGGGACACCTGGGAGGCGACCCGGTGAGCGACGAACAGGACGACTTCCGCCGGTCGCTGCGCGGCTTCCTGGCGAAGATGTCACCGGAGTCCGAGGTCCGGCGGCTCATGGCCGATCCGGTGGGCTTCGATCCGGCGACCTGGCAGCGGATGGCGGACGAGCTGGGACTGCCCGGCGTGGCCATTCCCGAGGCGTACGGTGGGCAGGGGTTCGGCGGCGCGGAGTCGCGGCTCGTGTTCGAGGAACTCGGCCGGGTCCTGTACGGCGGCCCGTACTTCGCCACCGTGGCTCTCGGGGCCGAGCTGTTGCTGCGCCTCGGCGACGAGCGGGCCCGCGCCGACTGGCTGCCGCGGATCGCCGACGGGTCCCTGCGCACGGCCGTCCCGCTCCGGGGCGACCTGCGGGGCAGGACCGGCGCGGACGGGACCTGGCTGGTGGACGGCACGGCGGCCCACGTCGTCGACGCCGAGGCGGCGTCGCTCCTGCTCGTGGTCGCCGGGACCGCCGACGGCGTCGACGTGCTGGCCGTGGACCCGGCCGAGGTGGGGGTGACCGTGGCGCCGTCGCAAGTGCTGGACCCGACCCGACGGCAGGCGGTGGTGCGGTTCGACGGCGTCCGGGCGCGGCGGCTCGGCCAACCCGGGCAGGCGGCCGGGGTGGTGGCCCGGGTACGTGACCAGGCGATGGTCGCGCTTGCCGCGGAGCAGGCCGGCGGCGCGGCCCGTGCGCTGGAGCTGACTGTCGAACACGCGTTGACCCGGGAACAGTTCGGCCGCCCGGTCGGGGGCTTCCAGGCGGTCAAGCACCTGTGCGCCGAACGCCTGCTCGACGTGGAATCGATGCGGTCGCTCGTGCTCGCGGTGGACGACACCCTCGACGACGACGCCTTCGCCGTTCAGGCCCGGACCGTGCGGGCGTTCTGCTCCGAGGCGTACTTCCGGGTCACCGCCACCGCCGTGCAGGTGCACGGCGGCATCGGTTTCACCTGGGAGCACCCGATCGGCCTCTACTTCAAGCGGGCCAAGAGCAGCGAGCTGCTGTTCGACGGGCCGGCAACCCAGCGGGAGGAACTCATCGACCGCCTGCTCGCCGTCGGATGAGCCGTCCCGCCCCGCTGAACTTCCGGGACCTCGGCGGCCTACCGACAGTCGAGGGCGGGCGGGTGCGCTCCGGCGCGCTCTACCGCAGCGCCACCCCGGTCTTCCTCGGTCCGGACGAGGCGGAGGTCTTCCGCGCGGCGACGGGCATCCGGATCCGGATCGACCTGCGTGGCCGCCGGGAGATCGCGGAAACCAGCGAACGGGACCGCCTCACCAGCGGGCTGCGCGTCATGCACCTGCCGTTCGGCCGGTCGAGCCTGCGGCCGGTGCATCCGGACCCCAGCGTGCGCCTGGCCGAGCACTACGCCGACATGCTCGTCGTGTCCGCCCGGACGATCATCGCGGCGGTGCGGCACGCGGTGGACGCCCGCGACCATCCGCTGCTTGTGCACTGCACCGCGGGCAAGGACCGCACCGGCGTGGTCGTCGCCGTGCTGCTCGCCGCGCTCGGAGTGCGTCCCGGCGACGTGATCGAGGACTACGCACGCTCGCGGGAGCATCTGGTGGCCATCCGGAACCAGACGCGGGTGCTGCCGGCCTGGGAGAAGCGGATCGCGTCGCTGCCCGAGGAGGCGCACACCGCCGAGCCCGCCACGATGCGACACTTCCTGGCGCGGGTGCAGGAGCGGCACGGCGGCGTCGCCGCCTGGCTGACGATGGAGGGCTTCGGCGCCGACGAGATCGCGGCGCTCCGGGCCAACCTGGTGGAGTACGCCGACGAAGCGGCTGGTAGGTGAGTCGGAGTCCGAGGTGCCGGCAGCCGTCGGCGGGGTCGCCGCGGCTCAGTCGCCGGCCGCGTCCGCTGGGTTCTTGTCCACCGCTGGGAACGTCACCTGGATCCGCAGCCCGTCCCGGCCGGTGGAGGACGCGGTGATGATGCCCTCGTGCGCCCGGGTGATCGAGCGGGCGATCGCCAGTCCGAGGCCCGCGCCGCCGCTGTGGTCGATGCGCCTGCCGGACCTGCGCCGGAACGGCTCGAACAGGGCGGCGACCTCGTCCGGGGGTACGTCGTCGCCGGTGTTCTTGACGACGAGCGCCGGGTCTTTGCCCACCCGCACCTCCAGGGTGCCCCCGGGTCGGTTGTACTTCAGGCCGTTCTGCACGAGGTTGACGACCAGTCGTTCCAGTAGCGCCTGTTCACCGGCGACCAGTCGAGGGCTCAGCCGGCTGATGATCGTGACGCCGGCCTCCTCGGCCCGGGCCCGATGGGCGTCGAGCACCGTCGCGACGATCCGGTCGAGCCGCAGTGGGACGCGCATCTGCAGACCACGATCGCTCTCGCTGAGCACCAGCAGCCCCTCGATCAGCCGTTCGTTGCGCTCGTTGGTCTCGAGTAGCTGCGCGGTGAGCAGCGCGAGCTGATCATCGCTGAGAGTGCGCGCCATGCCGACCTCGATCAGGGTGCGCTGAACGGCGAGTGGGGTCCGCAGTTCGTGGGACGCGTCCGCGGCGAACCGGCGCTGGGCCTCGTAACCCACCGCGATCCGGTCCATCATCTCGTCGATGGCACGGCCCAGAACGGTCAGCTCGTCGCGGCCCGGGCCGGGCTTCAGCCGGTGGCCCAGGTTCTGTGGTCCGACATCGGCGATCACCGGCACGAGGTCCCGCAGCGGACGCAGGCACCAGCGCGCGGCCGGGTAGCCGGCGGCCAGGAGGCCCAGCAACACGACCGTCACCGCAATCACCATGGGGATGCGGGGCCGCCGGAACACCTGTACGCAGACGAATGAGGCGTCGTTTCCCGGCGCCCGTAACCCGGGTGTGGCGCACCAGGACGGGCCGAACTCCCGCCACAGCGCCAGCAGCAGCTCGGCCACCGTCGTCACGAACGGCGCGAGAAGCAGGAGCAGCCCGAAGACCAGGAGCATCCGCCGGGCCGGCGAGGGGAGACTCATGCCCTGAGCCGATAGCCGACGCGCGGCAACGTGTGGATCACCGGCGGATCTCCGAGCTTGCGGCGCAGGGTCATCACGGTGGTCCGTACCGTGTTGGTGAACGGATCGGTGTGCTCGTCCCAGGCCTGCTCCAGCAGTTCCTCGGCGCTTACCACCCGGCCGTCGGCCCGCATCAGCACGTGCAGGACGGCGTACTCCTTCGGCGACAACGAGAGCGTCAGCCCGTCGCGGGAGGCCGTGTGCCGGCTGATGTCCAGCACGATCCCGTCCCGCTCGAGCACCGGAGGTAGCGCCGGGGTCGAGCGCCGGTACAGCGCCTGCACCCGGGCGACGAGTTCGGCGAAGGCGAACGGCTTGGTCAGATAGTCGTCCGCGCCGAGGCCGAGACCCTCGACGCGTTGGCGGATGCCGGCCGCGGCGGTCAGCAGCAGCACCCGGGTGCCGGTGCCGGACCCGGCGATCCACCGGCACACCTCGTCGCCGGTCTGCCCCGGCATGTCCCGGTCGAGGACGGCCACGTCGTAGCGGTTCACCGCGAGCCGCTCCATGGCGCTGTCACCGTCATATGCCACGTCGACCGCGATGGACAACCGGCGCAGCCCTTCGGCCACCGTGTCGGCGAGCATCCGCTCGTCGTCCGCCATGAGCACCCGCACGGTTCTCCTCTCCGTCGCCGGTCGTGCCCGGAACCGCCGCCCGCAAGGCTGCCAGCTAGCGGATAAAGAACCGATAAGGGCGCCGCGTACGCTCCGCCGACAACCGGAGTCTCATCATTGGAGCGTTCCTGCCCCCGTTCGTACAGGCTGGTGAGCCCGTGTTCCGATTCCTCACGAAGTGTGCCATGGTCGCCCTGACCGGCACCGTGGTTGCCGTCGCTCCCGTTTCGGCCCGGCCGGCGTCGGCGATCGCGCACGGCGAGGACGCGGCTGACGGCCCGTACCGGTTCTCGGTCCGGTTGACCATGACCGGTCTGCCCGTGCCCGGCGGCGGCACCCGGGACAGTTGGTGCTCCGGCGCGCTGATCGCCCCACGCTGGGTGATCACTGCCGGGCACTGCTTCCGGGCACCGGACGGTCAGCGGGTCAGCCGTGTCGTCGCCGACCGGACCACGGTCACGGTCGGGCGCACGGACCTCGCCGTTCGGGCCGGGTACGAGGCGACGGTGGTCGCGGTCCGCCAGGCGGACACCGTCGACGTGGCCCTGGTCGAACTCGACACCGCGATCACCGGCGTGGCGCCGTTGCGGCTCGCCGACACCCCGCCGGTGGCGGGTGAAGTGCTCCGGCTGACCGGGTACGGCTCGCCCACCGCCGACGGACTCGTCCCGGCGGGCCGGCTCCAGACCGGCCGGTTCACCGTCGGTCGGGTCCGTGCCGACGTCATCGAGACCTCCGGCCGGCAGCCTCGTGCGGACACCAGCCCCTGCCCGCACGACTCGGGCGGCCCCTACTTCCGGGAGCAGGCGGACGGCACGGCCGTCCTGGTAGCGGTCGTCAGCACCGGCCCGGGATGTCCACATCCCGGCCCCGACCTCAGCGCCCGCACCGACATCCTCGGCGACTGGATCGCCGAAACGATCGACCCGGCCAGCGGTCCGGCGCGCTGGATGCCGGTCGGGATGGGTGTGGGTGCGGTGCTCGTGCTGTTGTCGGTGGTCCGCGCGACGCGCCGACGCCGACGAGCGCAGCCCGCGTGGCGCCTCAACGTGACGCGGCCTGGCGACGGATGACGTCGACCAGTTCGGCGACCGTGGCCACGGTGGATGCGCGGGGGTCGTTCAGGAGGTTGACGCTGAAGCGGGCCTCCAGCGCGATCAACAGTTCCAGCGCGGCAAGCGAATCGATGTCCAGGTCCTTCACCAGGTGGTCCTCCGGTCGCAGTTCCCGGCGGACCCGCTTGATCTCCAGGAAGATCGCATCGAGTGCCGACATGACGTCGGCCTCGGTCACCGGGACGGCTCGTGTGGTCATGTTCTTCACCTTTCACAGGTTGATGGTTGGGCGCGGAAGGAGTACGTCGTCATCCGAGGTCGACCAGTTCGTCGTAGCCGACGAAATCGGGAATCATGCCGCTTGCCACCAACTCCCACATCATCTCGTCGGTGCCGGCGCCGATCCGGCCCAGCCTGGTGTCCCGCCACATCCGGCCGAGCGGGGTCGCGTCCTCGAGGTAGCCGGCACCGCCGAACAGGTGCATGCACTCGCTCATCGCCTCTTCGGCGAAGCGCGTGGCGGTGACTTTGAGCGCGGCGGTCTCCCGAGGTCCACAGGCGCCGGTGACAGGGATGCCCTGCGCCGCCGAGTAGACGGCGAACCGCAACGACAGCAGCCGTGCGGACAGGTCGGCCAGCCGCAACCGGAGCGCCTGGTGCTGGAGCAACGGCCGGCCGAACTGTTCCCGCCTGTGCAGGTGTGCGGTGGCGAGGCCGGTGGCCGCGGCAACCGCGCCGACGGTCTGCCCGGCGATGGACAGCCGCTCGTGGCTCAGCCCCCAGGTCGCCACGAGGAGACCAGCGCCGGGCCGACCGACGAGCGCCTCGTCCGGCACCGTGGCGTCGATCGCCATCCAGGTGGTGTCAAGTGCCGAGGTGCCGACCTTGCGCAGCCGTTTGCGGATCGACAACGCCGAGGCGGGTACGGCGAACACGCCGAGGCCGCCGTCGGCTCCGCCGCTGTCATCCTCGATCCGGCACAGCAGCAGCGCGAAGTCGCATACCAGGCCGAGCGACAGGTACTTCTTCTCACCCGTGACCCGCCAGCCGCCGGGCACCCGCCGGGCGGCGGTGCGCATGCCGGTGAGGTCGGAACCCCCGGTCGGCTCGGAGGCCCCGAAGCAGCCGACAAGCCTCCCGTCGAGGAGCCCGTCGAGATATTCCTGCAGCAGTGGTGAGTCGCCGTAGCGCACGAGGATCGAACCGACCGTCTCCAGGCAGAGACTCAACCCGACCGACAGGCCCGCGTGACCGTACCTGCCGCTCTCCTCCGCGATGAGCACACCGAGGCCGGCGTCACCGAAGGGGCCCGGGTGCCAGCGTTGCCGCAACAACCGACTGCGTCCGAGGTCGGCAAGCACCTCGCGGGGAAACACGCCGCGCTCGTTGGCCGCCGTGTGCGGGGCGAAAGCGGCGCCGATCGACTCCGCGGCCCGTGCCCGGGCGGCGTCGACGCGAGGGCCGAAGGGACCATCCGCGAACAGCGGCCGGTCCGGCGCCTCGCCGGTCAGTGGGATGACGGCGGGGGCGCTAGCGTGCGACGGGCTCACGGCCTGCCTCCCGATTCTGCTGGTCGGTGTCGGTGTCGGTGTCGGTGTCGGTGTGGCTCGGCGCCGGAGGGTCGCCGAGCCACTCTCCGGTCAACTGCCCGGCGAGGTGGCGGCGCCACAGCAGGCGACGGCGGGGCTTGCCGCTGGAGGTCAAGGGGATGGTGCCGCGCCTGGCCCGCAGGATCAGCACCCGGACGGCGGAGCCGGTGAAGGTGCGGACCGCCTCGACGACCACGTCGAGCTGGTCACCCAGATCCCGCTCCACCACCACAAGCAACGTCGGCCGGCCGTCGACGATGCCGCCGGCCACGACGAGGTTGCGGGGCGCGATTCCGGTACGGGCGCGCAGATCCAGCTCCACGTCCTCGACGAAGATGCTGCGCCCACGAAGTTTCACACTGTCCCCGAGGCGGCCGACCACGTACAGGTCGCCGTCGTGGAAGAAGCCGGCGTCGCCCGTACGCAGCCACCCTCCGACCAGTCGGGCGCCGTCCCGCGACGTGGCGTCGGCGTAGCCGGCGGTCACCGAAGGGCCCTGTACGGAGATCTCCCCGAACACGCCGTCCGGCTGGGGCTGCCCGTCCTCATCGACCACGTCCACCCGCAGGCCGTCGAGCGGGCGACCGCAGCTCACCTGCCAGGCCCACGGCTCAGACACCAGGTCGGTGGTGAGGACCGCCCTTCCGGTCACCTCGACCTTGTCGTCAAGGTTCCGGCCCGGCGCGTTGGTGCGGACCATCCGCACCGGTTCGTGTCGGGACACGCCGGTGACCGCGAGGGTGCCCTCGGCGAGCCCGTAGGCGGGGGTCAGCGCGCGGCTGTCGAAACCGTGCGGTTGCAGCAGCGCGGCGAATCGCGCCAGCGCCGCCGGGTTGATCCGTTCGGCCCCGCTGACCACAGACGTGACGCCGGAGAAGTCGAGCCCGACCAGATCGTCCGGCTTGACCCGGTCGACGACACGCTCGAAGCCGAAGTTCGGCATGAAGATCTGGGCGTACCTGCCACCGCCGTACTCGGCGAGCCAGCCCCGCGTGTCGCGGACGAACTGCTGGGGCCGCATCATCGCGTGTTCCGTCTGCAGGGTCACAAGTGTCAGCAGCCCACCGATGAGACCCATGTCGTGATAGAGCGGCAGCCAGGAGACCCCGCCGCGGTCCGTGATGCCCTGCCAGCGCTGGATCATCCGGAGATTCGCGGCCAGGTTGTCGACGGTGATCCGCACGCCCTGCGGGCGTCCCTGCGAGCCCGAGGTGAACTGCAGGACGGCCAGTTCCCCGTGCGCACGCGGTACCGCCGCGGCGTCGCCGTAGCTCGGCGCCAGGATGGTGGTCCTCTGGCCGGCCTGGTGGACGCCGGCCAGCAACGCGTCGCGGTTGTCGTCCGACGCGATCGCGAACCGGGGTCGTACCGCGGCGGCGATGGCCCGCAGTTGCGTCTCGTAGCCCGCCGTGTCCTGAAGCGCAGCGGGCAGTGGCAGCACCGACGGGGTGGCGCCGATGGCGAGGAGTCCGAAGAAGCTGGCGACGAAGTCCGGGCCGGACGGCAGCACCAGCGGCACCACCTCGTCGCGGCGTACCCCGGCGTCGGCCAGGGCGGCGCCGGCGCGCAACGCGCGCTCCGCCAGATCCTCGTAGGTATGACGCGACCAGTCCTGTCCATCCTCGTGGAACCGCACGCCACGCTCTGTCGACGGAGCGTCAAGCCAACCGAGAAGCAGTTCCCGGCTGACGGCAAGGCTGCTCATCTGGGTTCGTCCTTTCCAACGGTCGGGCCGGTGTCCGGGCTCATGACCGACGCGTCAGACGCATCGGCAGCCGTCGACCTGGGCGAAGGGTGGCGCTGGCCAGTGGGCGGGGCAGCCCGGCGGTCAGCTCCAGCCGGTAGCGTTGGGTCATCATCGCGAGCACCAGCACCGCCTCCAACTGCGCGAAGCCGGCGCCGATGCAGGCGCGCCTGCCGCCGCCGAACGGGATATGGGCGTAGCGGTCGCGGTCAGCGTCGGACAGGAAGCGGGTGGGGTCGTAGCGCTCGGGGTCGGGCCAGATGGCGGGGTTGCGGTGCACCAGGTACGCGGGCACCGCGACGGTGCTCCCCACCGGGATCGGTATCCCCTCGACGACGTCGGACCGTACGGCTTCCCGCTCGGTGGTCCACACCGGCGGGTACAACCGCCACGCCTCGTTCACGACGGCGGTGGTCCAACTGAGCTTCTCCACGTCGGCGGCCTGTGGCTCGCGGCCGGCAAGGACCGCGTCCACCTCGTGTTCCAGCCGGTCCCGAACGGCCGGGTGGGCCGACAGCAGCGCCAGGCACCAGCTCAGAGTCGTCGCCGTCGTCTCATGCCCGGCCAGCATGAACGTGGTCACCTCATCGCGGATCTCCGCATCGGTCAGTCGGGCCTGGCCCTCGTCACGCGCGGTGAGCAGGTGGTCCAGCAGGTCGGCCGGTCCGTCGACGGTGGGCGTCGCCCGCCGCTCGGCGATGAGCTGGCGCACCGGCCGGTCGATCGCGGCGAGCGGTCCGCCGAAGCGTCCGCTTGCCGCCTGGATCGCCCGGGTGCTGCGCGGCCCCCAGAGGAACGGCAGGTAGGTGCCGATCGCGACGGCGGGCAGCAGGAACGTGAGGGCGTGGGCGATCTCGCCGGTGCGGCCGGTCATGTCGGTGCTGAACAGAACTCGGCCGACGATGTCCAGGGCCAGCGCGCTTGCCTCTCCGGACACCTCGATCTGCGTGCCATCGCGATGTCGATCCCAGGAGTCGAGCAACTGCCGGGTCGCGTCGACGATCTGTGGTGCGAAGCCCGCGACACTGCGGCGGGTGAACACCGGTTGCAGCACTCGGCGATGGCGGCGCCAGGTCTCGCCCTCACTTGACAGCAGCCCGGTGCCGAGCACCGCCCGCATCGACCGGTAGGTGAAGGCCTTGACGTAGTTGTCCTGACGGCGAGCCAGGACGTGTTCGGCGTGTCGGGACCCGCTCAGGACGAAGAGCCGGCGCCCCGGATAGAGGGGCAGCTCCACGGCATCGCCGTACCTGGCCAACGACCGCAACGTCGCCAGCGGCCGGAAGACGAGCCCGGCCATCGTCGCCGGTGTGGCGGCGGCACTCGGGCCGGGGGCGCCCACCGGGGCGCTCATCGCAGCGCCTTGGCGTAGCAGACGGTCTGCGGGTCATCGCGGTAGACCCCGTAGTTCGGGATCCGGGTGTATCCGGCCCGCTCGAAGAACCTCAGCGCGGTGACCTGTTTGACGCCGGCGTCAAGTATCGCGCGCCGGCGTCCCGCGCGAACCGCCGCGCTCTCCACCGCCGTGAGGATGCGGTGGGCAGCGCCAAGCATCTGCAGGCCGGCCAGTTCCTCGACGACGTATGCGCGCTTGAGTTCGGCGTCGCCGTCCTGGAAGCCCCATCTGCCGGCGTCCTTCGCGCGCCAACCACCACAGGCCACGGGACGCCCGTCGAGGTAGCCGACCAGGAAGAGACCGCGCGGCGGAAGATACTCACCGGGATCCCCGTGCCGGGGATCCTCCTCACCGTAAACCGCCAGGTAGTGGCGTTGCAGCATGGACACCAGCGCGACGGCGTCCGGATGGTCGTAGGCCACGGCGCGCAGCTCCATGGCGGTCACGTCGCTCGCCGATCGTTGGGCGGTCATCGGATGATCCGGGAACGGGTGTCAGCGGCGGCGTAGATCCGGCGGAGGTCCCGGATCAGATTCAGCCGCTTGAGCCAGCGGTCGGTGCCGTCATAGCGGGCCCGGAACGGCGCCCGGCCGTGCACGACCTGGTAGTTGTCGATGAACAGCAGGTCGCCGGGGACCAGCGCGATGGACTCGGTCGCGGCGCTGAGCTGCTCGTCCAGGTCCGCCATCGCCGCCGCCGCCTCGTCGTCGCCGTCCTCGACGGCGGTGAAGTCCGCGTCGAACCTCAGATAGGGGTGCTCCGGGGGGCCGAAGATGATCGGGTCGAGCCCCGTACCGGCCGGGTCGACGCGAAGACGTTCGGCGCCGGCGCCGCCCACGTGCGCGTCGTCCGGCAGGAACCGGAACCGGGAATCCTGAAGGACCTTCTGGAGCTTTTCGGGAAGACCGAGGGACGCCAGCCGGACGAACGTCGTCCGTACGGCGTCGGGGTTGCGCAGGCACAGCAGTGAGACATAGTCGCCGCGGCACGGATGGAACCCGTCCTCGGTGTGCAGCGACAGCGGTGACGCGCTACACGCGCTCGTCAGGGACCGTTCCATCGCCGGGGACGGACAGACATCGTGTACGAGCCGCCCGCCCTGCTGCGCCGCCCAGCCGAACGGCTCGCCGAGCGGCAGACCGCACAGCACAAGCAACAGCTCCTCCCGTCGACCGACGCCGTCCGCGGCGGCCGTCCAGTCGAGCGGCGTCGGCGGAAGGGCCTGGAGCGGAAGTCCGGATATCACGGACACCGGCGCCTCGTCCGCGCGAACCTGCCCCAGAAACTCCCGCACCCGCTCCGGCAGCCGCGCGGCGTACGCGGGCGCCAGATCGGCGAAGGTGAGCGGATCCGCCGACCGGTCGGTGGCGGTGAACGCGTCGACCAGCCGGCCGAGCGCGTCGCGCTCCACCTCCGTCAGCTCGAGCCGCCGTACCGCCGGGGCTTCGACCACCGATGAGGTATTCACCGCGCACCCGCAAGCGTCGCGTCCAGGCTGGCCCGCAGAGCCTTCTTGTCAGGCTTGCCGGCGGCGGTGAGCGGTATGTCGTCGACGAAGGTGACCGCTGCCGGCGCGCGTAGCACGCCGAGCTGGTCCGTGACGAGGGCCCGCAGTTGCTCCGCCTCGACACGCTCCGCCTGGTTGCCCGGTCCGGCCGCGCCCGTCGGACTGCCCGGCGCGCGTACGACGAACGCGTGCACCGCCTCACCCGTCTCGTCACTTGGCACGCCGACCACGGCCGCCTGCCGCACCTGCGGATGACCGGTCAGGACGGCCTCGATCGGCGCCGCGTGGCAGTTCCGGCCATTGACAATGATCATGTCCCGGAGTCGGCCGACCAGGTAGAGGTAACCGTCGTCGTCGAGGTAGCCGAGGTCACCGGTGTGCAGTCGGCCGTCCCGGATGACCTGGGCGGTCAGCTCCGGCTGGCGCCAGTACCCGGTCATCACCGACGCCGAGCGTACGCAGACCTCGCCCACCTCTCCCGGCGCCCGGTCGCGTCCCTGCGAGTCCACGATGGAGACGGTGCAGCCGGGCACCGGGCGGCCGACCGAAGCCAGCAACTGTGGCCTGTCGGTCACCGCCGCCAGGTGATCCTCGGGCGTCAGGATGGTGACCGAGGTGACCTCGGTCTGCGCGTAACCCTGCAGGAAGATCGGGCCGAGCAGCTCGATCGCCTGGCGCAGTCGGCGGGGCGCGACGGGTGAGCTGCCGTACACGACCAGGGCGAGGTTGCTGCCGGGCCCGGTGGGTGCGTCGGGATGGTCGAGCAACTGGTAGAGCTGCGGCGGGTACAGGAAGGTGGCGACCGGACTCGAACGCCGTACGGCCGCCCAGAACGCGCCCGCGTCGAACTCTTCGTGCAACTCCACCGCGATGCCGAGGACGAGCATCTGCACGGCGAGATCACCTACCGCGTAGGCGATGGAGGTGGCGGCGAGGAACCGGAGTCCGTCCGGCAGCGGGAGGCCGGCCGCCGTCCGGGCGCTGGCCTCGGACGCCGCCGCGAGGGCGGCGAAGGTGCACGCCACCCCCTTGGGGGCGCCTGTCGTCCCGCTTGTGTAGCAGATGCCTGCGACGTCGCCTTCCTCGGCCGCGACGGCGATCGGCGTCGCCGGCTGCGTCGCCGCCAGCGCCAGGAGGTCGGTCCTCGCCGCGGACGGACCGAGCGCGAGAACGAGCCGCACGCCGGCACGTTCCGCGACAAGCGGAACGGGCTGGTCCGGCGGGGTCCCCCGGGGGTCGAAGACGACGACGGCCGGGTCGGCGTCGGCGAGAATGTGTTCGAGATCCTCGGTCAGGGCATTGAGCTGTACGGCGACGTACCGGGCGCCGAGCACATGGCACGCGAGCCGTAGGAGCAGCGCCTCCGGGGTGTTGGTGACGAGGCAGACGACGCCGCTGCCGCGCTCCACTCCCTGTGTCCGCAGCGCCCGGGCCAGCCGGTAGGTGACGGCCAGCAGCTCGCGATATCCGATGCTCCGGTCCGCCGATACCAACGCGGTCCGGTCGCCGTACCTGTCGAACGCGTCGATCATGCCCGTCACATAGCGCGCCGCGATCATCTCTCACCTGCCGCGTGGCCGTCGCGGGCAAAATCTGGCACCCGCATCGGTGCCGACGCGGGCTCACTTGTGTACATCGAACGTCCTCCCTACTAGTCGGTGGCAGAGCGCGCGGAACTCGGCCGGGGACATGGCGATCCGACCGCCGTGGTACAGCCGCACCAGGCCGTGTATCAGGGCCCCGACGGCAAGTGCCATCTCCAGGAGATCGTCGCCGTCGCCGAGGCCCTGGTTGCGCAGCGCGTCGGCGACCAGGGACAGCGACGGCGAGCCGCCGTCGCGGAAGTCGTCGGGGAACCGACGTGCGCCCTCGCGCGGATCGGTGAAGACGAAGTCGTACAGCTTCGGCTGGCCGAGAGCGAAGTCGAGGTGATCGTCAAGGTGGTCGGCGATGAGATTGCCGGGACCCGGTTGGCGGTTGGCCCACTGCTTCGAGATGTCGCTGAACGTCTCGTCGGCGACGCGCCGCAGCAGCGCCTCGCGGTTGGCATAGTGGCGGTAGATCGCCATCGGGGTGATCCCGGCTGCGGTGGCCACCCGGCGCATGGTCACCGCGGTGGGCCCCTCGGCGATGACGAGGTCGCGGGCAATGCCCACCAGACGGTCGGCGGTTGTTCCCATGTCTACACCGTAGACATGGGAAACGGTGTGGAGCAGCGGCCGACCGGCCGCCCGAATGGCCCGCCCCATCCGGGCCGGGCCGGGAGCGTCAGAAGCTGCTGACCAGATTCACGAACGCTTCATCGATCTTGGCGGGATCGGTCGCGTCGAAGGCCTTGCCCGACGACGCCTTGGCGATCCGGTCCAGGGTGGCGAAGTCCGACTCCCGGTCGAAGGCGATGCAGAACACCTTCACCGGACGCTGCGGATCCAGGGCGACCTCGGCGAGCACGCGGGCCAGGTCGTTGTCCTTGCCGTACTCGTTCTTGCCGTCGGTAAGCACGACTATCGCGTTGATCCGCTGTGGGTCGTACCTGTCGAGCAGCGCCCGGTGCGCGGCCCGGACCGTCGCGTAGAGCGCGGTGCCGCCGTCGACCTGCAGGCCGGCGATCTTGCTGTTGATCCGCTTCCGGTCGAACTCGCCGAGCGGCACCTGCTCCCGGTAGGGGCCCTTCGGCTGCTTCGGCGTCTCGGAGGAGAACGACCAGAGCCCCACCCGGTCCTCGGTGTTGAGCAGCGCGAGGCCCTTGCCCGCCGCCGCCGAGGCGACCTGGAAACGGGTACGGGTGCCGACCATCGCCTGCATCGACCCGGACGTGTCCAGGGCGATCAGGATGTTGGCCTTCTTGCGGAGCGTCCGCCAACCGTCGAGCATCGCGCCGACCACCTGTGGGTCCGGGGGCTCGAAGTAGTTCAGTCCATCGGTGGGCTCGGCGCCGACGGAGGCGAGCAGCTCCGCCGAGGCTCGGCGCTCGTGGTCCCGGAAGCCGAGGCGGGCGAAGCTCTCCTGCTGGGCGTCCTCGGTCAGGAAGGCCCGGAAGTCGGCCGCCGCCGCGCGTTGCCGCTCGTCGGCGGAGGGCAGCACCACGAACGGGTGGTCCAGGTTGAACGTGCCCTCCTTGGGGTGGACGGCGACAAGCGGGACGTTCGGCCGGCGGCCCCGCTCCTGCCCGTCCGCCCGAGGACTCAGCGCACCCGTGTTGTAGAGGTCGACGAGTTCCTCCTGGAGGACGATGGCGCTCATGTCGTCCGTGCTGCCCGCGCCGCCGGCCAGGTCCGCCTCGGCGAGGTTGCGCAGCAGGTCCACCGAGTCGTCGCTGTAGTGCGACACGTTGGCCTCGATCCGGCGGACGAACTGGGTGACCGCGGGGTCGGCCAGGTCGGACCGGGTCAGGTCGCTGGCGCGTTGCACCGCCGCGTAGTAGGTGGCGATGGTCGCCGCCAGCCCGGAGGTGGACAGGTTGGGGTTGTCCTTGCCGAAGGTGAAGCGGCCCCACTCCGGCTTGCCGAAGCTCGCCCACCCGTCCCGCCCGGAGAGGCCCAGGATCTCCCCCCAGCCCAGCGGCCCGCGCTCGCGTACCAGTTCGGCCTTGGGCTTCGGCATCGCGATCACCAGCGGGCTGTTCGCGATCGACGGGTATCGGTCCGGTGTCTGCGGCGCCCGCCCGGCGGCCTGGTCGAGCAGCCGGAGCTGGCCGGTCCACAGGCTCGACGTCGGCAACCAGACCTGTGGTTGCGGCAGGCCGGTGCGGGTCCAGCCGGCGGCCAGCGCCTCGGTGGCCTGGCCCGAGTTGAGCGCGCTGACGTGCACCTGGGCGCAGCCGCCGCCCTCGATCGACCGGCTGCTGCGGTTGTATCGCTCGGCCAGGTCGACGAGCAGAGCCGACTTCTCCGTCGAGGAGTTGACCTGGAGGGTGGTGGCGCAGTCGGTGCGGGTTCCCTCGCTGCCCGCTTCGCGCTGCTGGACGAACACGTACGCCCCGGCGACGACCACCAGCCCGGCGGTGACGGCGGCGGTGTAGGGCAACCACTGCCGGGTGCGCGTAGCGGATGGGGTCATCGGGGCGTCCTCCTGGGCCGGCGCTTGTGGCAGTCAACCTATCGATCCGGCGCCAGCCGGCGACCCGGGCCCCTGCCGCGAAGTCACCCGCGGTCGGACCGCCCCCCGACCGCCGTCGCGACAAGTAGCCGAACCAGGTAGACCACGACGAAGGCAACCGCCCCGGCCACGGCGGCCGGGCCGATCGCGCTCGACGCGACGTAGCCGGCGGCGGCGCCGGCCGAACCGAGGAAGAGCGCGGTCGAAATGCCCCAGGCGTCAGGGGCCTCATGCCGCAGTCTCCGCCACGCACCGTCAGGACCGGCGCCGACGCCGGGCTCCGTGGCCGGCTGCGTCGTCACCGGCAGGTGTGCCGGCTGGGTCGGCCGGGCCTGGGACGGCACCGTCGGCTGTGTCGGGGTCGGCGGCACCGTCGGCTGTGTCGGGGTCCTCGGCGGCGTCGGGCGCGGCTGTGGCGTCGTCGGCGTGATCCGGGGGAGCGGGTGGTTCGGCGTCGGCGCGCCAGCGGTTTCGGTGCCGACCTCGAGCAGGCTCTCCCGACGTAGCGGCTCGGTGGCCGTGACGTCCTGCCGGAGCAGCCGCACCAGCACGCGCTCGGCGCCGGGCCGATCCGCCGGATCCTTTTCCAGGCACTCCCGGATCAGCTCGTCGAGCACGGGCGGCAACGCCGGCAGGTCCGGCGGATCGTGCATCACCCGGTGCATCACGGCGAAGAGCGAGTCACTGCCGAAGGGCGGCCGACCACCGGCGGCGAAGGCGATCGTGGCCGCCCAGGCGAAGACGTCGCAGGGCGGACCGACCGAGTCGTTGCGGAACCGCTCCGGCGCCATGTACGCGGTGGTCCCCATGACCCGGCTGGACGCCGTCTCGGTGACGCCCAACGCGCGGGCGATGCCGAAGTCGATCACCCGCGGACCGTCCTTGCCCAGCACCACGTTGTCCGGTTTCAAATCGCAGTGCACCACCCCGGAACCGTGGATCGCGGCGAGCGCGGTGGCCGTGCCGACCGCGAGCCGGTGCAGGGCGTTGCCGGTCACCGGGCCGTGCTCGCGCACGTGCCGGTGCAGGGTCGGCCCCTCGATGTACTCGCTGACCACGTAGGGCAACTCGCCGTCCACGTCGGCGAAGAGCACCTGCGCGGTGCAGAACGGGGCGACCCGGCGTGCGGCGGCGATCTCCTTCACGAACTGCGACCGCGCCCGTGGATCACTCAGGTCGACATTGATCAGCTTGACCGCGACCCGCTCGCCGGCGTCGTCCTCACCGAGGTAGACGACCCCCTGTCCGCCCGCGCCCAGCCGGCCGAGCAGCCGATACCGACCGGCGGTGACCGGATCGTGCGTCCACAGTTTCGCCAACTCCGGCACCGGCGTGCCGGCCAGTTCTGACATCCCGACTCCATCAGTGTGGTGCCCGGCCACCGGCGGCGCAGGACACGGCCCATCGTGTCATGTCCGAGAAAAATTCAAGTCGGTCAAACTCTGGACCTTTACTGTTAACAGTCCTAATAATAAGGGCCTCGGTCCGATCCGAACCGGAAGGCTCACCCCCATGCGCCGCCCCGCCGTCCTTGCCCTGGCCGCCGTGCTGGCCGCCTCTGGTGCCACCGTCTATCTGGCGTCGTCCGCCTCCGCGGCCACCGCCTGCTACCCCACCTGGTCGTCGTCCGCCGTCTACGTCGGTGGGGGGCAGGCTTCCTACCAGGGCGTCAACTACCAGGCCAAGTGGTGGACCCAGAACGAGAACCCGGCCACCCACAGCGGCCAGTGGGACGTCTGGGCCAACCAGGGCGCCTGCGGCGGCACCACCCCGCCGACCACGCCACCCCCGACCACGACGCCACCGCCCACCACGCGACCCCCGACCACGCCACCGCCCGCGACCACTCCGCCGCCCACCACGCCCCCGCCGACCGGCAACGGTCAGTTGCCGAAGCACTTCCTCACCGGTTACTGGCAGAACTTCGACAACCCGGCCCGGGAGATCCGGCTCCGCGACGTACCTGCCAACTACGACCTGATCGCGGTCGCGTTCGCCGACGCGACGAGCACGCCCGGCGCGGTCTCCTTCAGCATCGACGCGGGCCTGAGCGCCTCGCTCGGCGGCTACACCAACGCCGACTTCACAAACGACGTCGCCACCCTGCACGCGCGTGGCAAGAAGGTCGTCATCTCGGTCGGTGGCGAGCGCGGCACCGTCTCGGTCGCCAGTTCCAGCGCCGCCACGAACTTCGCCAACTCGATCGTCAACCTCATCGGAACCTACGGGTTCGACGGCGTCGACATCGACCTGGAGAACGGCCTCAACGCGACGTACATGGGTCAGGCGTTGCGGGACATCCGCAGCCGGACGAACCCGAACCTGATCATCACGATGGCGCCGCAGACCATCGACATGCAGAGCACCGGCGGTCAGTACTTCCAACTGGCGCTGAGCATCAAGGACATCCTGACCGTCGTCCACACCCAGTTCTACAACTCCGGTGCGATGCTGGGCTGCGACAACAACGCCGCGTACGGCCAGGGGTCGGTCAACTTCCTCGTGGCGCTCGCCTGCATCCAACTCGAGAACGGGCTCCGGCCGGACCAGGTGTCCCTCGGACTCCCGGCCGCACCCAGCGCCGCCGGCGGCGGCTACGTCAACCCGTCGGTGGTCAACCAGGCCCTCGACTGCCTCGCCAAGGGCACCAACTGCGGCTCCGTCAAGCCGCCGCGCACCTACCCCGGAATCCGTGGCGCCATGACGTGGTCGATCAACTGGGACGTCACGAACGGCAACGGGTTCGCCACCACCATCCGGCCCCATCTCACCACCCTTCCCTGAACCCCGCAGGAGAGCGTCATGAAACTCAGGCAGAAGATCCTGGCCCTGGCCGCCGTCACGGTCACCGCCACCGCGATCGCGATCGTCCCGATGTCCACGTCGAGCGCGGCTGCGGCCTGCTACCCGGGCTGGTCCGCGTCCCAGGTCTACGTCGCCGGCGGCCAGGCGTCGTACCAGGGCGTCAACTACCAGGCCAAGTGGTGGACCCAGAACGAGAACCCGGCCACGCACAGCGGCCAGTGGGACGTCTGGGCCAACCAGGGCGCCTGTGGCGGCACCACCCCGACCACCCCGCCGCCCACCGGCCCGACCAACCCGCCGCCGGCCGGCAAGATGGCGGCGGCGCCGTACGTCTATCCCGGCTGGGGCAACCCGCCGGCGCCCTCGACGATCACCGGTCAGGGCGTCCGCGCGTTCACCGTCGCGTTCGTGCTGGCGAACGGCTGCAACCCGGTCTGGGACGGTGAGGGCGGCCTGACCGGCGGCGTCCACGAGTCCTGGATCAACCAGGCCAAGGCGGCAGGCGCGACAATCGTCCCGTCGATCGGCGGCTGGCAGGGCAACAAGCTCGGCCCGAACTGCTCCACCCCGGAGGCCCTCGCCGGCGCGTACCAGAAGGTCATCAACACCTTCGGCCTGAAGGCCATCGACATCGACATCGAGAACTACGACGAATTCGAGAACTACACGGTCGCCGACCGCATCGTGAGTGCCCTGGGCATCATCAAGCGCAACAACCCGGGCGTGACCACGATCCTGACCTTCGGTACGACCACGAGTGGACCCAACGCGCACGGCGTCCGGCTCATCAACCAGGCCCGGGCGTTGAACGCCAACGTGGACGTCTTCACCATCATGCCGTTCGACTTCGGCGGCGGCAGTGACATGTACACAAGCACCCGCAACGCCGCGGAGGGCCTGAAGAACCAGCTGAAGTCCACGTTCGGCTGGAACGACCAGACGGCGTACGCCCACATGGGCATCTCCGGTATGAACGGCCTGTCCGACCAGCAGGAGGTCACCACCCCCGCTACCTGGACGCGGATCCGTGACTACGCCAAGAGCAGCGGGCTCGCCCGGTTCACGTTCTGGGCGGTGAACCGGGATCGCGGCTGTGCCGGCGGCGGCGTGGTGTCGAACTGCAGCGGCATCGCCCAGAGCGACTGGGAGTTCAGCCGGATCTCCGCCGGCTTCTAGGGCCGCATCGCGAGATCGGAAGTGGGCGAGGTCTCCGGTGGAAGGTTCAGCGACCAGGCAGAACCGGAAACCGGAGACCCCGTCCGTCGATAGACCTCGGTCGGGCAAACCTCGGGAGGACCGGATGGCGCGTAGATTCCGAACACCGTTCCTGGCCGCCGTGGCGGCCCTGGTCTCCGCCGCCGCGGCGACCCTGACCTTCGCTCATCCAGCCCTGGCCGCCGGCCCGACGGCCACCTTCACCAGGACCTCCGACTGGGGGACCGGCTGGGAGGGTCGTTACACCATCACCAACGGCGGGCCGAGCACGATCACCGGCTGGCAGGTCGCCTTCACCCTGCCGGCGGGCACCACCCTCGGCTCGTACTGGGATGCCACGGTCAGCAGCGTCGGGCAGCGACACACCTTCACCAACCGGTCCTGGAACGGCACCCTGGCCCCCGGCGCGTCGGCGTCGTTCGGACTTCTGGCCACCGGCTCCGGCGCGCCAGTCGACTGCACGCTCAACGGCGCGCCGTGCGGAGGTGGCACACCACCCACCACGGCGTCGCCGACCACCGCGCCGCCCACGACACCACCACCGACCACGGCGCCGCCCACCACCGCGCCGCCGACGACCCCGCCGCCCACCAGCCCGCCGAGCACCGGCCTGCCGAAGCACGCCCTGATCGGCTACCTGCACGCCAGCTTCGCCAACGGCGCCGGGTACCTGCGGATGGCGGACGTGCCCGACGACTGGGACATCGTCAACCTCGCCTTCGGCGAACCCACCTCCGTCACCTCCGGCGACATCCGCTTCCAACTCTGCCCGGCCGCCGAGTGCCCCACTTTGGAGACCGAGGCCCAGTTCACCGCCGCGATCCGCGCCAAGCAGCAGCAGGGCAAGAAGGTGTTGCTGTCCATCGGCGGCCAGAACGGGCAGGTGCAACTCACCACAACCGCCGCCCGGGACGCGTTCGTCCGCTCGGTGTCGGCGATCATCGACAGGTACGGCCTCAACGGCCTGGACATCGACTTCGAGGGCCACTCCCTCTATCTCGACACCGGCGACACCGACTTCCGCAACCCCACCACCCCGGTGGTGGTGAACCTGATCTCAGCGATCCGCACCCTCAAGCAGCGCTACGGAAGCGGCTTCGTGCTCACGATGGCCCCGGAGACGTTCTTCGTGCAGCTCGGCTACCAGTTCTACGGCTCCGGCCCGTGGGGCGGCCAGGACCCCAGGGCCGGGTCGTACCTGCCGGTGATCCACGCGCTGCGGGACATCCTCACCGTCCTGCACGTCCAGGACTACAACTCCGGCCCGATCGTCGGGCTCGACGGCCAGTACCACACCATGGGCGGCGCCGACTTCCACATCGCGATGACGGACATGCTGCTGGCCGGCTTCCCCGTCGCCGGGAACGCCAACGCGGTCTTCCCCGCCCTGCGCGAGGACCAGGTCGCGTTCGGCGCGCCCTCCTCCACCAGCGCCGGCAACGGCTACCTCGCCCCGGCCGGCGTGCAACAGGCGGTGACCTGCCTCGTCCGAGGCCAGAACTGTGGCGTGTACGCACCCCGCAGCGGGACCAACCCCGACTTCCGCGGCCTCATGACCTGGTCCATCAACTGGGACCGCTACTACTCGTGGGAGTTCCGGCTCAATCACGGACCGTTCCTGAAGGCGCTGCCCTGACCTGCTGCCCGGTGACTTTGGCGTACGTCTGCGGGCGTCGCATACTTGTCGTGGCCTGAACCGAAGCACCTGCCCCCTTCCCGAGGACGCCATGCTGCGCGGAGGAACAGGCACCCACGTCGCGGGTGCCCTGTTGATCGGCATCGCGGCGGCCGGATACGTCCTGCCGCCGGCCGACGCCGCGACGCCCACCCCGACCCCCACCGTCTCGACCGCCACCGTTCCGAGCCCTACCGTCCCGACCCCCACCGACCTCGACGACCCGGCGAAGAAGGACGTCGCCATGCAGCTCGTCTCGGCGGCGGAGAACTCCTCGCTCGACTGGCGCGCCCGGTTCTCCTACATCGAGGACATCGGCGACGGTCGCGGCTACACCGCCGGCCTCATCGGCTTCTGCTCCGGCACCGGCGACATGCTCGCACTGGTCCAGGCGTACACGAAGGCCAGGCCCGGCCACGTGCTGGCCGGCTACCTGCCGGCGCTGCGCGCCGTGAACGGCAGCGCGTCGCACGCGGGCCTCGATCCGAACTACCCCCGCGACTGGCGCGCCGCCGCTACCGACCCGGTGTTCCGGGCCGCGCAGGAGGCCGAACGGGACCGGGTCTACTTCAACCCGTCGGTTCGTGACGGCAGGAACGACGGGGTCCGGGCACTCGGCCAGTTCGCCTACTACGACGCGTCGGTCATGCACGGGTACGACGGTATGCGGCAGATCCGCAGCCGCGCGCTGGCCCGGGCGAAGCCCCCGGCACAGGGTGGAAACGAGCGGACCTGGCTCGACGCGTTCCTCGACGAGCGGGTCATCGAGATGAAGAAGGAGGCGGCCCACTCGGACACCTCCCGCGTCGACACCGCCCAGCGGGTGTTCCTCACCAACGGCAACCTCGATTTGCACACGCCGTTGGTGTTCGCCGTCTACGGCGAGCAGTTCCGCATCGGCTGATCGTCGGCGACGATCGCCCCGCCCGGCCCGTGTCGGACCGGGCGGGGCGGGGCGCCGTCTCAGGGCCGGCGGCTCAGCCGGTGCGCCACTTCTGGTTGGCGGTGCCGCCGCACTCCCAGAGGTGCAACCGCGCGCCGTCTTTGCCGTTCCAGTCCTTGATGTCGACACACTTGTTGGCCTGCGGGTTGACCAGGTCCCCGGCGGCGGACAACACGAACTGCTGCGCGGCGTTGCCGCTGCAGGTGGCGATCTGGATGACCGCGCCGTTGTCCCGGGAGCCCCAGGCGACGTCCATGCACATGTTGTTCTGCGTGCGCAGGCTACCGCCGGTGAAGGTCCAGCTCTGCGCCGCCGTGCCGTTGCAGTTCCAGGTCTGCAGGGGGATGCCGTCGGAGAAGTTCGAGTTCGGCACGTCGATGCACTTGTTGTTCCAGTTGCTGATGATCCGGGTCCCGGCGCCGCCACCGCCGGTGGTGACCAGGTTGAGTCCGTAGGCGCCGAGGATCTCGTTGACCGGCTGGAACCACATGGTGCCGCCGGAGGTGCAGTTGCCCGATCCGCCCGAGGTCACCCCCTGGGCCTGGTCGCCGGAGAGCCAGGCGCCGCCGGAGTCGCCGCCCTCGGCGCAGGCGTTGCTGCGGCTGAGTCCGTAGACCGCGCCCTGCGCGTAGTTGACCGTCTCCTCCCTGCCCAGGAGGGTGCCGCAGCGCCAGCCGGTCGTGCGTCCGGACCGGCACACCGAGCTGCCGATCACCGCGTCCCGGGAGCCGGCGACGGTAGCGTTGCCCCCGGCGTAGTTGTTCACCCAGGGCCGCGGCGTCCAGTCTCCGTTGGTGCGGACCCAGGCGTAGTCGTTGCCCGGGAACGACGAGCCGGCGAAGGTGCCCTGCGCCACATTGTTGAACCCCCGGGTGGGGCTGCCGGTGGCCCCGCAGTGTCCGGCGGTGACGAAGCCGCCCGTGACGGCGAAGCCCACCGAGCAGAGCACGTTGCCGTTGATGACGTACTGGTCGCCGCCACGGATGTCGTGCAGGGGGCGCGGCGCGTCGGGAGCCGTGGTGTAGCGGACGAGCCCGCCGGCGAGGCCGCTGCCGTCGACGAACGCCCGGGCCGTGCGCTCCTGGCCCGGCGCGACCCGCACCACGATCTCGTTGGCGGCGGCGTCCACGTACCAGCCGCGCACGGCGGCTCCTGGCGGATGGCTGCGCGCGTGCCGGTCGAGCGTGGTCCGTGCCGAGGTGAGACTCGTGAGCGTCCGGGAGACGAGCCGGGGCTGGGCGCCCTCGGCGCGTACCGTGGCGGCGGCGGACGCATCGGTGACGGCGACCGTGAGGGGACCGGTGGGGTCCAGCCACGAGCCGGCGTGCCGGGCGCCGAGGCGGGAGCGCAGCCGTCGGTCGACCACCGCCGCGGCGGCCTCGGTGGTGAGGCGGGCGGCGAGTTGGTCGTCGGTCAGGTGCAGGTCGCGGCGCATCGCCGCGGCCATGCCGGCCGGCAGGCCGGACGCCTGTGCTTCCGCCCGGGGGGCGGCGTGAGCAGCCTGTGGTGCGGCGGCGTGAATCGGCAGGGCGAGCGTCGCGGCGGTGAGCAGCGCCATGGTCCTGGTCATCGAACTCCTTCCGGTCGGTGCGGCGTCGCGCCGTGCCACGGGCGCGAGAGAGCGCTCTCAGCCTGAAACGGTAAACATTCTTTGTCAATAGATGTTGTTCGATCGGTTCTCAGGGCGCCCAGGGTGTCGTGATGTTCCAGGTGCTGTCCGCGGCCCACAGCGCGGGCGAGTTCCACGCCTCGCCACCCGTGCCGTTGCTCAACCAGACCTCGGAGTTGTAGTGCCGCAGGTACCTGCCGCGGAAGTTGTAGGACTCCAACGAGACCCCGCTTCCGGTGACCCCGACCCGGGCGCACCAGGTGGCATCCGCGCGGAGCAGCGCCGAGCCGTCGTCCGGCGAGTTGCGTACACGCGAGTCCTGGTGCCGGAGGAACTGCCCGGGAAAGTTGACCGACTCGAACGAATAGCACGCCGCGGCGGCAAGGCCCGCCCGGACCGTGTACGTGGCGTCGTTCCTGAGCAACGCCGAGCTGTTCCCGTCCACGACCTCCGTGTAGGCGAGGCTGTCCCGGTGCCGCAGGAAGCGGTTGGTGAACCCGGGAGTCGTCACCTGGAAGGATCGCCTGCTGTTCAGCGGCAGCGCCACCGGCACCGAACTGCCGACCGACCGCGACGCGTTGATGAGGGCCAGGTTGGCGGCCCGTACCCGGGCCTGGTCCATCTTGACCACCTGCCGGTCGTAGGTGAGGAATCCGTTCAGCTCACCCTCCTGATCGGCGATCTCGGTATAGACCGAGGCGCTCAGCCCCTTGCCGAGCATCAGGTTCTGCGTGCCCTGCACCAGGCCGACGTAGCGGTCGGTGAGCGCGGTGGAGTTCGGCTGCCACTCGTAGGCGAAGAAGCTGCCGTTCGGGCTCCACTCGTGTCCGGGCGCGCGCAGGCCCAGGCCGCCGAACTCGCCGAGCACGGCGATCCGGCTGCTCGACGGCACCGGCGAGTCCGGCCCCAGATAGACGTGCCAGTCGTCGATGTCGCCGTTGCCGGGATTGCCCAACGACTGGCAGCAGTTGTAGCCGCTGTGCGCGTTGACCAGCCGGGTCGGGTCCTGGTTCTTGACATTCTGGGCTACCCGGCGGGTGTCGGCCAGCGCGCGTTCCCCCCACCCCTCGTTGTAGACGGTGTAGGTGACGACGGCCGGCGAACTGCGATGCTCGTCCACGATCTCGCGCGCCTCGACCTCAAGCTGCGCCTGCTGCGCGTCTGTCGCGTTGATGTCCTGCGCGGTGAGTGACGGAACGTCCTGCCACACGAGCAACCCGAGCCGGTCGGCGTGGTAGAACCAGCGCTGCGGCTCGACCTTGATGTGCTTGCGCACCATGTTGAAGCCGAGATCCTTGTGCTTCTGCAGGTCGAAGGCGAGCGCGGCGTCGGTGGGCGCGGTGTAGAGCCCGTCCGGCCAGAATCCCTGGTCCAGCGTGCCGGTCTGGAAGACGAACTGGCCGTTGAGCTTGGGTCGTAGGACGCCGTTGACCACGCCGGTGCTGATCTCGCGCATGCCGAAGTAGTGCGTGGTCCGGTCGACCTGACCGCCCGCGGCATTACGCAGGGTGACGCGCAGGCCGTAGAGGAACGGATCATCGGGCGACCAGCGGCGGGCGTTCACCACGATCTCGTTCGCGCCGCCCCGCAACTGCGGAGTGACATCGAAGGTGAAGGCGTCGTAGCCGCCGGTGTGGCCACCGACCGCGGCGCCGTTGACCCAGACGGTGGTCTGCCAGTCGACGGCGCCGAAGTGGAGCAGCACCCGGCGTCCGTTCCAGCTCTCGGGCACCGTCACGGTCCGTCGGTAGAACAGGTGGTTGCGGTTGTCGCCGGCGGCGCGCTGCACCCCGGACAGCGCGCTCTCCACCGGAAACGGCACGTTGATCCGCTCGGGCAGATCGGTGTTGAACTGGGGGGCGTCGTCGGTGGCGGATTGGCGGAGCTGCCATTCGCCGTTCAGGTTGAGCCAGTCCGGCCGGGTCATCTGCGGTCGCGGATAGTCCGGCAGTGGCGTGCCGGCGAGAGCCTGGGCGGTCCAGGGAGTGGTGAGCGGCGGGTTCTTGGCCGGCACGGCGCGCGCCGGCGTGGCCGGCGCGGTGAGCAGGCCGGCGAACAGGGTGAGAACGACCAGTAGGGGTGCGGCGAGGCGGACGGGATCGGGACGTGTCATGCCGTCTCCATCGGACGGGCCGTCAGGGCCGAGCAGCGCCGCTGGCGGCTGGCGGTGGGTGTGAGGGGCGGCCGATCGGCGCCCTGCGGGCGCTCACCCGCAGCGGCCGGAGAGTGCCCGACGACGTGGCGGTGGCCGGCATCGACGACATCGAGGAGGGGCGCTTCAGCAATCCCACCCTGACCACCGTCGCCCCGGACAAGCGTGCGATCGGCCGGATGGCGGTCCGGATCGAGGGCGAGGCGGGCCCGCCGGCGCACGTGCAGCCAGCCCGCCTTCCACCTCGTCGAGCGGGAGAGCACCGGCCCGGCGCGCTGACCGGGCGGGGAACCCGGGTATGGGTTTGTATGGGGTTCCCCCGCCCGGCCCGACATCGCGCGACGCTCATCAGCCAGGCCCGTCCCGAGAGCGGGCGTCAGGCGGTGGGAGGAAACGATGATGAGGTTGCTACCACGGGAACGCCGGTCCCGATCCAGGCTCGCGGGCATCACGATCGCGGCGGTCCTGGTGGGGATGGGGGTGTACACAAGCGGCGGCGAGACTACACCGGCGAGCCAGGGGGATCTGCGGACCTGGCACGCCAGGATGGTGAAGATACCGCGGCCGTCGGCGCAGGGGTGCTTCACCGCGGCCTATCCCGATGTGGCCTGGCAGGAGACCGGGTGCGTGGCTCCGCCGTCGGCCCCGATGGCCCCGAACCTCGAACAGGCTCCGCGGCGGGACATGGGCGGCGGGATCGGGATCGTGACGGAGAGGCCCACGGGGGCCGGTCCGATCACCCGCGCGTACGGCAGCTTCGAGAAGGTGAACCAGCAGAACCTGTTGAGCGTGACGAGCGTCCCGCAGGCTGCCCCGCCCGGGGAGCCCAGCGGGCAGACGATGGCGGGCAGCTACTCGTTCCAGCTCAACACCAACCACCTCAGGGTCCAGGAGTGCAACGGGTCGCCGACCGCCGGCCTGTGCCGGGGCTGGAAGCAGTTCGTGTTCGCCAACGACGGCACCAAGGGCGGCAATCCGAATCCCGATCCCAGCCCCAGCCGCCTCTACGTCGAGTACTGGCTGCTGCACTACAACCCGGACCCGGACCAGGGCCAGCCGTGCCCGTCCGGGTGGACCGAGGTCGCGGACGACGGGGAAGTCCACTGCACCCGGAAGTCCGAGGCGGTCCAGCTTCCCTACCTGTCGATCCAGAGCATCGCGAGGCCGGCCCTGCGACTTGACGGCGCGGTCACGACGGCTGCCGACGGGCAGGAGACCGACACCGCCACCTTCAACGACGGGGCGGGCCGGATCTACTCGTCCACCGGGGTGGGCGTCCTCCACGTGCTGCCGCCGGCGCCCCAGGAGCCCGCGTCGGAGTGGACCCAGGTCGAGTTCAACGTGTTCGGCTACGGCCACGGCGCGACGGCCAGGTTCAATCCGGAGGCGAGTTTCAACGTCCGTACGACTGTCGAGGACGGCAGCCCGGTCAAGCCCGGCTGCCAGAACTTCGGCTTCAGCAGCGAGCGGAACAACCTCAACTTCGGACCTCCGGGTCCGGTTCCGTCGACTCCGGCGCCGGCAGTCGTCATCAACGAGTCGGTCCAGGGGCCGGCCGCGCCGTCGGCCTGCCGCGTCGCCCTGGCCGTCGGCGACACCCACGAGTACACCTTCGGCGGTCTGTTCTACGACTTCCAGGCGGCCGGCGACTTCGTCGAGGCGCAGGCCGGTTCCACGTTCGAGGTGCAGACCCGCAAGGCGTCAGGTGCCCCGAACTGGCCCAACACCTCGGTCAACCGGTCGGTCGCCATGCGGATGGGCACCTCGAGGTTGGCGCTGTGCGACGGGACCCGCCTGGTGGTGAACGGCACCACCACCAGCCTGCCGGCCGGCGACTCACTGCTGCTGCCCAACGGGGTGGCGATCGACCGGGTCAACAACGTGTACACCTTCACGGACCCGTTGGGCAACAGCGTCCGCGCCACCGCCAACAGCGGATACCTCGACCTGGGCGTCGGCGTCGGACCCGGGGCGTCGACGGTACGCGGCCTCCTGGGAAACCCCAACGACGACCCGCACTACCTCGATGTCAGGGGCGGCAACCCGCTGCGCGTTCCGGTCACCCATACCGCCCTCTACGAGACGTTCGGCAACAGTTGGCGGGTCAGCCCGTCGGCCACCCTGCTGCAACCCTGCACCGCCGTCACCCCGGGTAACCCGACGGCGCCGTTCTACGCCGGCAACCTGAGCACGACCACCCGCGCGTGGGCGCAGGAGGTCTGCCGCAACAGGCAGGTCAACACGCTGTGGCTGGACACGTGCACCCTGGACGTCGGCGTGTTCGGCAGCGCGTACGCCGCCATCGTCTATGTCGGACTCCAGCGGCCGGATGTCGACGCCAACCCCCAGCAGCCGCCGTTCTGCGTACCCGGAGACACCCGTCCGGTCTGCCCGACACCGACGTGTTCCCCGGCGGGATGTGGCCGGGCCGGCGGGTAACCCCGGTCGGCAGGGAACGTGCGGTCTCCGGGGATGGGTCCACCGACCGGGCATCCCCGGAGACCTCGCGGTTAGGTGCGGGCGTCCGCGTCGTCGAGGGCGGCGAGACAGGTCCGGATCTGGTCGGCCTCGGGGGTGCCGAGGTCGGTGTAGATGGTCAGGGCGTGCCGGTAGTGGGCACGGGCCCGGTCGGGGTCGGCGAGGGCGCGGTGGGCGCCGGCGAGCCCGGCCTGGGCGCGGGCCTGCTGGTCGCGGGCGCCGATCTCGGCGGCGATGGCGTGGGCGGCGGTGTGCTGGGTGAGCGCGTCGGTGGCGTGGCCGGCGGCGAGCATGGCCTCGCCGAGCCCGTTGAGCGCCCACGCGGCGCCGTGCCGGTCGCCTGTCGTCTGCAGGATCGTCAGGGCCTGCCGGTGGTGCCGGGCGGCCTCGACGGGCTGCCCGAGGTGGCGGTGGAGGGTGCCCAGCCCGTCCAGGGTCCAGGCTTCGCCGTTGCGGTGACCGGCCTGACGGAACAGGACGAGCGCCTGGGCGAGGTTCGCCGCGGCCGTCTCGTACCGGCCCGATCGGGTGTCGACCTCCGCGAGGTTCGCAAGCGACACCGCCTCGCCGGCCTGGTCCCCGCTCTGTCGGTACAGGGCGAGCGCCTCTCGGAGGTGCCTGGCGGCCCCGCGGTAGTGGCCGAGCCGCTGTTCCACATCGCCGAGGTTGCTCAACGCGAGGGCTTGACCGATCTGATTGCCGGCGAGCAGGTGCGCGGTCCGGCCCCGCCTGAAGTGGGCGGCGGCCTTGCGGTAGTGGCCCAGCCGCTGTTCGGCGACGCCGAGGTTGGTCTGGGTCCGGGCCTGCCCGAACTCGTGCCCGGCCTCGCGGAACAGGTGCAGGGCCGCGGTGAAGTGTTCGACGGCGGCCTCGTACCTGGCGACCCAGAGGTGGGCCACGCCGAGGTCGGTCAGGGCGTGGGCCTGCTCGGTGACATCGCCGGTCTGCCGGGCCGCGTGGTGGGCGTGGCTGTGGACGGTCACGGCATCGCTGCCACGGCCACCGGCCAGGTAGCGGTACAGGATGCGGGAGAGGCGTGTCGTGTGGGTGGGCCAGCCGTTGCCGGCGGTGTGGACCGCGACGGTGACCAGGGTGGGCCGCTCGACGTCGAGCCAGGCGAGAGCGCAGTCCGGGTCGGCCAGGTCGGGGGCGGGCGTGCCGGTCGGCGGAATGTGCGGACGAAGATGCGCCTGGGCGGGGTGGAGCGCGTTCATCGCGGCGGCGGCGGTGGCGAGATAGTGGTCGAACAGGCGGGTCAGAGCCGCCCGGCGGTCGGCGGGGCGGACCTCGTCGTGCGCGCGGGTGATGGCGAACGCCCGGACGAGGTCGTGCAACGTGTACCGGCCCGAGGCGGACTGCTGGAGGAGGTGGTCGCGGCACAGGTGGTCCAGGTGTGCGCGGGTGGTGTCCAGGCCGGTGCCGGTCAGGGCGGCGGCGGCGTAGGCGTCGCTGTCCTGCCCAGGGTGCAGCGCCAGCAGCCGCAGCAGCCGGCGCTGGCCGGCGGGCAGATGATGGTAGGAGAGGTCGAGGGCGAGTTCGACGCCGGTTTCCAGGCGTCGCTGGCGGTGGCGTTCGTCGAGCCGGTCGGCGTGGTCGGTGAGGGTCCAGCCGGGTGTGGCCCGGATGTGTCCGGTGGTCAGGTCGAGGGCAAGCGGGAGATAGCCACAGCGCCGGGCGATGCGCGCCGCCGCGTCGGGATCGTCGCCGGCGGGGACCTGGCTGACGACCTGGACGAGATAGTCGACGGCCTCGCGCGCGGCGAACACGTCGACCACCAGGCGCGTGGTTGGGCGCAGGTCGGACAGGATCCGCCGGCTGGTGATCAGGGTGAGGCAGCCGGGAACCTCGGGGAGGAGCGGCTGGACCTGGTCGACATCGGCGGCGTTGTCCAGCACGATCAGGGTACGGGTGCCGGTGAGCCGGTCGCGGTAGGCCGCCGTGCGGGCGTGCAGATCGTGGGGGATCTCGTGTGCCGGTACGCCGAGCAGGCGCAGGAAGCCGTCCAGGACGGCGGCCGGATCGGCGGGAGGCCGGGCGGGGTCGGGGAAGAATCCGCGCAGGTTGACGAAGAGCGCCCGATCGAAGCGGGATTCCCGGATCAGGAGGTGCCCGGCATGGACGGCGAGCCGGGTCTTGCCGACCCCGGCCATCCCCTCGATCGCCGCGACCGCTGTCGCCCCGTCGGCGTGTCGGTCGTGGGTGAGGGCGTGCCGGAGCCTGTCGAGTTCGCTGGCACGGCCGGTGAACCCGGCCAGGTCGGGCGGCAGCCGGTCCTGGACCCGCACCACCGCGGCGGCCCGGGCCTCCCCGCCGACCACCCGGAGCGCCTGGCGCCACTGGTGCACGTATCCCTCGTCCGGGTGCAGGGCCTGCACGACCGCGGTGACGAGGTCGGCGTTCAACCGGCGCCGACCGGGCTTGAAACAGTCCACGACCGTGGGCCGCTTGGTCAACTCGCTGGCCGGGCGACCGGCGGCCCGCCACGCGGTGTTGACCTGGTTGGTGATCCGTTCGTAGGACGGGTTTCCGGCCCAGACCTTCAGGGACCTCAATGCCGCGGTGAGCTCATCGAGCGTCTGAGCCCGGCCCGGGTCCGGCATCAGGGCGGACGCGTCGTCCGCTCGGGTAGCGGTCATCGATCGATCCCAGGCGTTCATCGACATGGGCGGATGTAGCTCATCGTATCCGAAAGAGCGCGCGAGAGGCTGCCGGTGGCTTTCTTCGCGCGGAGTCGCGCTCCTTGTTCCGAAACTTTCGGCGCCGTGCCGGTCGGGAAGCCGCACTGCCGTCCGACGCTCTCGCTGGCAGCGAGGTCATTGACGGATGACGGGCGCGCTTAGTAGCCTCAGCCCACGAATCATCACATGTAAATTCCTCGATAATTTTCGGAGGCGACGATCTCGCCGCCGACGGGACCGAGCCGACTCGTCGGTGCGGCCACTCGTCGGCTTCTGCCCGCGCGTCCCCGCTTGTGAGAACCCGTCGCCCTGACTCGCCGCGGTCACCCGACCGCCGCCGCTCACGATCACCGATGGAGGGCCGTTGAAACGCGTCCGGACCACCGCAGCCGTCTTCGCCACCCTCGCGCTCCTCCTCGCCGGGTGTGGGGGATCAGATGGCAAATCCGACCCGAACACCTTCGATTTCTGGTCGTTTGCCAACATCAACCAGAAGGCCGACGTCGACGTCTACACCAAGGCGCACCCGGATGTGCGCGTCAAGCTCACCGAGGTGGGCAGCACGACCGAGACCGCGCAGGCGCTCACCGCCGCGCTCGCCGGTGGCAAGGTGCCCGACCTGGTGCTGATCCAGGCCGACGACCTGCCGAAGTTCATGCAGTCTGCGGACAACTTCGTCGACCTCACCACGCTTGGCGCGGGCGACATCAAGGGGAACTACCTCGACTGGGTGATGGCGCAGTCGACGACCACGGACGGCAAGATCATCGGCGTGCCGACCGACGTCGGCGGCCTGGCGGTCGCGTACCGGACCGATCTGTTCAAGGCGGCCGGCCTGCCCACCGACCGGGACGAGGTCGCCAAGCTCTGGCCGACGTGGGACGAGTTCATCAACGTCGGCAAGAAGTACGTCCAGCAGACCGGGAAGCCGTTCGTGGACAACACGCCGACAAGCGTCTTCTTCCAGGCGGTCAACCAGGGCAGCCAGCGCTACTACAGCGCCGACCGCAAGCTCGACTACGACAACGAGCAGGTCAAGGCGGCGTTCGACGTGGCGCTGAAGGCATACGCCGCCGGCATCTCCGCCAAACAGGGGTCGTTCTCGTCCGGCTGGACCGCGGCCATGAAGAAGGGCGACTACGCGGTGGTGTGCTCACCGTCGTGGATGCTCAGCCAGATGAAGACGAATGCTCCCGAAACAGACGGCAAGTGGGACATCGCGACCATTCCCGGTGGCTCGGGGAACTGGGGTGGCAGCTTCCTCGCCATCCCCAAGCGCGCCAAGAACGCGAAAGCGGCGTGGAACTACATCTCCGAGATGCAGTCGCCGCAGGGCCAACTGGCGCACTTCCTGTTGCAGGGATCGCTGCCCACCACGCCGTCGGTCTACACGCACCCGCAGTTGGTCGGAAAGACCGACCCGTTCTTCAGCAACGCGCCGATCGGCAAGATCTACACCCAGTCGGTGGTGGGGATCAAGCCCTTCTACTTCGGCCCGCAGGACGGCCCCACCGGCACCGAGTTCCTCAACACGCTCACAAGCGTCGAGCAGGGCAAGGTGGACCCGGCCAACGCCTGGAACACCGCGCTGACAAATGTCAAGAACGCCGTACGCGAATGACGGAGGGCTGATGTGCGGCGGCCGGACTCGGTCCGGCTGCCGCACCTCGGGAAGGTGATGCTTTGACCACCATGCTCACCCCGGCCACGGTCCCACCGGACGTCCGGAGGCCCGATCGCAGGCGGCGGATCCGGCACGGCGCACGGGAGTTCCTGGCGCCGTACGCGTACATCTCGCCGTTCTTCGTGCTCTTCGTGGTCTTCGGCCTGTTCCCGTTGTTGTTCACGTTCTACATCTCCCTGTTCGACTGGGACCCCATCGGCGAGCACCGCTTCGTGGGGTTGGACAACTTCGCCGAACTCCTGCACGACCCGCGCTTCTGGGGGGCGCTGCGGAACACGTTCAGCATCTGGGTGCTGTCGACGGTGCCGCAGTTGCTCCTGGCGCTCGGCCTGGCGCACCTGCTCAACCACGCGCGGCTGCGGCTGGCCGCGTTGTTCCGGATGTCGGTGCTCGTTCCCTACGTCACCTCGGTGGCGGCCACGACCATCGTCTTCGCCCAGATGTTCGACCGGGACTACGGCATGATCAACTGGTTCCTCGGGTTGCTGGGCTTCGAGCACATCGATTTCACGGCGTCGCTGTGGGGCAGCCACATCATGATCGCCACGATGATCGCCTGGCGCTGGACCGGATACAACACACTGCTCTACCTCGCCGCGCTACAGGCGGTTCCCCGGGAACTGTACGAGGCAGCCGCCGCCGACGGCGCGGGCGGCTGGAAACAGTTCCTGCACATCAGCATCCCCTCGTTACGGCCGATCATCGTGTTCACCGTCGTGACGTCGACCATCGGCGGGCTACAGGTCTTCACCGAGCCGCTGCTTGCCAACCCGGTTGGCGGACTCACGTGCGGCGCGGCCCGGCAGTGTCAGACCGTCACCCTCTATCTCTACGAGCAGTCCTTCGGGCAGTTCCACTTCGGCTACGGCGCGGCGGTCGGCGTCGCGCTCTTCGTCATCGTGGTGGCGTTCGCCGGACTCAACTATCTGCTGGCCACCCGCATCCGTTCGGAGCGCCCGTGAAGCCCGTACCCTCGACCGCCGCACCCACGCGGGCCAGGCGGCGCTCGGCCAACCGCGTCCCGATCCTGGTGTACGCGCTGCTCACCGTCATGGCGCTGGTAAGCGTCTTTCCGCTCTACTGGATGTTCGTGGTGGCGACGACGGACTCCGCCACCGCGACGAGTCTCCCCCCGACGATCACACCCGGCGGCAACTTCCTGCACCTGGCGGATCTGGTCTTCACCATCGTGCCGTTCGTGCAGTCCCTGCTCAACAGCCTCATCGTCGCCACCACGATCGCCGTGGGCCAGGCGGTGCTCTGCGCGTTGGCCGGCTTCGCCTTCGCCAAGCTGTCCTTCCCCGGCCGCAACACGCTGTTCCTCATCGTCGTGCTGACCATGACGGTGCCGGCGCAGTTGGCAGTGGTACCGCAGTACCTGATCATCTCCCAGTTGAACTGGGTCGACAGCCTTCAGGCGGTGATCGTCCCGGGGCTGGTGAGCGCGTTCGGCATCTTCTGGATGCGCCAGCACATCGGCGGCACCATCGACGACGAGTTGATGGCCGCGGCGCGGGTGGACGGCGCGACCACCTGGCAGATCTTCTGGCGGATAGCCTTCCCGCTGGTCCGCCCGGCGGCATACGTGCTGGGGCTGTTCACGTTCGTCTACGCGTGGAACGACTTCCTGTGGCCGTTCATCGTCCTGAAGTCCCCGGAGAACTACACCGTCCAGATCGCCATCAAGGCACTGCAACAGAACCGGGACATCGATCTGGGCCTGGCCATGTCCGGCTCCTTCCTGGCCACCATTCCGCTGCTTGTGTTGTTCGTCTTCGTCGGGCGTCGTCTGGTGCAGGGAATCATGGAAGGCGCGTTCAAGGGGTGAGGTCCCGGGCGGTCCCGTCAGCCGGCCGGCCGGTAGTCGAACCAGTCGAACCTGGTGGTTCCCTCGGTGACGTACATGCCGATGACCCGTCCGGTGAAGCCGGAGGCGACCTCGGTGGACAGGTAGCGCCCGTCGAGCTCCGCCAGGTGCGACAAGCCGTCTCCGGTCTCGACCTCGAACCTGATCGTGTCACTGCCGGCAGCCATGACGCCCACGAGGCCGGCCTGTGCGAGACCGTCGGACGAGGTGACCGTCGGGGGCAGCACGTCGGCGGTCCGGATGCTCACGGCCACGGTCACCGCCCCCGCCGGCACCTGACACTCCCCGAACACCTGGCGGAACGGCCCGACCCGGCCGATGACCCGGGCCTGGCCCCGCGCGAGTTCCAGGTCGTAGTGATGGGCCTCGTCGATCCTGATGGTCAGGCCGGATCGGCCGGAGCCGGGATCGACGCGGGCGCTGATGCGACAGTCATGGTGCTGCTGGCGGCGGCCGACGATGGTGGCGCCGCTCCGGTCGAGGCTGTCGCCTGTCGCGTGCAGGGTCAGCCAGCCGGGCCGGTCGGTCAACGACCAGGCCGAGGCGGGCCGGCTACGAGGAGAGATCCACTGTGCCCCCAGCCGCTCGTCGTCGAAGTCGTCCCGGTCCGCCCACCGGCCCGTCCCCGCCGGGTCGGTCCCGGACGAGACCGGATCGACCACCGGCCACCCGTCGACCCAGCGCACCGGAACCAGGAACGTCTCCCGCCCCAGAACGTGGTAGGGCGGCCACTGCCCCCGGGGGCGGATGCCCAGCAGGACCATCCACCAACTGCCGTCAGCGGCCTCGACCATGTCGGCGTGTCCGGTCGCCTGCACCGGCCGGTCGGTGCCGCGATGCGTCAGGATCGGATTGGCCGGTCCGGGCTGGAACGGCCCGCGCGGCGAGCGCGCGCGGGCGACGCTCACCGCGTGGCCGGTGTGCGTGCCACCCTCCGAGACGAGCAGGTACCACCAGTCGCCGACCCGGTACAGATGCGGCGCCTCGGGATACTGGCCACCCGTTCCCGACCACATCGGCACCGGCCCTTCGAAGACCTCTCCGGTACGCGGGTCGATCCGGTACGACTCGACCCCGGACACCGTCATCCAGCAGGTGCCGTCGTCGTCCCACGCCAGCGACGGGTCCACGTGGGGCAGGTCCAGACAGACCGGATCCGACCACGGGCCGGCCGGATCGGTCGCCGTGACGATCAGGTGCCGACCGAGCGTGACGTTCGTCGTCACGACCCAGAACCGGTCGTCGTGGTAGCGGATCGTCGGCGCGTAGATGCCCCGCGAGGCCAACGTGTCGGCGGGCAACCCGAGCTGGCCGGCGCGGTCGAGCACGTTGCCGATCTGGCGCCAGTTGAGCAGGTCACGACTGTGGAAGATCGGCACACCTGGCGTGTACTCGAAGCTCGAACACACGAGGTAGTAGTCGTCACCGGCGCGGCAGATGCTCGGATCGGGCCAGAAGCCCGGGAGGATCGGGTTCATTTCCGCTCCCTCTCGTACGGGCACGACGCCGGCATGCGACAAGGCGCGCATCCGCACAGCCCGCCCGAGGATAGGTGATGGCGAGCCTCCGCCGCCGACCGTACGGCCGGCTTCTCCGCGGGCTGCGCGTGCCGATGGACGACGGCGTCGAGCTGCTCGCCGACCTCTACCTGCCGGCCGTCGCGGCGGAACCGCCGTTGCCCACCGTCGTCGTCCGCTCGCCGTACGGCCGGCACGGCTCCCTCACCCACGCGCCGGCGCTGGCGGGCGCGGGGTTCACGGTTCTGGTGCAGAGCTGCCGGGGCACCGGCGGCTCCGGTGGCCGCTTCCGCCCGCAGCTCGACGAGCAGCGGGACGGCATGGCCACCCACCGGTGGGTACGCCGCCAGCCCTGGTTCACCGGCACGGTCGCCACGTACGGCGAGAGCTACCTCGGCTACACCCAGTGGGCGGTGGCGGGTCGGATGTGCCGGGACGACCCCGGGAACGCCCCGGACGCCCTGTGCCTGAACGTCACGATGGCCGACTTCGGCGCGGTCACCTGGAACAACGGCGCCTTCTCGCTCGGCGGCTCGCTCGGCTGGTCGCGCCTGATGGCGTTGCGGGGCGTTCGCGGCGCCCTGGTCCGGGCGCGGCTCGCGCGGCGGCCGGACCGGAAGCTGGCCGACGCCTTCGACGTGCTGCCCCTGTCCCGCGGCGACACCGCGGTGGCGGGCCATCCGATCGGCTGGTACCAGGACTGGCTGGCCCACGAGCAGCTCTCCGACGACTACTGGGCCCGGCAGTCGCACACCGCGTCGGTGCCCGACGTCACCGCGCCCGTGTACATGGCCGCCGGCTGGTACGACATCTTCCTTCCCTGGCAGTTGCGCAACTACGCCCAACTCGCCGCGGCCGGTCGCCCGCCGCGGCTCACCATCGGCCCGTGGGGCCACCGCAGCGAACAGAGCCCGTTTCTCGCCGAGTCGATCGCGTTCCTCAGGGAACACTTCGCCGGCGCGCCCGCGGCCCGGCCGGCGCCCGTGCGCGCCTTCCTCACCGGCGCGGAACAGTGGCACGACCTACCCGGGTGGCCACCGCCGGGCACCGCCGCGCAGCGGTGGTACCTGCATCCGTACGGGCTGCTCGACACGGCCGTCCCCGCCGGCGGCAGCACCCGCTACACCTACGATCCCGACCGGCCCACACCCGCGCTCGGCGGTCCCGGCATGGGCCCGGCCTCCGGGCCGGTCGACAACAGCGCCCACGAACGCCGTGCGGACGTGGTCGTCTTCCGCGGTCCACCGCTTGATCACGCTGTCGTCCTCGCCGGGGAGCCGATCGCCCATGTCCGGTTCCGCTCGACGGCAGCGAGCGCGGACGTGTTCGTCCGGCTCTGCGACGTGCACCCCGACGGTCGCTCGGTGAGCGTGTGCGACGGCATCCGCCGTGTCGGCGGCGTGGGGGCCGCGGCTACCGACCCGCGGCCCGACGCGGACGGTTTCGTCGAGCTTGAGGTGCCGCTGTGGCCGGCGTTCCACCGCTTCGCCGCCGGCCACCGCGTCGCCGTGCAGGTTAGCTCCGGAGCGCATCCGCGCTACGCCCGCAATCCGGGCAGCGGCGAACCGGCCGCCACCGCCACCATCACGGTACGGGCGCATCAGGAGATCTCCCACGACGGCGCCCACCCGTCCCGGCTCGACCTGCCGATGTGGACGAGCGAGCGGCTATGACATCTGCGCACTTCGATCTCCGCGTAGAGTGTGGACAAGCGTGACATCTGAACCACCCGTCGAGGAGGGCTCCCCGGATGGCATCCGTATTCCATGTGGCGATCACCGGCTCGGACCGCGCCGACGGCTGCGCCGAGCGGCCCTTCCGGACGATCAACCGGGCGGCCGGCGTCGCGCAGCCCGGTGACACGGTGGTGGTGCACGCGGGGGAGTACCGCGAGTGGGTGAAGCCACGCCATGGCGGCCTCAGCGACTCCCGCCGCATCACCTACGAGGCGGCGCCCGGCGAGCACGTGGTGATCAAGGGATCGGAACGCGTCACGGGCTGGGAGCCGCTCGGCGGGACGGTGTGGCGGGCGGTCGTCGACAACGCGCTGTTCGGCTCGTTCAACCCGTTCGCCGAGGAGGTGACCGGCGACTGGATCGTGTACGCCAAGGGCGCGCCGCGCCGGCACCTCGGCGACGTCTATCTGAACGGCCTGAGCTTCTTCGAGGTGGCGAGCCGGGCGGAGGTCGACGATCCACCCCGGCGCACCGACGTCGTCGACGACTGGACCGGGATGACCCGTCCGGTCGGCGATCCCGACCAGACGCAACTCGTCTGGTATGCCGAGGTCGGGGAGCGGACGACGATCTGGGCCAACTTCCAGGGCGCCGACCCGAACACGGAGTTGGTGGAGATCAATGTGCGGCGCAGCGTCTTCTACCCGGAACAGCCGCACCTGGACTACCTCACGGTCCGTGGCTTCGAGTTGGCGCACGCGGCCAGCCCGTGGGCGCCGCCGACCGCCGACCAGCCGGGCCTGATCGGGCCCAACTGGGCGAAGGGGTGGGTCATCGAGGACAACGTGATCCATGACGCCAAGTGCTCGGCGATCTCGATCGGGAAGGAGGGCTCGACCGGGCAGAACCACTCGGCTCTCCGCGGTGACAAGCCGGGCTACCAGTACCAGTTGGAGTCGGTCTTCGCGGCCCGCCAGATCGGGTGGGACCGGGAGCACATCGGCTCGCACGTGATCCGACGCAACACGATCTACGACTGCGGCCAGAACGCGATAGTGGGTCACCTCGGATGCGCGTTCTCCACGATCGAGAACAACCACATCTACCGCATCGGCGTGAAGCGCGAGTTCTACGGGTACGAGATCGCCGGCATCAAGCTGCACGCCGCCATCGACGTGGTGATCCGGCACAACCGGATCCACGACTGCTCGCTCGGCACCTGGCTGGACTGGCAGGCGCAGGGCACCCGGGTCTCCCGCAACGTCTACCACGACAACTGCCGGGACCTCTTCGTCGAGGTAAGCCACGGCCCCTACCTGGTCGAGCACAACATCTTCGGCTCGCCCGCCGCGCTGGAGCTGTTCAGCCAGGGCGGCGCCTTCGTGCACAACCTGATCTGTGGCACGGTGCGGCTGGAGCCGGTGCTGGACCGCGCGACGCCGTACCACCTGCCGCACAGCACCCAGGTCGCCGGGTACGCGGTGATCTACGGCGGCGACGACAGGTACGTGGGCAACCTCTTCGTGGGCGGCGACCCGGGCGCGGCCTACGGCGCGGTCCCGGAGGGCGAGGGGCCACCGCTTGCCGGCACCGCCGGATACGACGGCCATCCCGCGTCGTTCGAGGAGTACCTGGCCCGCCTCGCCGACCAGCCGCCAAGCGACCAGAAGAAGTACGTCGCGGTGAGACAACCGGTGTACGCCCGCGCGAACGCCTACGCCGCGGGCGCCCGGCCGTTCGACGGTGAGCGTGAGCCCCGGTCACTGGGTGCCGCGAGCGCGACAGTTGTCGACGAGGATGGCGCGCTCTGGCTCGTCACCGATCTCCCCGAAGCGTTCGACGAGGCCCGCGTCGGTGTGATCACGGGGCGGGATCTGGCACGGGTCCGTTGCGCCGACGCGGAGTTCGAGGAGGTGGACGGCAGCCCCGCCGTCATGGACGTCGACCTGTCGGGCGCGCCCCGGCAACCCGGACGGGACGGCGCCGTCGGCCCGATCGCGGGCCTTCGGTCCGGTGCGCGCCGGACGCGCGTCTTCTGACGACTGACGCGCGCCGGGTCGCCGGATGATCCACCTACGGCGCGGGTGGGGAAAACCCCACCTTCCATGGGGATGGCGGCACGATGGATCCCCAGGCCAGGGGGGCAGTAGCGTCTCTGACATGGGAAATAGCAACGGGGTCGGGGGGCGGTGCCGGATCGCCGTCCGGATGGAGACCGTCACGAAGGTGTACGGCGACGGCGAACATGGTGTCCGGGCGCTTGATGCGCTCACGCTCGAACTACGGCCCGGCACCTTCACCGCGGTGATGGGCCCCTCCGGCTCTGGCAAGAGCACCCTGATGCAGTGCGCGGCCGGGCTCGACGAGCCGACGTCGGGCACGGTCACGCTCACCGACCAGCCGCTGGCGGGGTTGTCCGAGGACCAGTTGACGGTGTTACGGCGCGAGCGGGTGGCGTTCGTGTTTCAATCGTTCAATCTGATGCCGACCCTCGACGTCGTCCAGAACGTGGGGCTGCCACTGATGCTGGCGGGGCGGCGCGCGGACGACGCGGTGGCGCGCGCGATCGAGCACGTCGGGCTGACCGACCGCCGCCATCACCTGCCCGGCCAGTTGTCCGGCGGCCAGCAACAGCGGGTCGCGATCGCCCGCGCCCTTGCCGGCGGGGCCGAGATGCTGTTCGCCGACGAACCCACGGGCGCGCTGGACACGACCACCGCACATCGGATTTTGCGGCTGTTGCGGCAGACTGTCGACTCTTCGGGACAGACCGTCATGATGACGACTCACGACCCGGTCGCGGCCTCGTACGCGGACACGGTGGTCTTCCTGGTGGACGGCCGGATCGCCGGCCGGATGGACGCGCCCTCGCCGCAGCGCGTCGCCGAACAACTGGCGCTGCTGTCCGCCGTCCCGCCGAACGGGGCACGCTGATGCGGACGATGATCCTGAGCGGCATCCGGCGCCGGCTGCCCGCCTTCGCCGCCGTGTTCGTCGCGGCGTTGCTCGGATCGGCGTTGCTCCTGCTGTCCGGGGCGCTGTTCGAGACCGGCATCCGGCTGGCCGCGCCGCCGCAGCGGCTGACCGGGGCGCCGCTTGTGGTCATCGGCGACCCCAGCTACACGATGCTCGACGACCACGGCAAGCGAACCACCGATTACCGTCCCTACCCGGAACGGCACCGGCTCGACGGCGCGGCGCTGTCGAAGATCGCCCAGGTGGAGGGGGTCGACGCCGCGGTTCCCGTCTACCTGATCACGGTCAGCGGCGCGTCGTCGGGCCGTGCGCCGGTGCCGACGGTCGGACAGAACTGGGCGTCGGCCCGGCTCGGGCCGTTCGCGCCGGTGACCGGGGCCGCCCCGACCGGCGCCGACGAGGTCGCGCTGAGCGCGCCGTACGCCGAAGCCCTCGGACTGCGGGCCGGCGGCCGGGTGCGCCTCACGGTCGGCGGTGCCGGCCGGGACTACACGGTCAGCGCGATCGTGGGCGCCGCCAGCGCCCCCGCCGCCGTTTTCTTCGCCGATTCCCAGGCGGTCGCACTCCGCGGGGTGGACGGACCCGACGCCGTGGCGGTCCTCCCGCACCCGAACGCGGACCTGGACCGCCTCGCCACCCAGATCGGTCGGGCCGTGCCCGACACCCGCCGGCTGGTCGGAGATCGCCGCGGAGCCGCCGAGGATCCGGCGGTGTCCGCGTCGCGGGTGCCGACGATCGTGGTCGGTGCGGTTTTCGGCGGCATCGTCGCGGTCGTGCTGGCCACAGTCATCTCGGCGACGATCGGGCTGTCCGTCCGGCAGCGGGCCCGCGAACTGAGCCTGCTGCGCGCCACCGGCGCGACGGGGCGGCAGGTCCGCCGGCTGGTGGTCGCCGAGACGATGGTGGTCGGCGTCCTCGGCGCGGTCGCGGGCGTACCGCTCGGCATCCCCCTGGCGGCCGGGGTCTTCTGGATCATCACCGATCGAGGGCTGGTACCCCGGCTGCTCGAACTGCGGGTCGGGCCGCTGCCGTTCCTCATCGCCGTCGTCCTCAGCATCCTGGTGGTCTGGGTGTCGGCCCGCGGCGCGGTCCGGCACACCCGCCGCGCGCGACCGATCGACGCGCTTCGGGAGGCGGACGTGCCCCGGCTGCGGGTCGGGCCCGCGCGGTGGGTCCTCGGCGTCCTGTTCGGGCTCGGCGCGGTGGCGTTGACCATCATCACGGCGGTGATCGGCCCATCTGTGGTGTCCGCGACGAGCGGGCCCGCGGTCCTGGCCGGCAGCATCTCGGCGGCCCTTCTGGCGCCGGCGATCCTCCGGCTGGGGCTGGCCGTCGTACGGCCCGTCGGTCGCCTCGTCGGCGGTGACCTCGGCGCCCTCGCCGCGGACAACGCCCGGGCCCGGATCGCGCAGTTGGCCACCGTGGCGACGTGCGTCGCCCTGGTCGTCGGCATCGGCGTCGGCAACCTGGCCGCCGGAGCGGTGGAGCGGCACGCGCGAGCCACCGCCGCCGTCGCCACGGTCCGCGCGGACACGGTGGTGAGCGCCCCGGGTGGCGTCGACCCTGCCCTCGTCGACCGGCTCGCCGCCCTGCCCGGGGTCCGGGGTGCGAGCGCCTTCGTCACGACGGGCGGCTGGATCGAACAGCCGTTCGACTCGTCGCACCGCGATCGCCCCTGGCCGGTCCGGGGGATAAGCGCGGGCGCCGACGGCGTGCTCAACAACCCGATCGTGAGCGGCTCGCTCGGGGACCTCACCGGAAACACCATCGCCGTTCCGGACGCCACGGCCCGTGACCTCGGGCTCAAGGTCGGCGACACGGTGACGTTCCGATTCGGCGACGGCGGCGCCGAGGAGTTGCGGGTGGTGGCCACCTTCACCGACCGGCCCGGATACGAGAACCTGCTCCTGCCGGCGGAACTCGTCGCGCGGCACACCACCGCCCAGATCGTTCCCCAGGTGATCGTGTCCACCGACGGCCGCCCGGACGCGGTGCGGCCCGCGATCCGCGAGGCGCTCGCCGACGTGTCAGGCGCGACGATCGGCGGTCGGAGCGAGATCGACCGGGTCCTGCGGGCCGGACTGGACGTGCAGGCGCTCGTGAACGCGCTGCTTGTCGCGATCACGATCGCCTACGCCGCGATCGCGGTGGTGAACACCCTCGGCGTGTCCATCCTCGGCCGCCGCCGGGAACTGGCGCTGCTGCGGCTGGGCGGCGCCACCCGACGCCAGGTCATCCGGATGCTCGGCGTGGAGTCGCTGCTTGTCGTCCTGACCGGGGTCGGCACCGGGCTGGTGGTCGCCTCCGGCGCCGTCCTCGCCACCACCATCACGGTCTCCGGTGACCTGCTGCGATCCGGCGCCCTGCTGGTCACCCTCGGTGTCCTCGGCGTGGTGGTCCTGCTTGTCGCGCCGGTGACCGCCGTCGTCGGGCGGCGGGCCCTCGCCCAGCGGCCGACGGCCACGATCGCCGGCGGCGGCTGACCGGTACCCGCCGGACGCCCACGTTCGTCCGAACCGATTCGACAAATCGGTTCGGACGAACGTGGGACCGTCCGAGCGCGGTGGCCAGCGGTGTCACCGGCACGCCGTGTCCCGCAGGCGAAACTGCGGTTCACCAGACCGTCCTTTCATTGACAGTCTTCACTGGATCGTCCTACCATCCGTGCGAATCGATTCGCCGAGCCGCACGGAGGAGAGTTCGATGAATGTGACGAGAAGGCTGGGTCGCCTGGCGACCGCCACGGGGACCCTCCTGGGCCTCGTCCTCGGCGCCGGCGTCGGTGTGCTCTCGGCCGCGCCGGGCGTCGCCCACGCCGCCGGCACCGGCCCGTGCGACATCTACGCCTCCGGCGGCACGCCGTGCGTGGCCGCGCACAGCACCACCCGCGCCCTGTACGGGACGTACAGCGGTCCGCTCTACCAGGTCCGGCGCTCGTCGGACAACACCACCCGCGACGTCGGCGTTCTCGGCGCGGGCGGTGTGGTCAACGCCGCCACCCAGGACACGTTCTGCGCCAGCACCACATGCGTCATCACGATCATCTATGACCAGTCCGGCCGCAACAACCGCCTCACCCAGGCGCCTCCCGGCTACTGGCCCGGTCCCGCGCCGGGCGGATGGGACAACCTCGCCGACGCGAAGGCCGCCCCGATCACCATCGGCGGCCAGAAGGCGTACGGCGTCTACATCGCCCCCGGCACCGGATACCGCAACAACACCACAAACGGCGTCGCCACCGGCGACCAGCCGGAGGGCATCTACGCGGTCGTCGACGGCACGCACTACAACCAGTGGTGCTGCTTCGACTACGGCAACGCGCAGACCGACGGCCAGGCCGACGCGCCCGCCATCATGGAGACCGTCTACTTCGGTGCCGACAAGCAGTGGGGCTACGGCGCGGGGGCCGGCCCGTGGATCATGGCCGACCTGGAGTGGGGGCTGTTCTCCGGGGTGAACGCGGGCTACAACAACATCGCGCCGATCAACAACCGCTTCGTGACCGCCATGGTCAAGGGTGAGTCGAACCACTGGGCGATCCGAGGCGGGAACGGCCAGTCAGGTGCGCTGACGACCTACTTCGACGGACGGCGTCCCAACGGCTACCACCCGATGAAGAAGGAAGGCGCGATCCTGCTCGGCATCGGCGGCGACAACAGCGTCTCCGGCCGGGGGACCTTCTACGAGGGCGTCCTGACCTCCGGCTACCCGACCGCGACCACCGAGAACGCCGTACAGGCCAACATCGCCGCCGCCGGCTACGCCACGGCCGGCGGCGGTAGCCCCCAACAGAACGTCCAACTCGTCGGCGGCCAGTCCAACCGCTGCGTCGACGTACCCAACGGCACCACCACCAACGGCACCCAGGTCCAACTCTGGGACTGCCTCGGCAACACCGCGCAACGCTGGACCTACACCGCCAACAAGCAACTCCAGGTGCTGGGCAACAAGTGCCTCGACGCCAGCGGCGCAGGCACCACCAACGGCACCCAGGCGATCATCTGGGACTGCAACGGCCAAACCAACCAGCAATGGAACCTCAACCCCAACGGCACCATCACAGGCGTCCAATCCGGGCTCTGCCTCGACGCCAGCGCCTACGGCACCACCAACGGCACCAAAATCCACCTCTGGACCTGCCACGGCGGCGCCAACCAGCAATGGGCCACCCGCACCTGACCAGACCCGTCATGCCGCCACCGAGCGTCGCGTCAGGTCGTGCCACCGGTCCGACCACGATCACCCGGTCGTCATGCGCGCCAGGGCGCGCTTGTCCGGCTTGCCGCTCGGCCCCACCGGAACCCGGTCGATGCACCGGATCGTCTGCGGGGCCGACGGTTCCCCGAGCGCCTGCGCCACCAGGGCCCGGAGCCGCCCGGTGTCGGGCGCGCGACCGGCGGCCGGCACCACGTACGCGTGCACCGCCTCCCCGGTGAGGTCGTCGGGACGGCCGACGACGTACGCCTCGGCGACCGTGGGGTCGGCGCCGAGAACCCGCTCGATCGGGCCGGCGTACACCAGGTTGGCCTGCACGATGATGACGTCCCGGGTCCGGCCGATCAGGTGCAGGTAGCCGTCGCCGTCCAGCCGGGCCAGGTCGCGGGTGCGCACCCAGCCGTCGACGAAGACGTCTGCGGTTTCGGCCGGATCCGCCCAGTAGGCGGCGGCCTGCGCCGGTGTCCGCACGAACAGCTCGCCCTCGGCGGCGGGACGGCCGTCGGCGTCCCGGATGGACAGTTCGGTCACCGGGGGCGGCCGGCCGACCGAGGTGAGCGCGGCCGGGGACGCCAGCATCTCGGCTGGCGTCACCATCGTGATCATGCCGGTCTCGGTCTGTCCGTAGCCGTGGAAGATGACCGGTCCGAGCACGTCGAGCGCCTCGGCGAGCCGGCCCGGTGCGAGCGGCGAGCCGGAGACCAGCAGGGCCCGCAGACTGCTCAGGTCGACGGGATCGGTGCGCTGGTCGTGCACGAGCTGGTACAGCCTGCCCACGGTGATCACGCTCGCGGTCGCCCGGTGGTTGGCGATCATGCCGGGGAAACCCGGGGGCCGGGCCGCGACCAGGGTGCCCCCGGCGGCCAGGGTGAGGATGCCGTACTCAAGCATCACCTGGCTGCTCAGCGAACCGAAGACGAGATACCGCTGTAGCCGGGTGGCGAGGTCGGCGATCGCCGGAGGCCACCGATCCGGGTACGGCGCCCAGGCGGCGCTCATCGCCGCGTACGTCTGCGCGCAGCCCTTCGGACTGCCGGTGCTGCCGCTGGTCCAGGTGATCCGCGCGACCTCGTCCGGGCGTCCGGCGGCGATAAGCGTCCGTCCGTCGTCGGGGGTGGTGGCCAGTTCGGCGGCCCGTGCGTCGTCGACAAGCAGGGTGTGCTCGTCGAGTTGCCGGGTGAGGTGGGCCGGCGTCAGGTCGGGGCGGATCCCGGAGACCCGCGCCCCGACCGCGAACGCCGCGATGACCGTGGCGAATGCCTCCGCGGTGACGCCGAGCCGCAGGGCCACCCCGATGCCGGGACCGGCCCCGGCGGCACGGAGCCCGGCGGCGATCCGGCAGATCAGCCGGGACATCTGGGCGGTGGTGACGGTCCGGTCGCCCTCCTCGAAGACCGGCCGGTCGTCGCCGGCGGCGAGCAGGTCCAACACGGGCTGCGGCCAGATCTCAGCCGGCATCGGAGAGCACGCCCTTGATGAAGAGCACGAGCGGCTGGTGGTGCACGTCCGGCAGGTCCCAGTCGTTCTCGAGGTTCTCGGCGAGGTGGTGCACGGCGACGACCCGGCCGCCGCGATGGACCCGGACGACCGGGTGCAGGTAGCTGGCGTCGTGTGCGTGCGCGGCGTCGTTCTCGGCGATCCGGGGCACGGTGATGTCGAAGGGGTCGACCTGGTCGTGGTCCGGTCCGTACTCCAACGTGATCACGAACGCGAACGGTTCCGGGCCCAGGCCGCCGTCGTGCAGGTACGCGACCGGCACCTCCTCGTGATACAGCGCGGTGGCGCCGGAGATGACGACGACGTCGCCGAGGACGGCGAACTGCTGCCACAGCGCCGAGGTGCGCGTGATCCGGGCGATGAACGCGTCGGCGATCGCCTCCGGGCTGATCTCCAGCGGCGTGGCCGGCCATGGCGTGTCGTGGTGGCGGGCGTTGAGGATCCGGTGCAGGGCCCGCACGCCGTACCGGAAGCCGTGGATGAATCCGTTCGTGGAGCGCTTGAAGTCGCGCTGCTGGGTGAGGGTGCCGGCGAAGTACAGGTCGGGTACGTTCACCGCCTCGTACGCCGAGGTCTGCTCGGGGAAGCGGTCGTCGATGACCAGCCGGGGCCGGGCGGACGGGTCGAAGATGCTCGGGTCGAACCGGAATCCGGTGCAGAGGATGACCCGGTCGTAGTCGATCTGCCGGATCGCCTCGACGCTGCGGGCGTACCGGAAGTCGATCCGGTAGCCGCCGTCGTCGCGCCTGGCGATCCGTTCGACGGTGCCGTCGAGGACCGCGTTCTGCGACTTGAGCTGATAGGTGTCGAGGAAGTTGTTGTTCACCGCGCGCAGGTGCCCGACATAGTGCGTCTGCCACGCCAGCCTGACCGAGTGCGGGCCGGCGACGTGGATGACCGCGGCCGTCTCGACGAGCGCGTCCGCGGTCTCGAACGCCGAGTTGCCCTTGCCGATGATGAGGACGCGCTGGTTGGTGAAGTCGTCCGGGTCGACGCTCACGGTGTCGTAGCGTTCGGCGAGCGCGGCGCCCTCGATCGGCGGGACGTGCAGCCGGGACACGCCTGTGGCGACGACCACGCGGCGGGCGGTGCGGGTGTCGTCACCGGCGTGGACGGTGAACAGTTCGCCGTCGCGGGTGACCCGGGTGACCCGGGTGTCGTAGCTGACCCGCAGGCCGCGGGCGACGTCGGCGAGGTAACGCACCAGGTCCGCGGCGTCCGGGAAGTACCGCCTGCTGTAGTTCCTGAACAGCAGCGCCGGATCGTCGGTGAGCAGCGAGTTCCAGTCCGCGCGCAGGTTGAACTCCGGATCGTCGGAGCCGGTCCAGATCTTGTTGATCGAGATGAGTTGCCGGTGCCGGGGATAGGTGGTGAAGAACGTGCCGGGCGCCGGGCCGGCCTCCAGGACCAGGTAGTCGCGGCCGTCGCGCTCGAGCAGGTGAGCGAGCTGCAGCCCGGCAGGTCCGGCTCCGATGATCAGATAGTCGAGCGTCATGCGCCGCAACGTAGCGACCCGATCTCAGAGCGCTCTGAGAATTCGTCTCTAGGGTGCGATCGCATGACGACAGAGGTGGACCTCGGGGTCCCGTTGCGGATCGCCGATTTGCACGCCGCCAGTGACCCGATCAAGGTCGTGGTCGGACCGCAGGTCCGGGACCGGGTCACGGCCGCCCGCGCCTTCCTGGCCGAGGTGCTCGGCGACGACCGCGCGGTGTACGGCGCGACCACCGGCTTCGGCGCCCTCGTGGGGTACGCCGGCCGCGCCGACCTGCGGGACCAGGCCGACAACACGCTCGCCCACCTCGGCGCCGGTCAGGGCCCGGACCTCGATCCGGAGGTGGTCCGGGCGACCCTGCTGCTGCGGGCCGGGTCGCTGGCCCACGGCGCGTCGGGGGTCTCCCCGCACGTCATCGACGCCCTCGCGGCGATGCTCGCGACCACGTTCGTGCCCGCGGTGCCCCGGCTGGGTTCGGTGGGCGCCAGTGGTGACCTGATCCCGCTGGGCGCGGCTGCCCAGGCGTTACGGGGCCGGGGCCACGCCTATCTGGACGGGGTGCGGCTGCCCGCGGCCGAGGCGCTGGAGCTGGCCGGCCTCGAACCGCTGCCGCTCGACGGTCGCGACGCCCTCGCCCTGGTCAACGGCACGTCGCTTACCACCGCGGCGACCGCGCTGGCGCTTGACGCGGTCCGTGCCGCGCACCTGGCGGTCCAGGTGCTCACCTGCCTGCTCGCCGATCTGCTCGGCAGCGGCACGCAGTTCCTCGACTCTCGGCTGCTGCGGGCGTACGGCCATCCGGGCGCGATCGACGTGGGCGCGCGGATGCGACGGGTGAGCGACGGACTCGTCGCGTCCGGCAAACGTCCGTTGCAGGAGCCGTACAGCCTCCGGTGCGCGCCGCAACTGCTCGGCGCGGCTGAGGACGCCCTGCGCTACGTCGACGGCGTCGTCGCGGCCGACCTCGCCGGTGTCACCGACAATCCGTTGTTCTTTCCCGACGAGGATCTCGTCGTACACGGCGGCAACTTCTTCGGGCAGCCGGCCGCGTTCGCCGCCGACGTGCTGTCGATGGTCGTGGCGCAGGTGGGCAACCTCGCCGAACGGCAACTGGATCTGCTCGTCGACCCGAACCGCAACGGCGGCCTGCCGCCGATGCTCGCCGCCGGCCCGGGACAGCAGCACGGGTTGCAGGGCGTGCAGTTGGCGGCGACCGCGCTGATCACCGAGATCCGCCGGGACGCCACGCCCGCGAGCATGCAGAGCGTACCGACGAACCTGCACAACCAGGATGTCATCCCGCTCGGCACCCAGGCCGCGCTGCGGGCGCTGGACCAGGCCCGGCTGCTGCGCCTCATCGTCGGGTCGCTCGCGCTGGGGCTGCGCCAGGCCGCCCACGTCGGCGCGCGTACGCCGACCGCGCCCGGCTGCGCCGAGGCGTTGGCCGCGGTGGCCGAGGCCGTGCCGCCTGTCGACCCGGACCGGCCGTTGGACGGTGACGTGCGGCGGGCCGCCGAAGTGATCGCGAATTTCTCCGTTTCTCTGTCGTGAGGGGTGGGCGCCATGACGCTTGACTATCTGATCGTCGGGGCCGGGCCGGCCGGCCTGCAACTCGCCGCTCTGCTGGAGGCCGACGGTAAACGCGACTATCTGGTCCTCGAACAGGCGGAGATCCCGGGGGCGTTCTTCGCCACCTTTCCCCGGCACCGGCAACTGATTTCCATAAACAAGCCGCACACCGGCTCGGAGGACCCGGAGCTGAACCTGCGGCTGGACTGGAACTCCCTGCTCAGCGACGACCCGGCGCTGCGGTTCACCAGCTACACGGAACGGTATTTCCCCGACGCCGACGTGATGGTCCGCTACCTGGCGGACTTCGCCGCGAAGACGGGGGTGCGGGTCCGGTACAACTCCCGGGTGACGTCGGTCCGCAAGGTGGACGGGACGTTCGAGGTCCGGGCCGGTGAGGTTTTCCGGGCGCGACGGCTGATCGTCGCCACCGGCGTCTCCCGGCCGTACCGGCCGGAGATCCCGGGACTGGAGCTCGCCGAGGAGTACGCGGAGATGTCCGTCGACCCGCGCGACTACCTCGACCAGAAGGTGCTGATCATCGGCAAGGGAAACTCCGCGTTCGAGACCGCGGACAGCCTGATGGAGACCACCACGCTGATCCACGTCGCCGGGCCGAGTTCGGTCCGGATGGCCTGGCGCACGCACTACGTGGGGCACCTGCGCGCGGTGAACAACAACTTCCTGGACACCTACCAACTGAAGTCGGCGAACGCGATCCTGGACGGCACCATCAGGCGCATCGAGCGCGACGGCGCCGGTTTCCGGGTGACGTTCTCGTTCTCCCGGGCGGACGAGGTGGTCAAGGAACTGTGGTACGACCGGGTGCTCGCCTGCACCGGTTTCGCCTTCGACGCGTCGATCTTCGACGACACCTGCCGGCCGGCGCTCGCGATCAGGGACCGCTTTCCGGCGCAGACCCCGGAGTGGGAGTCGGTGAACGTACCAGGCCTCTTCTTCGCCGGTACGATCTCCCAGGAACGGGATTTCCGGCGTTCGACGAGCGGTTTCATCCACGGCTTCCGGTACTGCGTGAAAGCGTTGCACCGGGTTCTGGAGCGACGGTACGGGGACACGCCGTGGCCGGCGGAGAAGCTTGACGCCACCCCGGAGCTGATCGCCGACGCCATCGTCGCGCGGATCAACCGCACCTCCGCCCTGTGGCAGCAGTTCGGCTTCCTCGGTGACGTGGTCACGGTGGCCGGATCCGAGGCGCGCTACCACGACGAGGTTCCGGTCGAGTACTTCGCCGGCACCGGCCTGCGCACCGCGGACCACGACTACGCGCACGCCTTCGTGGTCACCCTCGAGTACGGCCCCGAGCACGACCAGGTGGATCCGTTCGACATCACGGTCAGCCGGGTCGCCCAGGACGTCGTCGGCCAGGCCCACGACGCCGCCTACCTGCATCCGGTGGTCCGCCACCACCGGGCGGGCCAGGTCGTCGCCACCCATCACCTGGCGGAGAACCTGGAGAACCGGTGGGATCGACCGGAAACCCACGTCGCGCCGCTTGCCGCGTTCCTCGACCGCTGCCTGAGCCGTGTCGAGGGTTGAGATGCGTCCGCCGGACGGCCCGGCGCTGGACGGCACAGCGTCGGACGGCCCGGCGCTGAACGGCCCGGCGCTGAACCTGGCCGAGCTGGCCGCCGACGCGCGGCGTCGCCTGGACCCGGTGCACTGGGACTTCTTCGCCGGTGGGGCCGGCGAGGAGCGCACGGTCCGCGCCAACGAGGCGGCCTTCACCAGGCGCTATGTGGTGCCCCGCGTCCTGCGTGACGTGCGCCGGCGCGACCTGCGGCTCTCGCTGTTCGGCAGTCGGATCTCGATGCCGGTGCTGATCGCGCCGACCGCGTTCCACCGGCTGGCCCACCCGGCGGGCGAGGTGGCCACCGCACTCGCCGCCGCCGAGGCGGGCACGATCATGGTGGTCAGCATGGCGGCCACCCGGCCGGTCGAGGAGATCGCCGCCGCCGGGGGGCAGCTCTGGTTCCAGCTCTACCCGCAACCGGACCTCGGTTTCACCACCTCCGTGATCCGGCGGGCGGAGGCCGCCGGCTGCACCGCCCTGGTCGTCACGGTCGACTCGCCCGTGTTCGGTAGGCGGGAACGCGATCTGCGGCACGGTTTCGTCGACCTGCCGCCCGGGCTGGTCTGCGAGAACATGCGCGACGCCAGCGGCCGGGTGCGCGACATCGGGATGGACGCCGGGCTGGACTGGGCCCGGATCGCCTGGCTGCGCGAGGTCACCGCGCTGCCGATCCTGCTGAAGGGGGTGCTGCATCCCGCGGATGCGGCGCTTGCCGTCTCGCACGGCGTCGACGGTGTGCTTGTCTCCAACCACGGGGGCCGGCAACTCGACGGGACGCTCGCCACCCTGGACGCCCTGCCCGCGGTCGTCGAGGCGGTGGCGGGGCGGCTGCCGGTGCTGCTCGACGGCGGCGTCCGTCGGGGCGCCGACGTCCTGGTGGCGCTGGCGCTCGGCGCGACCGCGGTGCTCGTTGGCCGCCCGGTTCTCTGGGGGCTCGCGGTGGGCGGCGCCGCCGGGGTACGCCACGTGCTCGACCTGCTCCACGCCGACCTCGACCGGGCCCTGGCGTTCGCCGGCGTCACCGGGCCGGCCGACCTGCGCGGTGACCTGGTCGCGACGGTGGCGTGCGGATGAGCGCGCTCATCGTCCTGGCGGTCCTGGCGGGGATCGGCGTGGCGTGGACCGTCCCCTACTGGCTGCCGTCGACTGTGGTCCGGCTGCGGGAGTGGGTGTTCGTCAGGGTCAACGGCGCCGAGGGCGTGCCGGTGCCGGGTCCGACGGTCGGCATGGAGCATTTCGAGCGGGTGTACGCGGATCCGGCGGCGGACGGACGCAGCCGGGGGGCCGGGTTGTCGGACCTGTTCTGGTACTGGCTGGCGCCCGGACCGCACATGCACCAGGAACATCTGGAGCCGGGCGAGCGCTACCGGACCGTGGCCGCCACGACCCGGCGGGTGCTCGCGGTACGCCACAGGCGCTGCGACGACCTCGCGAGCGCCGGCACCCGGCGGGCGCTCGACAGGTTGCCGACCGACCGGATCAGCCACGTACGGCTGCGCGACCTGATGATGCCGGTCTGGGCCGAGGTCTACTACGAGCTCGTCTTCGGCGAGGCGTGTCCGCCGGACGCCCGGGCGCTGATCGTCGCCAACGCCGAGGACGTGGTCAACGGGTTGAAGTGCACAAGCCTGCGGCACATGCGGCGGCGTGAGGAGTTGACCGGGTATCTGCACGACCGGATCCGGGCGGGGACCTGCCCGGTAACGTTGCCGCCGCCGTTCACCGCCCAGGAGACGGCGTGGTATCTGCAGGGCGCCTTCTTCAACACCGCGGTCGTGCAGATGTCCGAGGCGACGGCGCATGTGCTGCTCGCCCTCGCCACGCATCCCGACCTTCAGCGGGGACTCGACGGTGACGACGCGCTGGACCGGGTGATCGACGAGACGCTGCGGGTGCATCCGCTCTTCGGCGTCGCGCACCGGATCACGTCGGCGCCGATCACCCTGCCCACCGGGGTGTCGCTGCCGGCCGGAACGGTGCTGCTCTTCAACTACCTGGCGTTCCAGCGCGGCGGAGCCGCCGGCGACGACCGGTTCGACCCGGACCGGTGGCGGACGCTCAAGCGCGGCGACGCGCACTTCATCCCGTACGGGATCACCGCGAACCGGGCCTGCCCGGCCCGTGGCGTCGCGCCGGTGATGTTGCGCGCCGCGACCCGCGAGGTGCTGCGCCGGTACGTCCTGGCCTCCTCGGCCGCACACACCCGGTCCCTGCCCAGCCGGGGTCCGGCGTATCTGACACCGGTCGGGTCCGCCGGCCCGGGGCGGCTGCGGCTGGCCACGATGCGGCTGCGGGACCGGTGGGCCGACGTGGGTCGCAGTGTCCGGCAACTGGCGTTCGGCTCCTGGATGGTGGTCGACGCCCGTCGTAAGCGTTTGTGCACCACCTACTTCGAGAGGGCTGTCCGATGACCCCAACGGAGCTGGCGCCACGGTTCTTCATCGCGGTGACGGTGATCTTGATCTTCTGCAAGGGGGTCGCCTGGCTGCTCGGCAGGGCGGGCCAGCCGGCCGTGGTGAGCGAGATGCTCGCCGGCGTGCTGCTCGGCCCGTCGCTGCTCGGGCTCTTCCTGCCGGACGTGCAGAACGCCCTGTTCCCGACCCCCCTGCTTCCGGTCATCTATGTCGTCGGTCAGGTCGGCCTGGTGCTGTTCATGTTCCAGGCCGGGTACGCGTTCAGCGCCCACCGGGTCACCGGGCTCGCCGGCACCGCCGGGGTGATCTCGCTGGCCGGGGTCACCGCGCCGCTCCTGCTGGGGGTGCTGCTGGTCCTGGTGACAGCCGACGCCGTGCCGATCCGGGCCGACGGGACGTCGCTCGGCGTCTCGGCCGCGTTCGTCGGTGTCGCCCTGGCCATCACCGCGTTCCCGATGCTGGCCCGGATCATCACCGAACACGGGCACGCCGGCACCCGGCACGGCACCCTCTCCCTGGCCAGTGGCGCGATCGACGACCTTGTCGCCTGGATCATGCTGGCCGTCGTACTGGCCTTCGCCTCCGGCCGGGCCGGTCCGGCGATCGTCACCGCGGGTGGAGCGGTCGTCTTCGGACTGGTGCTCTGGCTCGGCGGGCGGGGGGTCGCCTCCGCGCTGATGACCCGCCGTGGCCTCGACGACCGCGCCCGGCTGCTCGGCACGGTCGCCCTGCTCTTCCTGGTCGCCTGGTACACCGACGAGATCGGGCTGTACGCGGTCTTCGGCGCGTTCGCGGTCGGTGTGGTGATGCCCCGTGCCGAGAACACCGACAAGGTGGTGGGCACTCTCACCCCGGTCGCCGCGACGCTCTTCCTGCCGTTGTTCTTCACCTACTCGGGCCTGCGTACGGAATTCGGACTGCTCGGTTCCCTGCCGGTGCTGCTGTTCGCGCTCGCCTGCGTGACGGTGTCGATCGTCGGCAAGTTCGGCGCCTGCTGGGCGGTGGCCCGGCTTCGCGGGGAGCCGTCGGGTGTCGCGCTGCGGGTCGGCGCGCTGATGAACGCCCGTGGCCTGATGCAGCTCATCGCGCTCAACGTCGGGTTGGAGGCGGGCATCGTGAGCCCGTCCCTGTTCACCGTGCTGGTGCTTGTCGCGCTTGTCACGACGCTGATGACGACGCCGACGCTGAGCTGGATCGAGCGCCGGGAGGCTCGACGACCAGATGCCGCACGCACGCCCGTGCTGGCGGTTTCAGATTATTGAATAGACAACTACTACTGCTTCCATCGGCGCTTATCTATGAGATCGTGGACGGATGCGGGGCGGAAGATCGAACCGGCTGCTGCTGGTCGAGGACGACGCGGATCTGACGGAGTTACTCACCGAGGCGCTGGGTCACGAGGGCTACCTCGTCGACCGGGCCTTCGACGGTCAGCGTGGGCTGCATCTCGGGCTGACCCGATCCTACGACGTGATGGTCATCGACCGGATGCTGCCGGCGCTCGACGGTCTCGACCTGGTCACCCGGCTACGCGCCCGGGCGGTCCCGGCCCGGACCCTGATGCTCACCGCGCTCGGCACGGTCGACGACCGGATCGCCGGGCTGGACGCGGGCGCCGACGACTACCTGGTCAAACCCTTCGACCTGGACGAGTTGAGCGCTCGGGTCCGGGCGCTGTGCCGGCGCACGGCCGAGCCGACGGACGTGCTCCGCATCGGGGCCGGGCTGCTCGACCTGGCGCCACGCGACGCGATACTCGCCGACGGCACCCGGGTGGCGCTGTCCGCCCGCGAGTTCGAGCTGCTGCGGGTGCTGGCCGCCCGGCCGAACGCCGTCCATCCCCGGGCCGTGCTCCGCCGCAAGGTCTTCGAGGAGGCCGCCGCGGCGTCGATTGTGGACACCTATGTCTACTACCTGCGACGTAAGCTCGGCCGTGCGGTGGTCCGCACCGTGCACGGGCTCGGCTACCGCCTCGGGACACTCTGATGGAAGCGACCGAGCAGGCGATCGTCAGACGGGCCCGACTGCGGATCGGCCTGCTTGTCGGCCTGACCATCGGCGTCCTCCTGCTGCTGGCCGGCGGCATCTCCTACGCGGTCCTGGTTCGCAGCCAGGAGGCGCAGATTCAGCGTGAGCTGGAGTGGGGCACGGAACACGGCACGATCGCCGGCCCACCCGCCTGTAGCTGGATCTTCCATTACGACGGCGCCACCGTGTACACGGGCGCGAACCCGCCGCCACCGGGCCTGCCGTTGCGTACGGCGCTGGAGACCGTGGCGGTCACCCGGGCCACCGAGATCACCACTGTCGCGCGGAACGGCACGACCTACCACGTGCGCACCGAGTCCCGGGAGGGCGGCGTGGTCCAGGCGGTGTTCGACGCCCGCTTCCAGTTGTCCGACCGCCGGCACCTCCTGCTCGCGTTCAGCCTCGCGGCGGCGGTCGGGCTGCTCGCCGCGATGCTCACCGGTGTGCTCGTCGGCCGTCGAGCCGTCGCGCCACTCGCGGAGGCGCTTACCCGACAGCGCCGCTTCGTCGCGGACGCCAGCCACGAACTGCGAACCCCGATCGCCCAGGTGCACACCCGAGCCCAGTTGATCGCCCGGCGGGCACGCGACGACGCCGCCGCCACGAACCTGGACGACCTGGAACGACTGGTCGGCACCACCCGCCGACTCGGCGAGATCGTCGACGACCTGCTGCTCTCGGCCCGGCTGGCCGCCGCGCCCGCCGACCGGGCACCGGATCCGCCTGTCGATCTCACCTCGCTGCTCCGGACGACTGTCGCCGCCGAGACCGAACGCGCCGCCGAGCGCCAGGTCACCCTCACCCTGCACACCCCCGGCGACCCACTGCCGGTGCCGGGTGTCGAGTCGGCCCTGCGCCGGGTCGCCGGCGAACTGCTCGCCAACGCGCTTGCGCACACCCCCGCGGGAGGTCGGATCACCGTGACGCTCCGGGCCGTCGACACCTGTGCCGAGCTGGTGATCGCCGACACCGGGGACGGTTTCGACCAGGCGGACGCCCGGCGGATCTTCGACCGGTTCCACCGCGGCGCGGGCTCCGGGGACCGCCGCTTCGGCCTGGGACTGGCCCTGCTCCAGGAGGTCGTCACGAGCCACCACGGCACGATCGAGGCCGAGGGCCGTTCGGGCCGGGGAGCCCGCTTCACGGTGCGTCTTCCCCGGACGCGATCGCCGATCACCCGGCCGTCATTACGGGGGCAGCCGCGATGGCGATGGGGATGAACTATCGGAACAATTTCCGGAAACAAGCAGTGTGGAACACGGCCCGATACAGGCCATCGAGATTGTCACCACGGTATTCCAGCGGGTAGTCTGTGCCGATCCGGCGATCAAACTTCGCCGAAACTTTCGACGAGGCTACCGTTACGGAGAAGCGACATGACGACCGCAACAAAGAGCTCGGCGGTGGCCGGGCCCCACGGCGGCGAGGTGCCCGGCCGGGTGATCCGAAACCCGGTCCTTCCCGGCTTCAACCCCGACCCGTCGATCTTGCGCGTCGGCACCGATTACTACATCGCCACGTCGACCTTCGAGTGGTACCCAGGCGTCCGGCTGCACCACTCGACCGACCTGGTGCACTGGCGCCCGCTCGGCGGCGTGCTCACCGAACGGCGGCTTCTCGACCTCACCGGAGCGGGTGACTCCTCCGGCGTGTGGGCGCCAGATCTGTCCTATGTGGATGGCGAGTTCCACCTTCTGTACTCCGACGTGGCAAGCTTCGCCAGCGGCTACTGGGATCCGCAGAACTATCTGGTGACCGCGCGCGACCTGGCCGGGCCCTGGTCGGATCCGGTGGTGCTGCACGGGCGCGGGTTCGACGCGGCGCTGTTCCACGACGAGGACGGCACCACCTGGATGCTGTCGATGACCGCCGACTGGCGGCCGGGCCGGGACCGGTTCGCGGGCATCCAGATCCAGCAGTACGACCGCGGGGCCCGTCGCCTCGTCGGCACCGAGCGGGTCATCTTCCACGGCACCGCCGTCGGCGTCACCGAGGGTCCGCACCTGCACCAGAAGGACGGCTGGTACTACCTGGTGACCGCGGAGGGCGGCACCTCCTGGGAGCACCAGGTGACGGTGGCCCGCTCCCGCAGCCTGTTCGGGCCGTACGAGGCCGATCCGGCCGGTCCGTTGCTCACCTCGCACGGCCGTCCCGAGCTGGAGTTGCAGAAGGCCGGCCACGGCAGCCTCGTGTCCACGCCGGACGGGCACTGGTACCTGGCACACCTGGCGGCCCGGCCGTACACCCCCCTCGGCCGGTGCGTGCTCGGCCGGGAGACCGCGATCCAGGCGGTGCAGTGGCCGGAGGGGGAGTGGCCGCGCATCGAGGGCGGGATACCGGCGATGGTCGTACCCGTGCCGGGCGAAGCGGAGCCGGCGGAGGAGCCGGCGGAGGAGCGCGACGACTTCACCGAGCCGGTGCTCGGCCCGGAGTGGGCGACGCTGCGCCGCCCCGCGACCCCGGACTGGCTTGATCTCACGTCGCGCCCCTCGTTCCTGCGGATCCACGGCGGGCAGTCGCCGGTCGGCCGGCAGCGCCCGAGCCTGGTCGCGCGCCGCGTGACCGCGAAGCAGTGCGAGCTGACCGCCGAGATGCGCTTCGAGCCCGCCAACTACCGCCAGCTCGCCGGCGTCACCGCCTACTACAACACCCGCAACTGGCACTACGCCTACGTGACCGCCGACGATGACGGCCGGCCGGTACTCGAGGTGATGTCGTCCGACAACGGTCGGCGTGCCATGCACGACGCGTGCCGCGTCGAACTGCCGGGAACGGATGCCATCACGCTCCGGGTCACCTTCGACGGTCCGCGTGTCAGGTTCGCCTACCAACTGACCGAAGCGACGGGCTGGGTCGACCTGCCGGCGGAGCTGGACGCCACCATCCTGTCCGACGAGTACGCCGCGACCCTCGTCGACGGCGAGCCTGAGGGCTGGGGCTTCACCGGCGCGTTCGTCGGCCTGTGGGTGCAGGACCTCGGCGCCGAGCGCGGATACGCGGACTTCGACTGGGCCTCGTACCGCCCCTGGTGAGCAGTCGTCCACCCGCGCAGCCGGGCGTGCGCCGTTCAGCGGCGTCACGCCCGGCTGCCGTTTCTCCGCCGAGCGGCGGTGAACTGTTCACCGCCAACCAAGTGACAATGACGGACGTCACTGCGTGTTGCGATCTGCCGGGGGCTGATAAAGGGGTGCGGAACGTGGAAACATAGTCGATGTACGTCGATTGATCGAACGGGGGATCACTATGACGACTCAGTTGTCCGGGGCCGCTGCCGTACCGGGTCCGGCCGGGCATCCGCTCCTCGGCATGCTGCCGGCGCTCCGCCACGATCTGCTGGGATCGATCCTGGACGGCTTCCACACGTACGGCGATGTGGTGGCATACCACGTCGGGCTGCCTCGGGGGCCACGCGCCGTCAGCGTCGACGTGGTGAACGTGCACCACCCCGACGGCATCCACCAGGTCCTCACCACACCCCAGGTCTTCAGCCGCCGCGCGAGCGCGTACGACATCCTTCGCGAGTTCATCGGCGAGGGACTGCTGACCAGCGACGGAGACCGCTGGCTGCGACAGCGCCGGACGCTCCAGCCGCTGTTCACGCCGCGCCGGGTGGCCCGCTACGCCGAGCTGATGGCCGACGAGGCGGCCCGCGTCGTCGACGACATGGCGGTCACCACGGGCTCCGTCCTGGACCTGTACCAGGTCATGCAGCGCTACACGATGCGGGTGGTCGGCCGGGCGCTGTTCGGCGACGACATCGACGAGGTGGTCCCCCGTCTGCAGAAGCTCATGCCCGTCCTGGGTGACCTCGCGCTGGCGCGCGCCCTCCAGGTCGTCAAGCTGCCGCTGAGCTGGCCGACTCCGCGATCGCGCCGGATCGCACACGTACGGGCGACCCAGTACGAGATCGTCGACCGCATCATCGCCGACCGCCGGCGATCGGGTGGCGAGGAGAACGAGGACATGCTCAGCCGGTTGTCCACGGCCGAGGATCCGGAGACCGGGCAGGCGCTCTCCCCGGCGGAGATCCGGGATCAGATGCTCGTGTTCCTGCTCGCCGGGCACGAGACGACCTCGGCCGGGCTGGCCTTCACCCTGCACCTGCTGGGCCGGCATCCCGAGGTGCAGGAACGGGTCGTGGCCGGGATCGGCGCGGACGACGGCGAACTGGTGCGAGCCGCGGCCATGGAAGGCATGCGGTTGTACCCGCCCGTGTACAGCCTGGAGCGGATGGCCGAGTCCGACGTCGTCGTGTCCGGCCACCGGATCCCGGCCAACACCAAGGTGGTCCTCGCCCCCTGGGTCACGCACCGGCATCCGGAGTTCTGGCCCGACCCGGAGCGCTTCGAGCCCGACCGGTTCCTCGGACGGCAGGAGCGCCCGCGCTACGCCTACTTTCCGTTCGGTGGCGGCCCGCGCAGTTGCATCGGGGAACACTTCGCGCTGCTGGAGATGACCGTGCTGCTGAGCGCGTTGCTCGCCCGCTACCGTGTCGACACGGGCGACGAGCGGCTGGAGGTCGTACCGAGGGTCACGCTGCGTCCCGCCGGTGCGGTCCGGGCCACGCTCACCGTCCGCTGAACAGCCGGACCGCGGCGGGCTGAGGATCGGCGGCCCGCCGCCGGGATCGGGATCTGGCGAACCGGCGCATCATCGGCCGTTCCACACCGATGTGGAGCAGCGACGCGAGGCCGAGCGTCACCAGGTAGGCGCCGACCATCACCGCCAGCGCCGCGGCCACCCCGAAGCCGCTCGGGGACATGTTGCTGGCGCCGTAGAGCACCAGGATGTGAATGAGGTAGAAGGCGAAGGAAGTGTCGCCCAGCCAGCCGGCGACCCGCCCGCGCAGCGGTGAGCGGCGCCCCTCGACGTCCGCCCGCGCCGCGGCGGCCACAAGCAGCGCGAGCGGGACGACCATCGCCGCGACCACCGAGTAGAGCAGCGGCACGACCTCGGAGACGCCGTAGAAGGCGAGCGTGACGAGTGCGGCGGCGGGCAGGCTCAGCCTGAACCACAGGCCCCGCATGACGAGTTGGGCGATGACGATCCCGAGGACGAAGTCCAGCATCCGGGTCAGCGGAAACTGTTGGACGAACCAGAACTGCGGAAATGCCGCGTCCGCGTAGGTGTACGTCGGCTCCGCCGGAAGGAACGCCGTGGAGACGGCGGGCGCCACGAGCATCGCGGCGACAGTGCCGCCCGCGATCCACCAGAGCCAGGTCGCGGAGAGCCTGCGGACGCCGCCGAGCAGCCACGGGAACGACGCGTAGAAGAGGATCTCGCAGCTCAGCGACCAGCTCGGCGGATTGATGCCGTTGAAGACGAACTCGTCCGGGATCCAGCTCTGCACGAGCGCGACGTTCGCAAGCGTCGGCCACAGCGGCGCGCCCCCGCGGACCAGGACCATCAGCACGATGACCACGGCGCAGACCACCAGGTGGTTCGGCAGGATCCGGGCGGCCCGGCGACGCCAGAACCGGCGTTTCGGCTCGTGGTCGGGAGCCGACCAGGTCAGGACGAAACCGCTGAGGATGAAGAAGAAGCCGAGGGCGGCGGATCCGGTGCGGCTGAGGACGGCGAACCACACGTCGTCGACCCGCTCGTCGGCGAAGAAGCCCAGCAGCGTCGTGTGCGAGAAGAAGACCGTGATCGCGGCGACCCCCCGCAACCCGTTGAGCGTCGGCAACTGCCGGGCCATGCGTCCCGTCTGCGCTGTCATCGGCGGCCACCCTCCGTCGTCTCGGGCGTCTCCTGCCTGCGTACCGGCCGGCGGGTCCGGAACGCCTCCTCCGCGATGTCGGCCGCGCGCCGCACGCCGTCCAACTCGGCGATCCGGCGTCCGTAGCGCTGCGCCCTCGCCCGGTAGGCGGGGTCGCCGCGTACCTTGTCGATGGCCGCCCGCAGCCGCGCCGGAGTCACCCGGTGCACCGGGATGAACTCACCCACGCCGAGGTACCTGAGCCGGGCGGCCACGCCCGGCTGGTCGTTCCCCACGGGCAGCGCGACCATCGGTACGCCGTGGGCGAGCGATTCCAGCGCGGTGTTGATTCCGGCGTGCGTGATGACGAGGGACGCCCGCGCCAGCAGATCGAGCTGTGGCGCGTACCGGACCACGACCGGATCGCCGGCGAGGCCGGTCGGCGGTTCGACGTCGGTGCTGCCGAGGGAGATGACCAGTTGCGCGTCGAGGCCGGCGCACGCCTCGGCGATCGTCTCGAAGACGTGGGGGAGGCGGTTCTGGAGGGTGCCCATCGACGCGTAGATCAACGGTCTGTCGTCGAGTCTCTCCCACGGGAACGGGACCGGCTCGGTGCTGTCCTCGTCGTGGAACGGCCCGGTGTAGTGGAACGAGTCCGGCAGCCGGGTACGCGGGAAGTCGAAGAATGGCGGCTGCTGGGTGATCTGGGCGAGGTCCGAGCCGTCGTTCACCCCGTTCACGGGTGGCAGACCCCACGCCGCACGCCGCTCGTTGATCCGTCGCAGCACCGGCCGGATGACCCAGGCGACCACCTGGTCACCGAGCATGTTGCGCACCCGCGCGAGCAGCGAGGGATGGTACGGCCACGCCGTCATGAACGGCGGCACCCCGGGCTCGGTGTTCAGCGCCAGCGCGTTGCACACGTTCACGACCGGAATGTCGAGGTGCTCCGCGACGGAGTTGCCCGCGCCGTAGACCTGGTCCACAAGCAGCGCGTCCATGCCGTGCTTCTCCACCAGGAGCGGCAGGTCCCGCAGGAGAAGCTCGACCTCGCGCACGTACCCGCGGACGATGAAGCGGATCGCGGCCAGGCCGGTCAGCCGGCCCTGCTGCTCGGCGAAGCGCGCGAGCGAACCGACCGGGAACTCGCGCTCGCCGATCGGCGCGAAGGCGAACATGGCCGTGAACGACTTCGTTCCGGCGTCCGGCAGGGAGACCAGGGTGACCCGGTGGCCGCGCCGCAGCAGTTCCCGGCCGAGCGTGGCCATCGGGCTGAGCTGGCCGGTGTAGTCCGGCACCACGAGTCCGATGTGGAACGTTTTCGAAGCAGGCACGTGTCGCTCCCTCGCTGGGTTCACACCACCGTCGTCAGGCACGACTGATGTATCGAGAACTCCGCCGGGGTGCATCCGACGATCTCGCCGTCGACCTCCACCGGCAGCGGGCGGTCCGCGTCGACGCCGACGGTGCGGACCTCCTGCCGGTGGATCGCCGGGTGCCCGGCGGCGGCGCCGCGGAACACCTGCCACATCAGCCCGGCCGCCCTGATGCGGCCGAGACCCGCCACCCGCACCGCGTCCAGGCGCCCCGGCGGCGGGGGCTGTTCGCTGCCGAAGGTCAGCCCACCGGCGAAGTACGGCACCTTGAGCACGGCGAGATTGTCGATGATCTGGTGGGACGTTTCGCCGTCGAGGTCCAGCCGCACCGCGACGGGCCGCCAGCGGGTAAGCGTCCGGACGCTCGTCGCCGCCTCGGCGAGTTGGAGATTGAGCCGCTGGAGCACCCGGTTGGCCGGTGTCTTCTCGGTGAACCGCTGGCCGATCACGCTGATCAGCCCGACCGTGCAGCCGACCAGGAAGAATCTGCGGTCCCGCGTGCCGTCGGGCCGGGTGAAGGTGGCCGTACCGACGTCTGTCCGCCGGTCGCGGGTGCGGTCGAGCAGGCCACCGAGGTCGGTGACAGGTTGCCGGCCGCGAGCGAAGTCGTTGCAGGTGCCGGCCGGCACGTACGCCAGCCGGACGTTCTCCCCGCCGGCCCCCAGCACCCCGTTGGCGACCTCGGACAGCGTGCCGTCGCCGCCGACGGCCACCACGGTGCCGTACCCCTGCTCGACCGCCTGCCGGCCGAGGGCGATGCCGTGCCCGGGATGGCGGGTGGACCAGCACTCCGCCCCGGGCAGTTCCGCGGCGATCCGCCGTACGATCGTCTGCCCGCGCCGGATCCCGGACGCGGGGTTGACGATGCAGACGACCCGGCCGTGCTCATCGGTTGCCATGCGGCTGCTCCCTCTCCAGTTCCACCAGGGCCCGGCTCAGCGCCTCCGCGAAGCCGATCCGGGGCGCGTGGCCGATCGACCGGATCCGGCCGACGTCGTACCGCATTCCGCCGGCGACGGACCGGACCGCGTAGCGGGTGAGCAGTGGCCGGCCGGAGCTGACGCCGATGCCGGCCATCCCGGCGAGTTCGGACAGGGCTCCCGCGGCGAGCGCCGCGCCGAAGGGGATCGAGGAGGTCGGCGGCCTCGCCCCGATCCGCTCGGCCACCGCGGCGAACAGTTGCCCCACGGTCAGGCCGTAGGAGTCGCCGACGATGAACCGGCCACCGGCGCCGCCGGGATCGGTGCCGGCCAGCACGATCGCGTCGGCGAGGTTCGCGCTGTACGTCAACTCGATCGGGGGTGTGCCACGGTCGAACTGGACGAGCTTGTCGGCACGCAGCCCGCGCACGAGCTCGGGCAGGAAGGTGCGGTCGCCGGGGCCGAAGACCCAGGCGGGGTACACCACGGTGACCTCCAGACCGTTCCCGTGGTAGGACCACGCCAGGTCCTCCCCGGCGGCTTTCGACCGCGGGTACGGGTATCGCGGCACCCGCCGCGGCGATGCCTCGTCGATGACCTTCGCGGCGCGGAAACCGAAGACGTCGACGGTGCTCAGGTAGACGAAGCGGGAGACGCCGCAGCGCCGCGCCTCGTCAAGCATCGCCCGGGTGCCGTCCCGGTTCACCCGCCAGATCCGAGGGCCGGGTCGCCAGTCGGTCAGATCGGCAGCCGCGTGCACCACGAGATCGACGCCCGCGCAGGAGCCGCGCAGCGACGCCGGGTCGGTCAGGTCACCGAGGTGCGCCGCGTACCCGGCGTGGCCCGGCGCGGGCGCCCGCACCAGCCCCCGTACCGACCAGCCCTCCGCCACGAGGGCGGCGGCGACCGCGCGCCCGACGCAGCCGCTGACCCCCGTCACCAGCGCGACACCGGCACCCATCACGCGCCTCCCGCGAGCAGGGCACGCAGGTCGGCGAGCAACGACCCGGCCGGGTCGAGTGCCCGCATGCGCAGCAGCAGGTCCCGCAGCTCCCGACGCCGGCCCGACTCGTCGACCAGCAGCAGCTCCGGGCCGGCGACGAGCTGTCCGACTCGGGTGGGACGCAGACCGCGCTCCGACAGCGCCCGGGAGCATCGCTCGGCCTCGGCCGGATCGACCGCGTACAACAGCTCGAACTCGCCCCACTCCGCGGCGGCCGAACACCACCTGGGCAGGTGGGCCGCGTCGGCGACGGCGGAGACGATCGGCGCGTACACCTCGTCGCGCAGCACCACCTCGACCCCCAGGCCGTTGAGCTCGGCGAGGCTGACCGCCGCGCTCACCAGCCCGTCGCTGGTGTCGATGCAGGCCCGGGCGTACCGGCGCAGCGGCTCGCCCGCGGCCACCCGCGCCTCGGGCAGCCACGGCTCGCCCGCCGCCGCGCCGTCCAGGGCCAGGGCACGGAATCCGACCGCGTTGCCGGCGCCGATCGGGCCCGTCACATACAGCGCGTCGCCGGGCCGGGCGCCGAGCCGACTGAGCACGGATCCGCGTCGGACGGTTCCGAGGGCGCACGAGGTGAAGCTCTCCTCGTTGGCCCAGTTGGTGTCGCCGCCCACGACGTGGCAGCCGTACCGTTCGGCGGCTTCGGACGCGCCGCGCCCGAACTCGCGGGCGTCGTCGAGCGTCCACAGGTCCCGGCGCAACGAGCAGGAGACAAGCACGGCGACCGGGTCGGCGGCCACCGCGGCGAGGTCGCTCACGCTGACGGTCGTGGTCAACCATCCCTTCGCGTACGGGGTGCCGGCGGTGGCCAGTTCGGCGCCGTCGTTGAGCGTGTCGACGGTGACCGCCAGGAGTCCGGCGGCGCCCAGATCGAGTAGTTCGGCATCGGCTTCGAAGGCGTCGTTGAGTTGCCGCGGCGACCGGGCCATGCACTCGCGCATGGCGACGATCAGGCCGCCCTCGGCCGCGTTCAGGGACAGCCGGTTCCAGGCGGTGGCGGTCATGTCACGCCTGCCGGGAGGACCGGGTCGCGCGCAACGTCAACTCCAGGTAGGCCATCATCGGAGCGGCGACGACGAGGAAGAGCGTCGGCCGGTGCAGCGCGCCGAGCGACAGGAAGAACAGCGTGGTCGCCCGGATGAACCAGACGAGCGCCTCGTACGCCCGGGTCTCCGGCGCCCGGATGAGCGTCACGAGACTCTGCGTGAACCCCAGCGCGGACGCGACGAGCAGCGCCCAGAACACCACCTCCGCGTAGGTGCCAGCGCGGCCGGCGCCCGCCACGGCGGCGGCGCCCGCGGCGACCACCGCCACGACCGGAAACACCACAGCGATCCGGCTGGACGTCCCGGTGCCGATGGCCACCGGCAGCGTGCGGTAGCCCGCGACCCGGTCGCCCTCGATGTCCTTGAAGTATCCGACCAGGCAGAAGCCGCTGAACACGACCGCGACGAGCGCCGTCTGGAACCAGGTGACCGCCGGGATGTCGAGCCATCCCGCGTCGGGACGGACGGCCACGGCGCCGAGCACGGTGAACAGCGCCATGTCGACGCCGTTGACGAGGTTGCCGAGCATAGGGATGCGCTTGGTCCAGGAGTAGACGAGATGGCCGCCGATCGCGATGACACTCCACAACGCAAGCGTCGGCGCGACCACGACGGCCACCACCATCAGGGCTGTGGACAGCGTGAGTGTCAGCCCCAGGCCGACGTGGGGGTTGATCAGCCCGGTGACGAACGGGCGGCCCGGAGCGTTGACCGCGTCGGCCCTGCGGTCGAACCAGTCGTTGATGACCACGCCGACGCCGTATCCCAGGGTGCAGAACAGCAACCCGACCACGATGCTCGCGACGCTGGCGCCGAGCGGCGGCGCCGTCATGCCGACCAGGCCGGCCGACAGCGAGAAGGGCACGAAGTGGAGCCGCCACATCCGCGCCCAGGCGCCCACCAGATCCCGGGTTCTGATCGCGGGTTCGAGCTGGCTGACTGTCATCGGTCCTCCCGGAGCATCAGGTCGCGGACTTCGGCGAACGCGGCGACGACGCGCTTGAGCTGCTCCGAGGTGTGCGTGGTGGAGAAGCTCGCCCGCAGCCGGGGCGACGCCGCCGGGGGGATCACCGCGTTGACGTACACGCCGCGGTCAAGCAGGCTGCGCCACGCGAGCAGGGTCTGCGGCACGCCGTCGAGCCGCACGGACACGATCGGGGTGTCGCTCGGGATCGGGTCGTACCCCAGGGCGGTGAGCTCGCGACGCACGTACGACGCGTTCTCCGCCGCCTGGCGGCACAGCCACGGTTGCGCCCGCAGGATGCGCAACGCGGCGTACGCGGCGGCCAGGTTGGCCGGTGGCGCGGCGGCGCTGAAGATGAGGCTGCGCGCGTGGTGGCGCAGGTACTCGATGACGTCCTCCGGCCCGAGCACCGCGCCCCCGACCGACGCCAGTGACTTGCTGAAGGTGATCGTGACGAGGTCGACCTGATCGGTGACGCCGAAGTGCGCGCCGGTGCCCCGGCCGTCGGCCAGCACGCCGATGCCGTGCGCGTCGTCGACGAGCAGGCGGGCGCCGTACCGCCGGCACAGCCGTACCACCTCGGGCAGCGGACACAGATCGCCGGCCATCGAGTACACCCCGTCCACCACGACCAGTCGGCCGGCCTCCGAGGGGCTGGCCGCCAACTGCCGCTCCAGGTCGTCCATGTCGTTGTGGGCGAACCGGCGGGTCCTCGCCCGGCTCATGCCGCAGCCGTCGTAGACCGAGGCGTGCGCCTCGCGGTCGAGGATGACCACGTCGTGCCGCGACAGCAGCGACGCGATCACTCCGACGTTTGCCTGGTAGCCGGTCGGAAACACGAGTGCGGCAGGCATGCCGAGGAAGTCGGCCAGCTCGTGCTCCAGCTCCTCGTGCAACGGTGTGTTGCCGTTGAGCAGTCGTGAGCCCGTACGTGACGAGCCGTATTCCTCGATCGCCGCCTGCGCCGCGGCTTTCACCCGGGGGTCGGAGGTCAGCCCGAGGTAGTTGTTCGAGCCGCACATCAGGATCTCGCCGTCCACGGTCTGCGCGACGGTCGCGTCCTGCCCCTCGAACGGCGTGAAGTACGGGTAGAGCCTGGCCGCGCGTGCCTCCCTGCTCTCGGTGTACGACCGGCAGCGATCGAAGATGTCCGCTGTCACCACAGTTCGCGTATCCCCTCTCGTCTGGTGCCCCGTGTGCGTCAGGCCGCCCGGCGGACCTGCCGCCCCAGTTGTCGGCGAAATCGCTCAGACGGCGGCGTCCCGGCGGTCGGGGCCGGCCGGCACGTCGCCGTGGTGCGGAGGGAGTTGGGTATCGCGAGGGCCCGGTCAGGCCCGGACGCGGACGGCGTACGGGCGTGCTGCCGGCAGTTGCCCTTCGAAGTGGTCCCGGGCCCCGGCGGCGGGACAGCCGGGCGCGCGTGTCCCGGATGGACCGCAGGGGAGTGCCGGCGAACCTCTCATCGAGGAACCACGGCCTGAACCGGAGTGTGCGCTGCTATCGCCGCGCGAGTAACATATTTCGGTGGTAACGCATAGATCGACGCCTCCCCCGTTCCGCTGTGGTATTTACCAGCGGCAATCGCTTGACGATCTCTCTGGGATGGGATGTTACGCCGGATCTGTTGCGCACGTCCACCCCACTCCGGTCGCGGGATCCCGATCATTTCGACAAGATCAAGAAATAGTCGTCGGTGGATCGGTACGTTCGACCAGCCCAGTCTCAGCACGTGGTCATGATCCGGCCGGCGGATCTTCGCCGGCTGTGGATAATGGTTGATCGTGGCGCATCGCAGCAGACTCTCGACGATCCTGATTGACGTGCCGAGCGGTGAGGCACCCGCAGCTACCGCCTTCTGGTCGGACGCACTTGGCGTTCCGGCACGCCCGGTCCCCGACGAACAGCAGTTCACCTCGCTGCACAACGCATTGCCCGGGCTGGTGCTGGCGGTGCAGGCCGTCGACGACCAGTCTCGATATCACGTCGATATCGAGACTGACGACGTCGAGGCCGAAACGCGCCGGCTGATCGCCCTCGGCGCCGTCGAGGTCGGCCGTTGGCTGGAGTGCGTGACCTTACGGGCGCCGGGCGGCCACCTCGTGTGCGTCATTCCGACGCACAGCGATCCGGAGACCTTCGAGTCGCTCTCCCAGGCGTGGGAGTGACGTCGCTGCGGCTTACGGTTTGCGGGCGAGGAGCCCGACGAAGGTGTGGTAGGTGTCGGTCTGCTTCGGCGCGGGGGCGCCGGGATCGGGTCGCCACTCGGCCAACGGCACCAGGCCCGGCTCCAGCAGCGTCAGCCCGTCGGCGAAGGAGAGGATCTCCTCGTCGGTGCGCCAGCGGCCGGTGCCGAGCGACTCGTTGAAGACCCGCTCGACCTCGCGGGCCTTACGGGAGCCCTCCGGGTCCCGCTCACCGGGATCACGGAAGTGTGAGATCGCCACGTAACTGCCCGACGGCAGCGCGTCGATCAACTCTGCCGACACCGCTCGGGGTGCCTCGTCGTCGCCGAGGTGGTGCAGGATCGCGAAGAGCAACAACCCGATCGGCCGGTCGAAGTCCAGGAACCGGCGGACGTCCGGGTCGTCGAGGATCTCCTGCGGTCGCCGGATGTCGGCCTGGATCACCGTCGCGGTGCCCTCCGCGGCCAGCAGCGCCCGCCCGTGCGACAGGACGATCGGGTCGTTGTCCACGTATACCACCCGGGCGTCCGGGTTGTGCTCGGTGGCGACCTCGTGCACGTTGCCCTGCGTGGGCAGCCCCGACCCCAGGTCGAGGAACTGATCGATGCCAGCCTCGGTGACGAGGAAACGGATCACCCGACGCAGGAAGGCCCGGTTCGCCTGACCGGCGGCCGGCCCGTCCGGAGTGATCCGCAGGGCGTGCTCGGCGACCTGCCGGTCGACCTCGAAGTTGTCCTTACCGCCCAGAAAGTAGTCATAGACCCGGGCCACGCTGGGAACGGTGCGGTCGACTCCGGGGGGTGCGGCCTTGTCGCGGGTCAACGGTATCTCCATCCGATTCTCATCAGCGCGCCGGCGTGCGGTGGGCGGTTCCGGACTCTGCCCCGAGAGTGTACCGACCAGACGATGTGGACCGACGCCCCGCTGGTACCGCTCCCACCGCGCCGGCCCCGCCACCAGCAAGCACACCGCACCACGCCGAAGCGCGCCGACGGGCGTGTCAGGCTGGACGCAACACCCCGGGCCCGCGTGGGCGCGGCGGAGCGCAGCACCACCCGACCCGACACCCCTAGTGCCCGGAGGAACGCAGACCATGGACCACGCATCTCAGCTCATCCAGGAGCGGAGTGCCCCGCCGGCCACGCTGGTGATCTTCGGCGCCTCCGGTGACCTGACCCGGCGCAAGCTGCTGCCCGCGGTCGAGAGCCTGGCCCGGCACGAGCGGCTCCCGGACCAGTTCGCGCTCGTCGGCGTCGCGCGCACGCCGATGACCGACGAGCAGTTCGCCGAGAGCGCCCTCGGCGGGCGCACCCTCGCCGACAGGCGCCAGCTCCGGGGCGGCGTACGGTACGTGGCCGGCGGCTACGACGACCCGGAGACCTACAAGCGGCTCGTGGAGACCCTCGACGAGCTGGACGCGCAGCGGGGCACGTCCGGCAACCGGCTCTTCTACCTGTCGACCCCGGCCGGGGCCTTCGAGCCGGTGATCAACGGGCTGGCCGGTGTCGGGCTCAACCAGCCGCGCGAGGGCTCCTTCTCCCGCCTGGTCATCGAGAAGCCGTACGGGCGCGACCTGGCCACCGCCCGCGAGCTCGACGGCGTCGTGCACAGCGCGTTCGGCGAGCACCAGGTCTTTCGGATCGATCACTATCTGGGCAAGGACACCGTCCAGAACGTGCTGGCGCTGCGCTTCGCGAACTCGATCTTCCAGCCCATCTGGGACCGCTCGTGGGTCGACCACGTGCAGATCACCGTCGCCGAGACCCTCGGCGTCGGCGCCCGCGGCGGCTTCTACGAGGACGCCGGCGCCATGCGGGACATCGTGCAGAACCACGTGCTCCAGGTCCTCGCGCTGGCACTGATGGAGCCGCCGGCCTCGTTCGAGGCGGAGGGCCTGCGCAACGAGAAGGTGAAGCTGCTCCAGGCCATCCGGCTCCCCACCGACCGGGACATCGCCGAGGCCGCGGTCCGTGGGCAGTACACCCGGGGCGGCACCCGCGAGGAGCTGATGGCGGGCTACCGGGAGGAAGCAGGCGTCGACCCGCTGTCGCGGACCGAGACCTACGCCGCGATGCGGCTCAACGTGGACAACTGGCGGTGGGCCGGGGTGCCGTTCTATGTGCGCACCGGCAAGCGCCTGCCGGCCCGGCTCACCGAGGTGGCGTTGCAGTTCCAGCGTCCGCCGCACCTGCCGATCCCGACCGACCAGCTCACCGGCCTCGACGCGGACGCGCTGATCCTGCGGATCCAGCCGAACGAGGGCATTTCGCTGCGCTTCGGCGCCAAGGTGCCGGGTCACTCCTTCCGGGTCCGCACCGCCACGATGGAGTTCTCGTACGACCAGACGTTCGTCGAGGAGTCGCCGGAGGCGTACGAGCGGCTGCTCCTGGACTCGCTTGTCGGGGACGCGTCGCTCTTCATCCGCAGCGACGAGGTGCAGCAGTGCTGGCGGATCGTCGACCCGATCATCGACAACTGGGAGAAGGACCACTCGCCGATCCCCACCTACGAGGCCGCCTCCTGGGGTCCGACCGACGCCGATCGGCTCATCGGCCGGCACGGCCGCAAGTGGCGCAATTCCGCGTGACCCTGCCGTGCCGGGTCCGTACCGGCCCGGGCGTTCGTCCGGACCGGTACGGCGTCAGGTGGTAGGTGTCGTCCGGCGTCAGCTTCCGACGCAGGTGGCGGTGGCGCCGCCGCCGGTTCCGGTGCCCTGGAACCCGAAGCTTGCGGACTGGCCGGCGGCGAGTCGTCCGTTGTAGGACTGGTTGCTGACGGTGACCGTCCCGCTGGTGCCGCTGGCGACGCCGTTCCACACCGAGGTGATCGACGCCCCGCTGGGCAGAGTGAGCGTCACCCGCCAGCCGGTGAGCGCGGCGGCGCCGGCGGTGACGGTGACGTTGGCGACGAATCCGCCGTTCCACTGGTCCTGGACGGCGTAGACCGCGGTGCAGGACCCACCGCTGGGCGGGGGAGTGGTGGGCGGCGGGGTGGTGGGCGGGGCGGTGGTGGGCGGCGGGGTGGTGGGCGCCGGGCCGTCGTCGAGCGTCAGGTTCTTCTGTTGGACGGTCCACTGGCTGTGGCACAGGCCGCAGTCGGCGCCGACGAAGTTGCGCCCGGCGGTGGTGTCGCCCTTGAGGCGCCACTTGAGGTAGAGCACGGCCACCCGGCCGAACTCGCCACCGTTGGGCTGGTCGTAGGTGCCGCCGTGGCCGACGTTGAGGTTGCCCATGAACGCGGGCAGCCCGGCCGGCAGCTTGCCCCAGTCGTCCATGCCGTTCGGGTAGGCGATGTCGCTGGGCCCGCCCATGAAGTAGGCGATCGGCTTGGTCAACCGCCGGAGCTGGTAGTCATCGGCGTCGTTCAACAGCCCGCTGCTGAAGATGCCGGTCGTGGTGACCCGCGGGTCGGCGGAGACGGCGTACGCCTCCAGCCCGCCACAGGAGAAGCCCGCGACCGCGATCTTGGACGTGTCGAGCCGGTTGTAGTACTTGCTGCCGGCCCGGGAGTTCTCCGCGACGGCCCAGTCGATGGACTGGGTGAGCATCTGCGAGGTGGTGGAGCCGGACCCGTTCGGCGCGCCGTTGGCGATGGCGAGGAAGCCGTGGGAGGCGATCTCGCGGAGGAAGTTGCCCTGGGAGAGCCCGTTGGCCGAACAGCCTCCGTTGCCCCACGCGAGGATGGGAAGGCGCTCGGACGGGAGCGTCTGTGGTCGGAAGATGGTGTGGTTGGCCAGGGTGGTCGAGGTCTCGTAGTCGGCGGGATAGGGGCCGGAGCCGCCGACCGCGGCATCGGCAGGTGTCCCGCCGAGCACCATGACCACGGCGGTGACCGGCAGGACGACCGCCGCCAGCCCCGCCCAGATCTTCGATGTCAGTCTCATGCGCCCTCCCTATCACCAGGATAATGAAGACTGTCAATATTTTGTCCGGCTGGCGGGACGCGCGGCGGTGGAGGGTAACGATTGGGTGAACCTGTGTGAACGCGGGTCGCAGGAGTCATCCCGCAGTTCGAGAGGGTTGAGGTGTCGATTCGGCGGAGGTTTCGGTGAACGCCGTTCACCCTCTTGTTCACTTCTGCTAAATCCGGTAGAACACCAGGAAGGTCCGCAGCTCGGGCCGTCTGCCTCGTGCTTCCGGGAGGACTACTCATGGCTCGTTCCCCTCGTCCGGGCGCCTCCTCGCCCGCGCTCTCCCGCCGCGGTGTCCTGCAGTTGGGTGGCGGCGTCGCGCTTCTCTTCGCCACCGGCGCCTGCGCCGCGGACAGCGGCGACAAGTCAAGCGACGGCAAGTCCGGCGGCGCCGCCGCCAAGACCCTGCGCATCGCCGTCTCCAGCTACCTGTCGAGCTGGGACCAGGACTTCGTCGGCTTCGACCTGACCGCGCTGATGCTCTACAAGAACGTCTTTCCCTACCTCATCGACTACGGGGTCACCGACGCCGGCGGCAGCAAGATCCTCGACACCCAGAACGTCACCCCGACGTTCGCCGAGTCGTTCGAGCCCGACGCCGAGCAGAAGGTCTGGACGCTCAAGCTGCGTCGCGGCGTGAAGTTCGCAAGCGGCAACGAGATGAAGGCCGCCGACGTGAAGTGGTCGAAGGACCGCGCGTTCGCCGCCCAGGCCAACGTCGCCGGCGTCTACCGCACCATCGGCCTGACCGAGGCCGACCAGGTCAAGGTCGTCGACGACTACACGGTCGAGTTCCACCAGGCGTTCCCGAGCGCCCTCACCCGGCAGATCCAGGCGATCTCGCTGTACGTCTTCGACTCCGTCGAGGCCAAGAAGCGTGCCAGCGCCAGCGACCCCTGGGCCAAGGAGTGGTTCGCGAAGAACCCGCCCACCGGCGGCTACTTCAACGTCGCCAAGGCCACCCAGGGCCAGGAGATCGAACTCAGCGCGAACACCGGCTACCCCGGCCCCGACCCGGCCAAGACGTCGACCATCCGGATCTCGGTCGTGCCGGCCGCGTCCAACCAGCGGCTCCAGTTGCAGGCCGGCGACGTCGACATCGCGCTCGGCATCAGCCAGCGCGACATCCAGGACCTGAAGAAGACGTCGGGCATCAAGGTCATCTCGGCGGCGAGCAACCGCCAGGTCGCCGTCCAGATGTCGGTCACCTCGGCGCCGTTCGACGACGTGAACGTGCGCAAGGCGCTCGCCTGGGCGGTGCCGTACGAGCAGATCATCACAAACGTGTACGGCGGCGACGCCCGCGCGGCCAAGAGCCCGGTGCCGCTCGACATGCCCGGGCACGACGAGGTCGGCTACCCGTTCACCCACGACCTGGACAAGGCGAAGGCCGCGATGGTCGCCGCCGGCCGGGCGTCACTCGACTCCGAGCTGGTCTTCGAGGCCGACAACGAGGAGCAGCAGAAGATCGCCGTCCAGGTGCAGGGCGAGGCGGCGAAGGCGGGCATCCGGCTCAAGCTGACCCCGCTGGACCCGGCCACCCTCGGCGAGCGGCGGACGAAGAAGAACATCCCGCTTCAGCTCACCTCCGGGCAGCTCTGGGTGGACGACGTCGAATACATGCTCGCCACGAGCTTCGTCAAGGGCGCCAACCTCAACTACTCCAACTACAGCAACCCGGAGATCGAGCAGATCTACGAGAAGTCGCACACCACGGTCGAGGCGGGCGCCCGCAACGCGCTCTGGAAGCGGGTCCAGGAGATCCTCGCCGCCGACGTGCCGTGGGTGGTCATCTGCCAGCCCAACTTCAACCTGCCCGTCCGGGAGTCCGTCGCCGGCTGGGTGCAGCCGATGGACGGCCTCGCCCGCCTGCGCTACCTGAGCGCATCGGCCTAGGAACCTCACCCCTCCATGCGAATCTTCCGGTTTGTCGCCAGGCGACTGCTCCAGTTGATCCCCGTCCTCCTCGGCGTGGTCGTCCTGGCGTTCCTCCTGGTCCGGGTGCTGCCGGGCGACCCGGTCCGCAGCATCCTCGGGCCGAACGCCACCGAGGAGGACGCCGCGGCGGCCCGCGTCCGCTTCGGGCTGGACCAGTCGCTGTGGCAGCAGTTCCTCGACTACCTGCGGGGACTGCTCACAGGTGACTTCGGCACCTCGATCCAGAGCGGCGGCTCCGTGGGCTCGGAGATGGCGCTGCGGGTGGGGCCGACCCTGGAACTCGTCGTCATCTCGGTGAGCATCGCGCTCGTGGTGGCCACCGTGCTGGGCATCTGGTCGGCGAAGCGGGCCAACCGGGTCGGCGACCACAGCGTCCGGATGTTCGCGCTTGCCGGCAACTCCGTCCCGGAGTTCTGGCTCGGCCTGGTGCTTGTGCTTGTCGGCTACAGCGTCCTCGGCTGGTTCCCGGCGCCGAACGGGCGGGTTGATCCGGACACCGGCCTCACCCCGCTCACCGGCGCCGACCTCGTCGACGCCGTCCTCACCGCCAACGGGCCGGCGATCGCCTCCGCCGCGGCGTACCTGGCGCTGCCGGTGCTGACCCTCGTCGTCGGCGTGGTCGCGCCGCTGCTGCGCAGCGTCCGGGCCTCCGCGCTTGAGGTGCTGCACTCCGAGTCGTACACCGCGGCGAAGGCGCACGGGCTGCGCGACCGGACGCTGCACCGCGGCTACCTGCTGCGGGCGACGCTGGTCCGGTTGCCGTCGCTGGCGGCGCTTGTCTTCGGCACGGCGATCGGCTCCACCGTGCTCGTCGAGTACGTGTTCTCGTGGCAGGGCTTCGGCCAGTGGGCCCTGCGCGGCCTGCTCTACCGGGACTACCCGGTGGTGCAGGCGTCGGTGCTGGTCATCGCGTTGTGCTACGTGCTGGTGTTCCTCATCGCCGACGTGGTCCACGCGATCCTCGACCCGAGAGTGAGGCTCTGATGGCCGAGTCGCGCACCGTCGCGGACGACTCCGCAGCCACGCCGACGGTCGTCGCCGGCGGTGAACGGGACAGCCGGTTCGCCCGCCGCCTGATCATCGTCGGTGCGACCATCCTGACCGTGGTCGCGCTGGTGGCGGTGCTCGCGCCGCTGTTGAGCCCGTGGGGCGAGACCGAGATCGACCCGGCGAACACCCTGGTCGCCCCGGGCGGCGACCACCTGCTCGGCACCGACGGCAACGGCATGGACATCTGGAGCCGGGTGCTCTACGCCGCCCGGCTCGACCTGGGCATCGCGCTGGCCGCGGTCGCGCTCGCCGTGGTCGTGGGCACCCTGCTCGGCCTGGTCGCCGGCTACGTCGGCGGCTGGCTCGACGACGTGCTGATGCGGGTGGTCGACATCTTCCAGTCGTTCCCCACGTTCATCCTGGCGCTTGCGGTGGCCGCCCTGCTCGGCAACGGCACGATCAACCTGATCATCACGATCGCGGCGGTGAACGCGCCGGCGTACGCCCGGCTGGTCCGCGCCGAGGTGCGGTCGCTGCGGGAACTGCCGTTCGTGGACGCCGCGATCACCTCCGGGGCCTCGCCTGTGGGTGTGCTCTGGCGGCACCTGCTCCCCAACAGCCTCACCCCGGTGCGGGTGATCGCGCCGCTGAACTGCGGCTGGGCGATGCTCACCCTGGCCGGGCTCTCCTTCCTCGGCCTGGGCGTGAGCATCCCCGAGGCGGAGTGGGGCGCGATGATCAGCCTGGGCGCCGCGGACGTGGTCGGCGGCCGGTGGTGGACCTCGGTCCCACCCGGCCTGGCCCTGTTCGTCTGCGTCCTCGGGTTCAGCCTGCTCGGCGAAGGCCTGCAGGACCGCGCCAACGCGAAGCGGCGGTGACCATGCTGTCGATCGAGAACGTCTCCGTGACCATCAGGCGACCCGGCCGGCAGGTCGCCGCGCTCAGCGGCGTGACCTTCGCCGTGCGCCCCGGCGAGGTCGTCGGCCTGGTCGGCGAGAGCGGCGGCGGCAAGAGCATGGTGGCCCGCGCCGTCGTGGGACTGCTGCCCGGCGGCTCGCACGCCACCGGCCGGGTGCTCGTCGGCGACGCGGACGTGCTGCGGATGGACGACACCGCGCTCGCCGCCCACCGCGGGCGGGGGGCGGCGATCTGCTTCCAGAACCCGCGCGGCGCGCTCAGCCCCACCCGCACCGTCGGCAAGCAGCTCGTCGACCGGCTCGCCACCCACCAGGAGATGTCCGGCGACCGGGCCCGGGAGGCGGCGCGCGAGCTGTTCGAGTCGGTAGGCATCCGCAGCGCCAAGCGGCGGCTCGACGCGTACGCCCACGAGCTGTCCGGCGGCATGGCCCAGCGGGTGATGATCTCGCTGGCCACCGGCTGCGCCCCGGACCTGCTGATCGCCGACGAGCCGACCACCGGCCTGGACGTGACGCTGACCCGGGAGATCCTGCGCCAGTTCCGGCACGCGGCGGACACCGACGGCCGGGGCGTGCTGCTGATCTCCCACGACCTCGCCTCGATCGCCGAGGTCTGCGACCGGGTGGTGGTGCTCTACGCCGGCACGGTGGTGGAGAGCGGACCGGCCGCGCAGGTGCTGCGGGAGCCCGCGCACCCGTACACCCGGGCCCTGCTGCGCTCGGTGCCGGACGTCGGCGGGCGGCCGGTCGTCGCCACCCCCGGTGCCATGCCCCTGCTGACCCGGCCGCCGGAGAACTGCCCGTTCGTCGCCCGCTGCGCGCACGCCGACGGCACCTGCTCGTCCGAGCGTCCGGCCACCCGGCCGCTCGCCGGTGACTGGTCGCTTGCGTGCTTCCACCCGCAGACCCGGCCGCTCGACGCGGACCCGCCGTCGGCGTCGGTCGCGCCGGTGGCCGGCACGGAGCCGGCCGGGCCGGACCCGAAGCCCGCCGTGCTGGAGATCGAGGACGCGCACGTGGTCTACCGCAGCCGGTTCGGCTCCGGCGGGCACCACGCGCTGCGCGGCGTCACGCTGCGGCTCGGCCCGGGCGAGACGCTCGGCGTGGTGGGCGAGAGCGGCTGCGGCAAGAGCACGCTCGCGAAGCTCGTCATGGGCCTGGTCGCGCCCACGACCGGCACGGTCACCGTCGCCGGGCAGGCCCTGGTCAAGCAGCCCGGCCGGCCCCGGCCGCGCGGCCGGGCGCTGCGCCGGGCGCGTACCCGGGCCCAGCTCGTGTTCCAGGACCCGATCGGCTCGCTGAGCCCGCGCCGTACCGTCGGCGACTCCATCGCCGAGCCGCTGCGCGCCGCGGGCCTGTCCCCGGCGGAGCGCACCGCGCGGGTCGACGCCGTGCTGGACCGGATGGAGCTGGACCGCGCGGTCCTCCAGCGGTATCCGCACGAGCTGTCCGGCGGCCAGGCCCAGCGGATCGGCATCGCCCGCGCCCTGGTCGGGGAGCCGGACCTGATCGTCTTCGACGAGCCGACCTCGGCCCTGGACGTCACCGTCCAGGCGCAGATCCTCGACGTGATCGCCGACGTGGCCGCCGACGCGGACCGCGCCTCGGTGTTCATCTCCCACGACCTGGCGACAGTGCGGGGCTTCGCCGACCGCGTCGTGGTGCTCTACCTCGGCCGGGTCGTCGAGGAGGGGCCGGTGGACGTCGTCTTCGAAACGCCCCGGCACCCGTACACCCGGGCACTGCTCAGCAGCGCCCCCCGCCTCGGCGGGACGGCCGGCGACGGCGCCGCCGTGGAACTGGTCAAGGACCTGGAGGAAGCCGACGCCGACGCCGGGTGCCCGCTCGCGGCCCGGTGCCCGTTCGCCACCGACAGGTGCCGATCGGAGCGGCAGGAGCTTCAGTCGTACGGCGAGAGCCGGGCCGCCTGCTGGCGCGTACCCGAGCTTCCCGCCCTCATCGGAAGGCAGGCCCGCACGCCATGACCCGTCGCCCCATCCGGCTCGCCGTCGACATCGGCGGGACGTTCGTGGACGCCATGGAACTCGACACGCGCACCAACCGGGTCCGCTTCCGCAAGGCGGCGACGACCCCGGCCCGGCCCGCGGACGGCGTGCTCGCCGCCATCACCGCGCTCGGCACCGACCTGTCCGAGGTGGAGCTGTTCATCCACGGCACCACGCTCGGGCTCAACGCGGTGCTTGAGCGCCGGGGCGGGCGCACCGGCATCATCACCAACGAGGGTTTCCGGGACATCTTCCTGATCGGTCGCGGCAACGTGCCGTCCGAGCACATGTACGACTTCCAGTACCAGCGGCCGGAGAGCCTGGTGCGGCGCCGCTTCACCGCCGGCGTGCCGGGCCGGCTCGACCACCGGGGACAGGAGGTGGAGCCGCTGGACCCGGAGAGCGTCCGGGCCGCCGCCCGCACGCTCGTGGTGGACCAGCAGGTCACCTCGATCGCCATCTGCTTCCTGCACTCGTTCCTCGACCCCAGCCACGAGCGGGCGGCGGCACGTCTCATCCACGAGGAGTTCCCCGAGGTCAGCCTGTCGCTGTCGACGGACATCGTGCGCGAGTACCGGGAGTACGAGCGCACCAGCACCACAGTGCTGGAGGCGTACATCCGGCCGATCTTCGAGCGGTACGTGGACGAGCTGGAGGCCGGGCTGGCCGGGCGCGGCTTCGCCGGACGCTTCCTGATCATGCGGTCCGGCGGCGGCTCGATGACGAGCGCGGTGGCCAAGACCGCACCCACCCACACCGTGCTCTCCGGCCCGGCCGGCGGCATCGTCGGCGCCGCCTACGTCGCCTCCGAACTGGGCCGGGACAACGTGCTCACGTTCGACATCGGCGGCACCTCACTCGATGCCTGCGTGATCGAGCGCGGCAGCCCGGTGGCCGCGTACGAGGCCCAGCTGGAGCACTACCCGCTGCTCATCCCCACGTACGACATCCGGACCATCGGCGCCGGTGGCGGCTCGATCGCCTGGCTCGACCACGGGCTGCTCAAGGTCGGCCCGCAGAGCGCCGGGGCCGACCCCGGTCCGGTCTGCTACGGCCGCGGCGGCACGAAGCCGACAGTCACCGACGCGGCGGTGGTGCTCGGCTACGTCGACCCGGAGCGCTTCCTCGCCGGCACGATGGGGCTGCGGGACGCCGAGGCGCGCGCCGCCATCGCCGAGCAGCTCGCCGAGCCGCTCGGCCTGACCGTGGAGAACGCGGCGGCAGGCGTGTTCGACGTGCTGCTGGCCCGCACCGTCGGCGCGGTCCGGCAGATCACCGTCGAGCGGGGCCACGACCCCCGGCGGTTCGCGTTGCTCGCGTTCGGTGGCGCCGGGCCGCTGCTGGCCCCGCTGCTGGCCCGGGAGATGGGCATCGGCGAGGTGATCGTGCCGTTCGCGCCGTCGGGCTTCTCCGCGTGGGGCATGCTCTCGGCCGACATCGTCAACGACTTCAGCCGTACCGTGATGGCCACGCTCGACGACGCGGACCTGACGGAGCTGGAGCAGCTCTTCAAGGCGGTCGAGGCCGAGGCGGTCGCGTCGCTCGGGGCGCAGGGCGTGCCGGCCGGCGAGGCGGTGCTGGAGCGGCAGTTCGAGCTGCGCTACCTCGGCCAGGAACACAGCCTGATGGTCACCGTCGGGCGCGAGCTGGACCGCGACGCGGTCCGCGCCGCGTTCGACGAGACGCACCGCGCCCGATACGGCCACACCATGGGCAACCCGCTGCAGATCCTCAACCTGCGGGTGCGCGGCATCGGCCGCACCGACCGGCCCGAGCTGCCGACCCGTCCGCGCGGGGACGGCGACCCGTCGCAGGCGCTGCTGACCCACCGGGACGCCTACGACTTCGGGCGGCACGCGGTGGTGCCGTTCGCGGTCTACGACCGGGCCGGTCTGGAGCCGGGCGACACCTTCGGCGGGCCGGCGCTCATCGACGAGGGCACCTCCACCACGGTGGTGCCGAGCGGCCAGCGGGTCACCGTCGACGACCACGGATACCTGCTCGTCACCCTGGAGGAGGCCGCATGACCACGCTTGACGGAGCCCAGGTCGAGGTCGTCCGCAGCTATCTGTTGTCGGCCGCCGAGGAGATGCGGGCCACCCTCATCCGCACCTCGTTCAACCCGGTCATCTACGAGGTGCACGACTTCGGCCTGTCGATGTACGACGCCGACCTGCGGCTGGTCGCGGAGGCCACCGGGCTGACGTTCTTCCTCGGCGCGAACGACTTCTCGCTGCGCAAGGGCGTGGAGTACGTGGGTCGGGAGAACCTGCACCGCGGCGACGTGGTGCTGCTCAACTACCCGTACTGGAACGCGGCGCACGCGTACGACGCGACGCTGTTCGCCCCGGTGTTCCGGCCCGACGCGGCCGACCCGGACGCGGACGGCGACCTGGTCGGCTTCCTCTGCGTCCGCGCGCACTGGATGGACCTGGGCGCCAAGGACCCGGGTTACGTGCTCGACTCGACCGACATGCACCAGGAGGGGCTCATCTTCCCGGGCACCAAGGTCGTCTCCCGGGGGCGCCCGGTGCGGGAGATCCACGAGCTGATCCGCTTCAACTCGCGGATGCCCGACGCGGTGCTCGGCGACCTGCACGCGCAGATCGCCGCGCTGCGCACCGGTGAGCGCCGGATGCTTGAGATCATCGAGAAGTTCGGCCGGGACAGCGTCTACCAGGCGATCGACCGCATCATCGCCGACGGGGAGACCCGAACCCGCGCGGCGCTGGCGACGCTGCCGCAGGGCACCTGGACGGCCGAGGACTGGGTGGACGACGACGGCATCACCGACGACCCGGTGAAGATGCGCGTCACCGTGACCATCGCCGACGGGCGCTTCGTCGTCGACTTCGCCGGCTCGGCCGCCGCCACCCGCGGCCCGATCAACATGCCGTTCGGCGCGACCGAGGCGATCTGCAAGGTGGTGCTGAAGTCGCTCACCTCGCGCGACGAGCCGTCGAACGCCGGCACGGTGGCGCCGCTCGAGGTGCGGGCCGAGCCGGGCAGCCTGTTCCACGCCGTCTATCCGCAGCCCACGTTCACGCTGTGGACCGGCATCGTCGCGGTGGAGCTGATCCTCAAGGCGTTGGCGCAGGGCATGCCGGACCGGCTGCCCGCCTCCTCCGGCGGCGACGTGCCCGGGTTCATGATGGTCGGCGTGCACCCGGACACCGGGCAGATGTTCGCGGTCAGCAACAACGACCTGGTGGGCTGGGGCGGCACCGCGCAGCACGACGGGATGGACGCCGCCACCCACGTCTCCGGCAGCACCGGCCGGGGCACCCCGATCGAGGTGATGGAGGCCAAGACGGGGATGTTCTTCGAGCGCTGGGAGATCCGCACCGACTCCGGCGGCGCGGGCCGGTTCCGGGGCGGCTGCGGCCTGCGGCGGGACATCCGGTTCGTGACGCCGGGCGAGTTCCTCACGGTGATCAAGAAGACGAAGACCGCGCCGTGGGCCCTGGCCGGCGGCGAGCAGCCGGAGCCGAACCAGGTGGTCGTGTTTCCGGGCACCGACCGCGAGCACCTGGTGAGCACCAAGCGCACCACGGTGGCGGTGGGGGACCGGGTGACGTTGCTGACCGCAGGTGGCGGCGGGCACGGCGACAGGCGCAACCGCGACCCGGAGGCGGTACGGCGGGACGTGGCCGAGGGCTACGTCTCGCCGGAGGCGGCCCGGGACGTCTACGGGGTGGACGTCGATGGGTGAGCCGACTGTCGACGGGGCGACCGTCGAGGTCGTCCGCAGCCACCTCGTCTCGGCCGCCGAGGAGATGCGGGCCGCGCTCGTGCGCACCGCGTTCAACCCGGTCATCTACGAGGTGTACGACTTCGGCATCTCCGTCTACGACAGGCACCTGCGGCTGGTCGCGGAGTCGACCGGGCTGTCCCGCTTCCTCGGCGCCAACGACTACTCGCTGCGCAAGGGCGTGGAGTACGTGGGCCGGGAGAACCTGCACCGCGGCGACGTGGTGCTGCTCAACTACCCGTACTGGAACGCGGCGCACACCTACGACGCGACGATGTTCGCGCCTGTCGTGCTGCCCGGAAGCGAGGAGCTGATCGGTTTCCTGTGCATCCGCGCGCACTGGATGGACCTGGGCGCCAAGGATCCCGGTTACGTGCTCGACTCCACCGACATGCACCAGGAGGGGATCGTCTTCCCCGGCACGAAGGTGTACGCCCGGGGCGAGCCGGTGCCCGAGATCCACGAGCTGATCCGCTTCAACTCGCGGATGCCGGACCTCGTCATCGGCGACCTCAACGCGCAGATCGCCGCGCTGCGCACCGGTGAGCGGCGGATCACCGAGCTGTACCGCGACTACGGCCCGGCCGTGGTGGACGCGGTGGTCGACCGGGTGATCGGCGTCGCCGCCGAGCGCGCCACCGAGGCGGTGGCCGCGCTGCCGCAGGGCAGGTGGACCGCCGAGGACTGGCTCGACGACGACGGCGTCTCCGACGACCCGATCCTGATGCGGGTCACCGTCACGATCGCCGACGGCGAGTTCACCGTGGACTTCGCCGGCTCGTCGCCGGCGGTGCCCGGCCCGGTGAACCTGCCGCTGGGCGCCACCATCGCCACCTGCCGGGTCGCGTTCAAGGGCGTCACCACGCCCCACGAGCAGACGAACGCCGGGCACTTCGCGCCGCTGCGGGTACGCGCCGAACCCGGCTCGCTGTTCCACGCGCGGTATCCGGCTGCCACGTTCACCCAGTGGACCGGCACGGTCGCGCTGGAGCTGATCCTCAAGGCGCTGGCGCAGGGGATGCCGGACCGGCTGGCCGCCTCCTCCGGCGGCGACGTGCCCGGGTTCATGATGGTCGGCCGGCACCCGGACACCGGCGCCATGTTCGCCGTCAGCAACAACGACCCGGTCGGGTGGGGCGGCACGCCCGCGCACGACGGGATCGGACCGGCGAACCACCTGTGTCAGACCCAGGCGCGCAACACGCCCGTCGAGGTGCTGGAGGCGAAGACGGGGATGTTCTTCGAGCGGGTGGAGATCCGCGCCGACTCCGGCGGCGCCGGCCGGTTCCGGGGTGGTTGCGGCCTGCGGCGGGACATCCGGTTCGTGACGCCGGGTGAGTTCCTGATGGTGGTCAAGAAGACGAGGAGCGCGCCGTGGGCCCTGGCCGGCGGCGAGCAGCCGGAGCCGAACCAGGTGATCGTCTTCCCCGGCACGGACCGGGAGCACCGGGTGAGCACCAGTCGCACCACTGTGGCGGTGGGGGACCGGGTGACGTTGCTGACCGCCGGTGGCGGCGGGCACGGCGACCCGGGGTCGAGGGATCCGGAGGCGGTACGGCGGGACGTGGCCGAGGGCTACGTCTCCCCGCGGGCCGCCCGAGACGTCTACGGAGTGATCGCGTGAGTGCCGCCTTTTCCCCCGAGCCGTCGAGCCTGCTGCTCGGCAACTGCACCGTGCTCGACGCCCGCGTGGTGGCCGGCATGACGCCCGTGACCGGGGCCGGGGTGTGGGTCCGCGGCGACCGGATCGCCGCCGTCGGGCCGTACGCCGAGGTGGCCGCCGAGGCGCGGACCGCCGGCCGGCTGACGGAGGTGGACCTCGACGGCGCGTACCTGACGCCGGGTCTGGTCAACATGCACACCCACTTCTCGTTGTCGCTGCCGGGCGCGGGTGGCGACAACGTCAAGGGGATGGGCACGTACGACCTGGCCCACTACATGGCCGACGGGGCGCGGCGCACGCTGCGCTCCGGCGTGACCACGGTGCGCTGCGTGGCGGAGAAGGACCACGCCGACTTCGCGTTGCGACGGGCGATCACCGCCGGCCGCACCGCGGGCCCGCGCATCCACACCGCCGGCCGGGCGCTCGTCTGCACCGGCGGGCACGGCCACGAGAGCAACGACACGCTCGAATGCGACGGCCCGGTGGGTTTCCGCCAGGGCGTCCGTAGTCAGATCAAGGCCGGCGCCGACCTGATCAAGGTGATGATCTCGGGCGGCATCGCCGGGGAGCACGAGAGCATCCACACGCCGCAGCTCTTCGCCGACGAGATGACCGCGGTGATCGAGACCGCGCACGCGTGGGGCCGCAAGGTGACCGCGCACGCCGGCCCGGCCGAGGTGATCGGCGCGGCCGTGGAACTGGGGCTGGACTGCGTGGAGCACGGCTACCAGCTCACCCCGCAGGTCGCGGCGCGGATGGCCGAGCGCGGCACCGCGCTCGTACCGACGCTGCTGGTGACCCGCTGCAAGGAGTTCTTCGACGAGTTGGGCGTGCCGGAGTGGATGCAGTGCCGTTCGCTCGGCGCCGGTCCCCGGCACCTGGAGAGCTTCGACCTGGCCGTCGCCGCCGGGGTGGAGGTGCTGCTCGGCAGCGACATGCCCCCGTTCTGGCAGTTCGAGGGCACCACCGCCTCGATCCGGGAGCTGGAGTTCATGGCCGAGCGGATCGGCGCCGCGCGGGCGTTGCACGCCGGCACGCTCGGCCCGATCCGGTGGCTCGGCGTGGAGTCCGACCTCGGCACGGTCGAGGCCGGCAAGCTGGCCGACCTGATCGCGACGGATGCCGACCCGCTTGCCGACACGTCGGCGTTCCGGGACGTGCGGTGGGTGATGAAGGGCGGGCAGATCGCCCGCGACGACCGCAACCAGGAGGAGACGCGATGACGTTCGCGGAGGCGGGCGCGGCGGAGATCGCCGCCGGCATCGATGACATGTACGCCGCGTTCCTCGCCGGGGACCGGCAGCGGTTCGACGCGCACCTGCATCCCGAGGTGACCACCTGGGAGACGCACCTGCCGGGGCCGCTGCGGACCCGGGCCGAGCTTGACGACTACCGCGCGCGGCGGGACGCCGCGGGTGAGCGGCCCCGGCTGGCGGTGCTCGCCGCGCGGGACAAGCGCATCGACGTCTGGGGCGACTCCGGCGTCGCGCGGTATGTGCTGGTCTCGCGGCTCGGGCCGGACGACGAGCCGGAGCTGACCCGGGTCACCGACGTGGTGCGCCGGATCGACGGCCGCTGGGTGATCGTGCACCACCACGCCGAGCTGGTGCGGGACCCGGTGGGCGCGGCATGATCCGCCGACTGGTCGCGCAGCGCACCGGCGAGCCGGCGGACGTGCTGTCGGTCGCCGACCTGCCCGACGACCCACCGCCCGGCCCCGGCGAGGTACGGCTCGCCGTGCGGACGGTGGGCCTGAACTTCCTCGACGTGATGCTGTGCCGGGGCGAGTATCCGGTGCGGCCGGACCCGCCGATGACGCCCGGGGTGGAGGTGGCCGGGCGGGTCGCCGCCGCGGGGGCCGGGGCCGAACACCTGCTGGGCCGGGAGGTGCTTGCGTGCCCGGCGTTGCCGCGTGGCGCGCTCGGCACCACCGTGACGGTGGACGCCGCCGTGGTGGTGCCGCGACCGTCCACTGTCGATCCGGTGACCGCGGCGGCGCTGCCGGTGACCTACCAGACGGCGTGGTTCGCGCTGGAACGGGCGGGCGTCACCGCCGGGCAGACCGTCCTGGTGCACGCCGGCGCGGGCGGTGTCGGCATCGCCGTCATCCAGCTCGCGGTCGCGCGCGGCGCCCGGGTCCTCGCCACCGCCGGCGGCCCGGCCAAGACGGCGATCTGCCGCGACCACGGCGCCGTAGTGGCAGTCGACTACACGGCGGCGGACTTCGTGGCCGCCGTGCGGGAGGCCACCGGCGGCCGGGGCGTGGACGTCGTGGTCGACCCGGTGGGCGGCGACGTGTTCGCCCGCTCCTGGGACTGCCTCGCCTTCGAGGGCCGTCTCGTCGCGGTCGGCGCGGCCGGCGGCGCGCCGCCGGCCGTCGACCCGCTGCGGCTGATGGCGGCGAACGCGACGCTCGTCGGTCTCTCCTGGGGCTCGCAGTACCCGTGGCAGCGCCCGGCCGCGGTCGAGGCCGCCTACCAGGAGCTGTTCGACATGTGCGCCTCCGGCGCGGTCCGGCCGCCGGTCAGCCGCGTGGTGTCGCTTGACGAGGCGCCCGCGGCGCTCACCGAGCTGGCCCGACGCCGGACCACCGGCAAGATCATCGTGCGGATCGACGAAGGGGAGGGGCCGTGAGCGACAACACGGACGGCGACATGGAGATCTACGACCTGAGGGTGACAGTCGACCGGATCGAGGGCCGGTCGGTGTGCGGCATGGCCGTCGGCGACCAGTTCGAGCTGACGAACAGCGCCCACCTGCGGATCCCCGAGGGGAAGCACTTCTGCGTGTACGCGCTCGCGTCGGTGCTGCCCTTCCTCGCCGCGAAGCAGCGTGACCTGGCCCCGGGGGACTGGCTGGACCAGGACTCCCACTTCATCTGCCCCGACCCGGAGGAGCGGCTCGTCATGAAGGTGGAACGGACGTGCCGACGGCGGATGAACTCGGCGGAGCTGACGTGACCGTCGAGATCGGACTCGGCCTGCAGAGCGACAAACCCGCAGGCGCCTACGCCCGGCTGGCCCGCGCCGCCGAGTCGCACGGCTTCGACGTGCTCACCGTCTTCGGCGACCTGATGTACCAGCCGCCGATCTTCCCGCTGCTGGAGATGGCACAGGCGACCGAACGGGTACGCCTCGGCGCGGCCTGCCTGAACCCGTACTCGATGGCGCCGTACGAGATCGCCGGTCAGCTCGCCGCCCTGGACCTGGCCTCGCACGGACGGGCGTACCTGGGGCTGGCCCGGGGGACCTGGCTCGGCGCGGTCGGCCTGCCGCAGCCGCGACCGCTTACCACGATCGAGGAGGCCGTCGAGGTGGTCTACCGCCTGCTGCGCGGCGACCGGAGCGGGTTCGGCGGCCGGGTCTTCACGCTTGCGGCCGGCACCGCCCTGCGCTACGCCGTGCACCGGCCCGACCCGCCGCTGCTGCTCGGCGCGTGGGGCCCGCAGGGCGCGGCCCTGGCCGGCCGGATCGCCGATGAGATCAAGGTGGGCGGCAGCGCCAACCCCGACATGGTGCCGGTGATCCGCGAGCGGCTCCGGGCCGGCGCGGAGAAGGCCGGGCGGGACGTCGCCGACGTGGGCATCGTGCTCGGCGCGGTGACAGTGGTCGACACCGACGGCGAGGCGGCCCGGGCGAAGGCCCGCACCGAGGTGGCGATGTACCTGGCGGTCGTGGCGGAGCTGGACCCGACCGTGGCGCTCCCCGACGACCTGGTGAAGCGGGTCGGCGACCTGGTCGACGCGGGCGGGCACGAGGCGGCCGGCCGGTCGATCCCGGACGACGTGCTGGACCGGTTCGCCTTCTCCGGCACCCCGGAGCAGGTCGCCGCGCAGGCCCAGGCGCTGATCGACGCCGGCGTCCGCCGGGTCGAGTTCGGCACCCCGCACGGCCTGACCGACGAGCGCGGCGTGGACCTGCTCGGCTCCGCCGTCCTGCCCCTGCTGCGCAGGTGAGCCCGATGCCGCTCACCGTCGTGGTCGGCCCCGGCCTGGTGGCCGACACCGGGTTGCTGGCGTCGCTCGTCGCCGGCGCCTGCGCCGAACTGGACGTCACAGGCGAGGTGGTGAGCGCCGCCTCGGCCGACGAACTGCGGTCACTGCTCACCGCGCCGGACCGGCCGGTGGTGGTGCTGCCCGGCCCCACCCCACCGGCCCGCGCGTTGATCGGCGCGCAGCCGCCGCACGCGGTCTGGTACGACCTCACCGTCGAACCGCCTGTCGCCGGCGCGGTCCACCTGGCCGGCCGGGGACTGTGGGGCGTGACGTGGGCGATCCGGCACGCCGTGCACCGCTTCCGCGCGCCCGCGACCCGGGTCGCCTACGGTCCCCACCCGGAGCAGTGGGGTGACCTGCGGATGCCGTCGGTCCGGCACGACGCGCCCGCGCCGGTCGCGGTGCTGCTGCACGGCGGCTTCTGGCGGTCGGTCTGGGGCGCGGACCTGATGGACGCCCTCGCCGTCGATCTGACCGACCGTGGCTACGCGTCCTGGAACCTGGAGTACCGCCGTCCGGACCGGCACGGCTGGGACGCGACCACGGATGATGTCGAGGCCGGCGTCACCGCGCTGCGCGACCTCGCCGCCGACCGCCCGCTGGACCTGGGGCGGGTCGTGGTCCTGGGCCACTCGGCCGGCGGGCAGCTCGCCCTGCGGGCCGCGGCGGACCTCGCCGGACGCGCGGGCGGGCCACGTGTCGCCCTGGTGGTGTCGCTCGCCGGGGTGCTCGACCTCACCGAGGGCGAACGGCGTCACCTCGGCGACGGCGCGATCTCCGCGGCCCTGGGCGGCTCATCGGCGACGGCCCCCCGGCGGTACGCCGAGAGCGACCCGATGCTGCGGCTGCCCGTCGGCGTGCCCACCCTCCTCGTGCAGGGGGCCGCGGACAGCCCCGACCTGGTCGACGCGAACCGGCGCTACGCCGTGGCGGCGGCCGACGCGGGCGACGACGTCCGCCATCTCGAACAGCCGGGGGACCACTTCGCCGTCATCGACAGCGGCGCGGACATCTGGCGGGACACGATGGCGGCCGTGGACGCCCACCTGGGTCGCTGACGGCCGAATCGCCCTTCGTGTTCACGTACGTGAACAAATATGGAGTTCGGCGTGCCTCAGAACAGGCGGGGCGTGACCACCGAGACCACTGTGGTGACCGAGTCGGTGTCGTTGTACATCTGGTGCGGCACCGACGAGCGCAGGTGCACGCTGTCGCCGGGGCGCAGCCGGTGCTCCACACCCTCGACCTCGTAGAGCAACTCGCCGGAGATGACGTAGGCGAACTCCTCGCCCCGGTGCCCGTACGCGTTCTCCCGCCGCCCGCCCGGCGCGATGTGCACGAGCATCGGCTCCAGCACCAGGTCCGGCCCCCGGTCGGAGAGCATGCGATAGGTCTGTTGCCCGGACACGTACTGCGTGGCAGACGTTTCCGCCCTGGTCAGCGTGAAGTGCCGGGGAAGCGGGGAGACGTTGCTGTCCGACGCGCCGGTGCCGGCGTCGAAGAAGTCGGCCACCGAACGGTCAAGCGCCTTGGCGACGCTGCCGAGCGCGGTCAGGCCGATCGAGGAGATCCCGCGCTCGACCTGGGACAGGAAGCCGATCGACAGGCCGGCGCGGGAGGCGAGGCCGCGCAGGGTGAGCCCGCGCTCCTTGCGGTAGCGCCGGATCCGGGCCCCGACCACGCCGGCCGGGGTGCTCTCGTCCACAGCGCCGCCGGCGCCCGCCGGCTGCGGCCGGGTGTCCATGGACCGCACGAGGACCTCCTGTCGCAGGTGGCGGGGGAGTCCGCCGGAGATGTTCGATGCTATCGAACATGCCCGCGGGTGTGCGAGGGGTAGCCGGCCCGCAGTTCCCCGCACGGCGGCCGTCGGCGGGAGAATGCGGTCATGAGTTCATCGCAGCCCGGCGGCGACCCCGAGCCGGACCCGACCCCGGATCACCGCTACCTGCTCGACAACGCCCGGGTGGAGGCGGGCGATCGGTTCACCTGGCTGGCCGAGCTGTTCGACGGTGTCACGCGAGGCCACGTCGACCGGCTCGGCATGCGGGCGGGCTGGCGCTGCTGGGAGGTCGGCGCCGGCGGCCCCAGCATTCCCGAGGCACTCGCCACGGCCGTCGGACCGATCGGTCACGTGCTGGCCACGGACATCAATCCGGCCTGGTTGGACCCGCACGGCGGGTACGAGGTGCGCCGGCACGACATCGTCGCGGACCCGCCGCCGCAGCCGGGCACGTTCGACCTGGTGCACGCGCGGCTCGTCCTCGTCCACGTGCCCGACCGGGCCCGGGCGTTGGCGACGATGGTGGCGGCGTTGCGGCCCGGCGGCTGGCTGTTGGTGGAGGACGCCGACACCGAGTTGCAGCCGCTGGCCTGCCTCGACGAGGTCGGCCCGGCGCAGGGACGCGCCAACCGGTTGCGGCGCGCGGTCCGGGAGTTGATGACCCGCCGGGGCGCCGACCTGCGCTTCGGCCGGACGCTGCCCCGGGCGTTGCGCGCGGCGGGCCTGGTCGACGTCGCGGCGGCCGGCTGCTTCCCGGTCGGCGGGGTGGCCTGCGACCGGCTGGAGGCCGCGACGGTGCGCATGGTCCGCGCCGACCTGCTCGCCGCGGGGCTGGCCGACGACGCCGAGATCGACGCGCACCTGGCCGCCGTCGACGCCGGCGAACTCGACCTCACCCTTGCGCCGCTGATCTCGGCATGGGGGCGCCGCGCGATCGGGACACCCGTCGCAGATCGAATTGATTCGATATAGCATCGCGGCAGGGCAGCGTCACTCCGCCCGGGCGTACGACGCGGAGTGCTCGCCATCCACCGGACGGACCGGGTAGCCGGCCGGTGGCCACCGATTCGGGCGCGCCCGGCTGACGCCGGCTCGGCGTCCCCTGCGGCCTGCTGGTCCAGCGGTAGCGGACCGGACAGCACACCGAGGAGAAAGCACAGATGAACGACGTACCCGCTCGACCGAAACGCCGCACCAGGGGCGCCACCAGGCTGCTTCTGGGCGGGGCCTGCGCCCTGGCGATCACCGTGTCCTCGATGGCCGTGGCGACCTTCGCCAGCGCCGATCTCAGCGGACCGCCCGGGACCACGCTGAAGGCCGCCGCCGAACGCAGCGGCAGGTACTTCGGGGCCGCCATGGGGGGAGACCGGCTCAACGACTCGGGCTTCCTGACCATCGCCAACCGCGAGTTCGACATGATGACGGCCGTCAACGAGATGAAGCCCGACGCGACCGAGCCCAACCAGGGCCAGTTCGACTTCCGCGCCGGTGACGCGATCTACAACTGGGCCGTCCAGCACGGCATGCGGGTCCGTGGTCACACGCTTGCGTGGCACGCGCAGCAGCCGAGGTTCTGGGGCAGTCTCAGCGGCAGCGCCCTGCGGACCGCGATGATCAACCACATCAACGGCGTGATGGCCCACTACAAGGGCAAGTTGGCCTACTGGGACGTGGTGAACGAGGCGTTCGCCGAGAACGGCAGCCGGCGGTCGTCGAACCTGCAGTCCACCGGGAACGACTGGATCGAGGTGGCGTTCCGGACCGCGCGCGCCGCCGACCCGAGCGTGAAGCTCTGCTACAACGACTACAACATCGAGAACTGGACGTACGGCAAGACGCAGGGCGTCTACAACATGATCAAGGACTTCAAGGCCCGTGGCGTCCCGATCGACTGCGTCGGTCTGCAGACCCACTTCACCGGCGGCAGCTCGCTGCCGGGCAACTTCCAGCAGACGCTGTCGAGCTTCGCCGCCCTCGACGTCGACGTGGCGTTGACCGAGGCCGACGTCACGAACGCCTCGACCAGCCAATACCAGGGCATGGCCCAGGCCTGCGCGAGCGTCCCCCGCTGCGTCGGCATCACCACGTGGGGCATCCGCGACAGCGACTCGTGGCGCGGCAGCGAGAACCCGCTGCTGTTCGACCGCAACAGCAACCCCAAGGCGGCCTACACGGCAGTCCTCGGCGCGCTGAACGGCGCCTCCACCACGGTGCCGGGCACGAGCACGCCCCCGCCGACCACCGCCCCGCCGACGAGCACGCCCCCGACCAGCACCCCGCCGACGAGCACTCCGCCCACGAGCACCCCGACCAGCACGCCGCCGGGCGCCTGCACCGCGACCTACCGGATGGTCAACAGCTGGGGCGGTGGCTTCCAGGGCGAGGTCACCGTGGCCAACAACGGTTCCGCCACCCTCAGCGGCTGGACCGTACGGCTGACGCTCGCCGGTGGGCAGACCCTCGCCAACGTCTGGAACGGCATCAACACCGGCACCAGCGGGACGGTGAGTGTCCGCAACGCGGACTACAACGGTTCCCTCGGCGGGAACGCCTCGACCACCTTCGGCTTCCTGGTCAACGGCAGCAGCAACGCGGCACCAGGCAACCTCTCCTGCACCAGCCCCTGACCGTCGACACGCGCCGGCGCCCCGCGCCGGGACGCGGACCGGGCCCGGAGCCACCGGCTCCGGGCCCGGGTGCGCGACCGGCCGTCAACTCATGGAGGATGACATGCGTAGTTTCCTCGCGGTGTTAAGCGCCGCCCTGCTCCTCGGCACCGCGGCCGGCAGCGTTCCGGCCGGCGCGTCAGGTGCCTCCCCGCGCTCCTGCCCCCGGGGCGTGCTCTTCTGTGAGGACTTCGAGCGACTGCCGGCCGGCGGGCCCAGCACGCTGAAGTGGGGCGTCGACACCCGTCACGGCACGCTCACCGTCGAGCGTGCCCGCCACGGCAACCAGGTGCTGCACGTCCACACGGTCGACAACGGACGCGCCTTCCTGCGGGTCGACGACCTCGCCGCGCCGGGTAACCGCTTCTACGGCCGGATGCGTCTGCGCGTCGACGCCTTCCCCACCGCCCCGGACTGGGCGCACTTCACGCTCGTGGAGGCGACCGGCGCCGGCAGCGCGGAGGTCGTCCGTCCGATCGGTGGCCAGTACGCGCCCACCGTCCCCGGAACCTTCTGGGGGGTCGGCGCCGACGGGGGCCCGACCGGCGACTGGACCAACTGGCGGGAGTCCGCCCCGGTCACCGAGGACACCTGGCAGTGCGTCGAGTGGAAGTTCGACGCGGCGGACAACCGCGTCACGGTGTGGATCGACGGCGTCGCGAACCCGGAGCTGACCGCCTCCACGACCGAGCACGGCGGCAACGATGTGCCCTTCGTCCTGCCGACCGTCGACACGGTGAAGATCGGCTGGCAGCTCTACCAGGGCGGCACGACGCCCGGCGCGTTCGACCTGTGGATCGACGACATCGCCCTCTCCAGCAAGCGGCTCGGCTGCTGAGTCCCGGGGCGGGCACGGGTCTTCTCCGTGCCCGCCCCGACGACGTGGTCGGTCAGGAACAGCGGTTGGCGACGCAGAGCGGCGGGTCCGTACCGTCGCCGGGGATCGGCGGGCTCGGTTCGCCCGGCAGCGGTGTCGGGTTGCCGGGCGCGGGCCCGCCGGCCGCACCGTTGTTGAACCAGGCTCGAACGCCGCCCTGATCGTCGAGGACGAGGTAGTCGGCCCGGCGGTCGCCGTTGATCTCGGCGAGTTCCACCCGGCTACCCGGGTAGCCGGCCCCCGAGGCGACCTCGCCGAGCGACAGCCAGGCCGAGCCGGGTCCACCCCGGTTGTTGACCCAGGCGCGGATCTGCCCGTACGCACCGATGACGAGGTAGTCGTCGCGGCGGTCGCCGTCGAGGTCGGCGAAGGTGACGGTGTCTCCGGCCGCGCCGACGCCGGCGGCCACCTCGCCCTGTGCCGTCCAGGCCACGGCGTTGCCGGTGCCGGTGTTCAGCCAGCCCTGGACCTGGCCGAGGTCGCCGAGGACCAGGTAGTCGTCGCGGCCGTCGCCGTCGAGGTCGGCGAACCGCACCCGGTCGCGGGCGCCGGCGCCGGTGGCGACCTGACCCGCCGAGGTCCAGGCCACGTTGTCGCCGGTGCCCGTGTTGAGCCACAACCGGACCTGCCCCTGGTCGCCGACGAGCAGGTAGTCGTCGCGGCCGTCGCCGTTGAGGTCGGCGAACCGTACCTGCTCGCGCGGGCCGGCGCCGGCGGCGACCTCGTTCCGCCAGTCCCAGCCGACCCGGTCACCGTCGCGTACGTTGAGCCAGGCCCGAACCTGGCCCTGCGCGCCCACCGCGAGGTAGTCGTCGCGGCCGTCCCCGTTGAGGTCGGCCAGGCGTACCTGCTCCCGGCCGACGCCGCTTGTCGCGATCAGGCCCTGCCAGTCCCACGGGTCCGGGCGGCCGTACCTGTCGTTGAGCCAGGCTCGGACCTGCCCCTGCTCGCCGACGACGAGGTAGTCGGCGCGGCCGTCGCCGTTGACGTCGGCCAGGACGAGTTCGGCGCTTGTCGCGCCGACACCGCCGGCGACGTCTCCCTGATAGATCCACGGCCGTTCGCCGCCGACGTTGTTCAGCCAGCCACGGACCTGCGCCTGGTCGCTCACCGTCAGGTAGTCGTCGCGGCCGTCGCCGTCGAGGTCGGCGAACCGGACGCGGTCCCGGGTCGAGTTCACTCCGGAGGCGACCTCGCCCTGGTAACTCCACCCCCAGCCGCCTGCGCCGTACGCGTTCAGCCAGGCCCGCACCTGGCCCTGCTCACCGACGACGAGGTAGTCCGCGCGGCCGTCCACGTCGATGTCGGCGAAGCGGACCTGGTCGCGGGTGCCGCCGACCCCGGGGGCGACCGTACCCATGGCCGTCCAGGACACCGCGTCGCCGGTGCCGGTGTTGAGCCACGCCTGCACCTGGCCCTGATCGCCGACGAGCAGGTAGTCGTCGCGGCCGTCGCCGTCGAGGTCGGCGAACCGGACCTGCTCGCGGGGGCCGGCGCCCGCGGCGACCTCGCCCCGGAACTGCCAGCCGAAGCCGTCACCGCTACGCCGGTTCAGCCACAACCGGACCTGTCCCTGGTCGCCGACGAGCAGGTAGTCGTCGCGGCCGTCGCCGTTGAGGTCGGCGAAGCGGACCTGCTCGCGGGGGCCGGTACCGGCGGCGATCTCACCGACCCAGTTCCAGCCGGCCGGGCGGGGCCCTTCGGGCGGGTTGCCGGCCGGGCTGCCGCACGGGGCGGAGTCGCCGGCGACCGGGGGCCGGATGAGCCCTTCGGCCAGGGCGTCGGTGACGGCCCGGCCGAACGCGTCAGCCATCTTGCGGTAGCCGGTGTTGTTCGGGTGCAACGAGTCGGTCAGGTCCGCGGTGGTCACCGCGTTCATGCTTACCAGCCGTACCGACCGTCCTTCGTCGCGCAGTTCGTCGACGATGCCGGGGATGCGGGCGTTGTACTGCTGGATCCGGCTGTTGGTCACGCTCGTCGACGACGGCACGAGCGTGGCCACCAGCACGGTGGTCTCCGGAGCCAGCCGGAGGATGTGTTCGATGAGCGCCTTCAGCCGCGCCGGCGCCGCGGCGAGGTCGTCGCCGTAGGCCATGTCGTTGGTGCCGATGTGCAGGGTTACCACGTTGGGCCGGTAGCGGCGCACCGTGCAGTCGCCGACGAGCTCGTCGATCTGGCTGATCCGCCACCTCGGGTGCCCTTCGTGGTCGGTGTCGGGCAGTTGTCCGGAGTCCACCGACCCGACGAAGTCCAGCGCACCGGGCTTGGCCGCCAGTTGGTCCCACAGGCGGGCCCGGTAACCGGTCCCGGCCGGGGTTCCACCGACCCCGAAGGTGATGGAGTCACCAAGTGGAAGCACGCGCAGGTCCACGTTGCCCGGCGCCGGCGTCGTCACCGGCGGCGGCGCCGGCAACGGGCCGTCCGGATCCTCGGTCATCCCGAAGCTGTAGCCGGTGTCGACATTGGCTCCCGGCACGTTCCGTCGGGCGTACGGGATGGCGTTCCACCAGGTGAAGGCGCCTTCGTACCAGACCCGGTTGTCCCACTTGTAGGTCATGCCCTCCGGCACGCCGTGATAGAGGAACCGGCCCCTCGACCCGGCCGGCGCCCCGTTGCGCGCGTCGCCGCCGGGCAGCGCGAAGCTGTGGTGGCCGGGCCCGTTGACGTTGCGCACGGCACGGTACCCGGACATCATGGTCGCCGCGTTCGAGCCGAGCACGCAGCCGTTCGACTTGTACCAGTCCCACACGTACGTCGGGTCGCCGCCCTTGCGCAGCCGCAGGTCACCGAGGCAGTACTGCTCGCTCCACGAGCCGTTGGCCGAGTACGCGATGTGCAACTGCCCGTTCGGGTCGACGATCGGCTCCGGCGCCTCGTTGACGAAGGGCTCGCCGACGACCCGTTCCCACGACTCCCGCGGTTGCGAGATCCGGTACCGCGGCCCGGCCGGCGTGGTGGGGTTGGTCATCCGGGCGAGGTAGAGGTTCTGCTCGATGTTCGCGGTGCCCTCCCAGCCCGACCACACGAACCACAGTTGGTTGTCGAAGGTGAACGGCGCCCCGTCGATCGCCCACCTGTCGTCGGGCAGGTTCAGCTTCTGGTGGGTGCCGTAGCCGCTTGTGGGCGAGGACGAGCTGATGGCGTACATCCGGTGGGCGGCGCCCGCCCCGGCGGAGAAGTAGACGTAGTAGCGGCCACCGATGGCGACGAGTTGCGGCGCCCACAGCTCGGCCAGGCCGGGGTTGCTCCAGATCCTGTGGGGCGGCACGTCGCCCAGCCCGGCCAGGCTCGGCGCCGACCTCGTGTAGAGGCCGTCGCCACCGGACTCCACCGAATGGTAGGTGTCGCCGACCCGGATCACGCTCGGGTCGGCACCCCGGACGAACAGCCGCCCCGGGGTGGGCGGCGGCAGCATGTCCGGAAGCGGCCGACCTTCGACGTTCCAGCCGCGCATCTCCCAGGCGAGCTGCTCCTCCAGCTCGATCGCCAGCTCGGCGGCCTCCTCGGTCGCGACCGCGGTCGGCGCGCCGAAGACCGCCTGGAGCGCGGGGACCTTGGTGAGGATCCACTGGCCGATGTTCTTCAGCGCGCCCGGCAGATAGTTCTTCGCGAAGCCCGACGCCCACTTCTCCCAGACGAAGCCGACGGCCAGGCCGACGATCGTGCGGATGATGATGTCCACCCACGCCCCGCTTGTCGCCAGGTCGCCCGCGAAGGCGTGCGCGATCAGGCCGCTGACGAAACCGGTCACGGCCCCCTGCATCGGGGTGCAGATCAGCGGCACGGTCGCCGCGCCCACCCCGGAGGCCGTAAGCCATCCGATGCACAGGATCCGTAGCCCGTAGCCGGCGAGGGCGCCGACCGTCAGCGCGACGAGTTGGCTCCACCACGACGAGGACTGCACCTCCGCCGCCGGCACCGTGATCGTCATCCCGGCCCCGTCCGGGGTCAGGGTCAGCGCGCCGTCGAAGTCCGGCACCGAGGAGATGTCGAGGGTGGCTACCCCGCCGGGCGGATGGTCCCGCAGGTCCTGCTTGATCGACGCGCCGAGCCCGCCGTCCTGGCGGATCTCCGCCTGGATCTGCGGCACGACCTGGCGGATGACCGCCGGGTCCAGGCCCATGTCGGACGCCCGGAGGGTGAGCGTGAGGTCGGTGGCGGCCCGTGCGGGCGCGGCGCCGACGGCCACCACCATCACCGTGGCGAGCAGGATGGATATCGCGATCCGTGTTTTCTGCACAGCGGTATCCAACTGCCTGGATGTTCTTCAGCCGTGTCGCCCCGATGAACAATCCCGCAGCGCTGCTCGACGGTCGAGCCGCCGTGCTGACCGAGGCGTGAGACACGTTGGCGATCATCGATATCCTGCCGGCATCGTCGAGGTATGACAGGCGTCTCCCCGTCCACACTGTTCCGTCGCCTGCGGCCGGGCCCGCTGGCCGCCGTCGTGCTGTCGACTGCGGTGCTCGCCACCGCCCTGGGCGTCGTGCCGACGGCCTCCGCCGGCACCGTGGCGTCCACCGCGTACCCCGGGGTCGCCCCGGCGCCCGGCGGGGCCGCGGTGTCCGTCGCGGATCCGACCGGACCCCCGCCGTCGACGCCGACCACGGCGCCGAGCACGCCTAACACGTCGCCGTTCCCGCCGACCGTGCCGACGAACCTGACCGCGAGCCAGGTACGGGCCGGAACCGTCACCCTCACCTGGACGGCCTCCATGCCCGGCTGCTGCGCCGTCGTCGGCTACGACATCACGTACTACCAGGCGTTCGACGACGTCATCTACAGCGCCAGCGTCGGGAACGTCACCACCACCACGATCAGCAACTACCTTCGGCCGGGCCAGCAGTACTCGTTCCGGGTGGCCGCCCGGGACAGCCTGGGACACCGCTCGGCCTCGTCGGACACGCTCACCGTGGTCACCCCGGTGACGGACACCGGCCCGGACACCACCCCGCCGAGCGCCCCGCAGAACCTGACCGTCGGCGAGGTGACCGCCTCGACCGGCACGCTGTCCTGGTCGCCGTCGACGGACAACGTCGGCGTGCTCGGATACAACGTCTACCGGTTCGACGGCTGGTACACCTCCACGCTGATCGCCACCGTGCCGGGAACGACGTACACGGCGTCGCTGCCCCCGTCGACGCCGCTGCGGAACCTGTACTACGTCCGGGCCCGGGACGCGGCGGGCAACGTGTCGATCGCGACGAACACGGTCTCCCTGCCGACCACGTCCACCCCGACGCCCCCGCCGCCCTCGACCTGCCGGGTCACCTACCGGAACCAGTCCGAGTGGTGGACCGGTTTCGTGGCCACGCTGACGATCGAGAACACCGGGTCGGCGCCGATCGACGGCTGGATCGTCACCTTCAGCTTCCCGGGTGACCAGCAGGTCGTCTCGGCGTGGAACGCCACGGTCGGACAGACCGGCGCCGCCGTCACCGCCCGAAACGTCGACTGGAACCGCGTGCTCGCGCCGAACGGCTCCACGACCTTCGGTATCCAGGGGCGGTGGAGCGCCAGCGACGTGCCGCCTACCGCCTTCTCGCTCAACGGCGCTCCCTGCGTCGTGGGCTGAGCGCTTCCGAACGAAGGAGTCCCGTGAGCACACCTCCGCGCCGCCGCCCCAGAGTCCTGATCGGGGCCGTCACGGCCGGCGTCCTCGCCGTCTGCGCCACGCTCGGTGGCACACCCGCGCCCGTCTCCGCCGCGAACACGCTGAGCATGCGGGGCGCCGACGTCTCCTCGTTGCAGCGCAGCCTGGATCTCGGCGCGAGGTACTACGACGCCGGCGGCGTCGCCCGTGACCCGCTGGACATCCTGAAGTCCGTCGGCGTCAACTACGTCCGACTGCGCGTCTGGAACAGCCCGATCAGCGGCTACAACAACAAGAGCAAGGTGTTGACCCAGGCGAGGGCGGCCCGGGCGAAGGGCCTGAAGGTGCTCGTCGACTTCCACTACTCGGACACCTGGGCCGACCCCGGCAAGCAGTACAAGCCGGCCGCCTGGGCCGGCCACAACCTGAGCCAGCTCCGTACCGACGTGTACAACTTCACCTACGACGTCTGCGCCAGCCTCAGCGGGCAGGGCACCCCACCGGACAGTGTGCAGATCGGCAACGAGATCAACGTCGGGATGCTGTGGAACGAGGGCAAGGTCGTCAACAACGACTTCGCCCCGCTTGCGAGCCTGCTGAAGCAGGGCTACAACGCGACCAAGGCGTGCGGCGGCGGCATCCCGGTGATGATCCACACCGCCGACGCCGACAGCAACGCCAACGCCCGCTGGTTCTACGACGGCATCCGCGCCCAGGGCGTGCAGTGGGACATCACCGCGCTGTCGTACTACTGCATGTGGCACGGCACCCTGGCCAACCTCTACAACAACATCGTCGACCTGCGCGGTCGCTACGGCAGGCCGGTGGTGATCGTGGAGACCGCGTACCCCTTCACCCGGGCCGACGCGGACGGCGAGCCGAACGCCATCGGCGACGCGACATGCGACGGCATCGGCGCGACCTGGGCCGGGCAGGCCCAGGAGTTCGACTGGGTCCAGAACACGGCCCGCAACGCCGGGGCCATCGGTGTCTTCTACTGGGAGCCGACCTGGTACGCCGTGCGGGGTAACGGCTGGGACCCGGCCAACATCAACGGCACCGGGAACCAGTGGGACAACATGGCCGTCTTCGACTGGTCCGGCCGGGTGAACCCGAACGTACGCTGGACGCCCTGACCGGCTGTGGGGTGTGGGCGCGGCTCCGCCGCACCCACACCCCACAGTTGAGGTCTTGCTACGGCGTCACGGTGAGCAGGTGGGCGCGGTAGCCCTCGCCGTAGCTCTTGGTCGGGGTGCCGTTGTAGTCCTCGATCAGCACGTTGCCGCCGCTGCAACCCCACGGGTTCCAGGTCCACGCGGTGTAACCCAGCCGGTTGCGGTCCAGCCAGGTCATCAGCTTGTCGATGTAGTCGTGCGCGCAGGTGTCCTGGCCGATCTCACCGGCGTGCACCGGCACCTGCGCGGCCACCGCGCCGATCTGGCTGTCCCAGCAGGTCTCGGTGACGCAGGCGTTGAAGTTGTACGAGTGCCACGAGGCCACGATGTTGTCGCGCGGGTCGGTCGGCTTCCAGGTCAGCCACTGGCTCAGGTCGTTGGTCCAGGTCAGGCCGGGGACCAGCAGCACGTTCGTGGCGCCGGTGGCGCGTACCGCGTCGACCAGTTCCTGCATGCCGGCGACCGGGTAGGTGATGCCGGTGCAGGTGCCGCCGTCGCGCAGGCACTTCCAGGCGGCGGTCATGTCCGACCAGTTGTTGGCGGCGTCCGGGTAGGGCTCGTTGAACAGGTCGAACAGCACCGCGTCGTTGCCTTTGAACGCGTTCGCCACCCCGGTCCAGAACTGCGGCGTGTACTGCCGGCTCGGCATCGGCTTCTGGCAGGTGGCGTTCACGTCGGAGCAGGCCGAGATGTTGCCTGTGTACTGGCCGTGGGTCCAGTGCAGGTCGAGGATCGGGTTGATCCCGTTGGCGACGAGCAGCTTCACGTAGTCCTTGACCGCCTGCTGGTAGGTGGCGCCGCTCGGCGAGCCGGAGAGGCCCAGCCAGCAGTCCTCGTTGAGCGGGATCCGGACCGCGCGGATGTTCCACGCCTTCATCGCGTTGACGGACGCCTGGTCGACCGGGCCGCTGTCCCACATGCCCTTGCCCTGTACGCAGGCGAACTCACCGCTGGCCCGGTTGACGCCGAGCAGGCGGTAGGTGGCGCCGCCGGCCGTCAGCAGCCGGTTGCCGGAGACGCGCAGGCTCGGCGCGGCCCCGCCGGGTGGGGTGGTCGTCGGGGGAGTGGTGGTCGGCGGGGTGGTCGTGGGCGGGGTGGTGGTGGGCGGTGTCGTGGTCGGTGGGCCGGTGGGCGTCGTCGGGGACGGGCTGGCCGAGCCGGTGCAGGTCGTGCCGTTGAGCGCGAACGAGGAGGGTACGGGGTTGGCGCCGCTCCACGATCCGTTGAAGCCGATGGTGGTGGAACCGCCGGTGGCAAGCGCGCCGTTCCAGCTCAGGCTGGCCGCCGACACCCGCGCGCCGGACTGGGACCAGGTGGCGTTCCAGCCCTGGGTGACCCGCTGGGCGGCGTTGGGGAAGTCGAACGTCAGGGTCCAGCTCGTCAGCGCGGAGCCGAGGTTGGTGATGGCGACGTTGCCGGTGAATCCGCCGGTCCACTGGCTCTGCACGGTGTAGGCGACCGTGCAACCGGTGGTCGCGGCCGTGGCGGGCAGGGTGACCGCGACCAGGCTGGCGGCCACGAGCGTGCCGGCGGCTGCCGACGCCAGCAGGGCATGACGACGTGTCATTGATGCTCTCCTGAGTGCTAGAGGGGAGCGTCGATGGGAGCGCGTCTCGGAGCTTTGTTTATTAACCTCATTAAGTCAAGCTGGTCGATGTGCCTGTCGGGGTGCGGCGGTCGTCTCCCGGGCGACCACGGTCTCGGTGTCGCACCACCGTTCCGGCACCGCCTCGCCGTCGACGAGCCGCAGCACCGACCGGCCCACGAACGCGCCGAACGTGTGCACGTCCAGGCTCATCGTGGTGAGCGCCGGCGAGGCCAGGCGGCAGAGGCTGGAGTCGTCCCAGGCGATGAGGCTGACGTCGCGGGGGACCTGACGCCCCGACTCGGTCGCCGCGCGCAGGCCCGCCACCGCCATCAGGTCGTTGTCGTAGATGATCGCGGTGGGTGGCTCGGGGTCGTCCATCAACCTGGTGGTCAACGTCGCGCCGGACTCCTCCGAGTAGTCGCCCTCCACGACGACGACGTCGACCGCGGCCACCGCGGCGGCCGAGCGCATGGCGGCCGTGCGGGTGCGGGTGTGCAGGAGCGCGCCGGGTCCGGTGACCCGGGCGATCCGGCGGTGCCCGAGGTCGACCAGGTGCGCCAGGGCCGCCCGCATCGATCCGACGTCGTCCCGGCGTACCGCCGGGGTGCCGGGGGTCGGCTCACCCGCCACCACGACGGGCAGGCGGAGGTCCCGCAGCACCGCCGGCCGGGTGTCGTCGACCGACGGGTTCACCAGCACCACCGCGTCGACCAGGCGCTGCCGTGCCCACCTGCGGTACGCGTCGACCTCGGCGGCGTGGTGCGCGACGACGTGCAGCAGCACCGATCGCCCGTGTTCGGCGAGGCGTTCCTCGATGCCCGCGATGAACTCCATGAAGAACGGCTCGGCGCCGAGCAGGCGGGGCGGTCGGGCGAGCACCAGGCCCACCGCGCTCGTTTGCCACACGTCGTCCATTCCGCTCCTCCCGGTTCCGTCAGCCGGCCGACTCGGTGAGCCGGGCCCGCTCGGGCGGGCGTGGACCATAACCCAACGGGACGAGTTCGGATTCGAGGACCAGGGCGGCGGCCCCGACGGCCGACGCCGTGGCGGCGGACCGGGAGAGGCGTACGTCGACGGTGTGCGTGCCCCGGGAGAAGGACGTCCGCAGCTCGTGCCGGACGATGGGGAGATACACCGATCCGGCGGCGGCCAGGCTCGGCCCGGTCAACACGAGCACCTCGAGGTCCATGAGGTTCGCCAGGGTCCGGGCGGCTGCGCCGACGTGCCGGGCGGACCGTTCCAGCAACGCCAGCGCGTGCGGCTCGCCCCGCCGCGCGGCGCGGCTGATCGCGGCGAAGTCGGCGACCACCGAGGGCCGCCTGGCCGCGGCGGCGAGACCCGTCGCGCGGGCCGCCGCCGGGTCCGATCGTGCGGCGGCGACCACCGCGGCCGGCCCGGCCACCGCCTCCACGCACCCCCGGGCGCCGCACCAGCACCGCGGGCCGTCGGCGGACACGCACACGTGCCCCAACTCGCCGACGTTGCCGCTCGGCCCCCGGTAGGTGACGCCGCCGATGACCAGGCCGGCGCCGATGCCGGTGCCCATGTAGAGGGCGGCGGCCGAGGTGGCGGCGCCGAACCCGCCCGTCCAGTGCTCGCCGAGCGCCGCCGCGGTCGAGTCGTTGTCAAGCACCACAGGCAGCGCCGTCACCTGCCCCAGCGCCGAGGACAGCGGAAACCCGGTCCACTGTCGCATGGCCGGGGCGAGGCCCACGTCCGGTGGGCCGCCGATGCCCCGAGCGGCGTCGACCGGGCCCGGAAACACCAGGCCGACGCCGAGGATCCGGGCCCGTTCCACGCCGACGCCGTCGACAAGCGTGGCGATCTCGGCGGCGATCCGTGCGACGACGACCGCCGGCTCCTCGGCGCCCGCGCCCGGCCGGGAGATCCGGGCCACCACGGCGCCGCCGAGGTTGGTCAGGGCGTACGTGATGACGCCGTGGTCCAGGTGCACGCCGACGGCGTACCGGGACGTGTGGTCGAGCTGGAGCAGGACCCGCCGCTTGCCCCCGGTCGACTTCGCGTGCCCGGTCTCGACCACCAGGCCCTCGTCGATGAGCTTCCGGACCAGGTTGGAGATCGTCGGCGCGGTGAAGCCGGTGGCCTTGATCAGGCCGACCCGGCTGATCGTGCCGGCCGCCCGGATCGCGTCGAGAACGACTGACTTGCTGCTCGCTGCTGGTCCGCTCACTGCTTCTCTGCCACGGCTGGTGGGTCGGCCGTGGCAAAGCATACAGGGATCCCGATGCCGTGGGGTCGACGGCGATCGAAGCCGGCGACGGCGGTGCCGCGGCGGGACAATTCCGCGGCACCGCCGGGCATCAGGTGGCGGCGCCGGTCACCGACGTGCCGGCCTTGGTGATGCGGTACGAGATCTTCGTGCCGCTCCAGAAGTGGAAGGTGAGGGTGACCGTGCCGTCGTTCACCTCGGCGAAGAACTCCGGCTTCAGGATGATGGTGCCGGCGGTGTAGTCGGGTTGGAAGTTCCCCCAGAACTCCTTGTACGGCGTCCAGTTGGCCGGGCCGGCGGGGCTGCCGTCGGCGTAGGTGGCCTCCATGGTGGCGAGCTGGTCGCCGCGGAACTGGGTGGGGATGGCGAAGGAGCTGGTCGTGCCGGTGGTGGCCGACTGGGTGGGCGGCTCGGAGCTGATGATGTCGATCCGCCAGGGCACGCCCTGGGAGAAGCGGGCCTCGATGCTGGAGTTGACGCCGTACGCCCGGTTGCCGGCGAGGCGGGTCAGCGCCGCCGAGGTGAGCGTGACCGTGGTGCCGGAGACGGTGTAGTCGGCGCCGCTCGCCAACTGCGTGCCGCCCTGCCAGAGACCGCGGAACGTCAGGCCGTTGAGGTTGAGCGTAAGCGATTTGGCGGTGATCGTGCCGGTGCGCGGCACGTACACCTGGTCGCTGGAGGCGGTGCCGGAGCGGGTGGTCAGGCTCGCCTTGAGCATGTCGTACACGCCCTGGTCGCGCCACCGCAGCTCGGCGCGGTTCAGGAACTGGCCGGCGTCCCACAGCATCGTGGTGAGGTTCCGCGTGCGGGCGTGGTAGCCGACCGCTTCGAGGTATTTCAGGAACTCACCCCGTTCGATGATGCCGGGTCGGGTGTGGTCCCAGGCGAGCAACGCCCACTCGCCGATGATGACCGGGATGCCGTGGGCGACGAAGGTGTCGTGGACCCGGTCGAACGTGCCGACGAGATCCTGCTCGACATTGGTGTCGTAGCGGGTGCCGCCGGCGATGTTCACGCTGAACGGCCACCACCCGTAGAAGTGCACGGTGGCGGCGAGGTTCGGGTCGTGCAGTTGGCTGATGCCGGCCGCCAGCGCGTCCAGCCGGGCCTGCTCGCCGCTTGTGTGCAGGGTGGGCAGGACCAGCAGCCGGGTGGCGTTGTTGCCGCCGGTCGCGCGCACGAGGCGGACGAACTCGGCGTTGAGCTCGCGCGTCGCGGTGTCACCCTGCTCGTCGGTGATGTCGGCGAACTGCGGCTCGTTGATGCTCTCGAAGACCAGCTTCGACGAGTAGCCACGGAACGTCGTGGCGAGCTGCGTCCAGAGCGCCCGGTAGCGGTTCGTCACGCCCGTCCGGTCGGCGGGATAGGTGTTGAGCCACTGCCAGGAGTCGTGGTGGAGGTTGACCATCACGTAGAGATCCTCGGCGAGGGACCAGTCGACGATCTGGCGGACGCGGTTCAACCACGTCGCGTCGATGGTGTAGTCGGGCGCCGGGCCGTGGTGGTTGCTCCACGTGATCGGCAACCGGATGCTGCGGTAACCCTGCGACCGTACGTGTCGCAGGAGCGCCTGCGTGGTCAGGGGATTGCCCCAGGCGGTTTCGTCCGGGATGGCGTCGAGCGTGTTGCCGAGGTTCCAGCCGGGTTGCATCGCGGCCACCGTGGCCATCGGGTCGCCGGCCGGGGGCGGGGTGGTCGGTGGCGTCGACGGCGAGGTGGTGGGCGTCGGGGTGGGGGAGGGCGTCGACGACGGGCTCGTCGTCGACGACGGCGTGCCGCCGGGGCCGGTGCAGGCGACGCCGTTGAGGGTGAAGGCGGCCGGCGCGGTGTTGCTGCCCGACCAGGATCCGTTGAAGCCGAAGGACGCGGTGGCGTTCGTGCCGATGGCGGCGTTGTAGCTGACGTTCGTCGCGGTGACCTGGCTGCCCGACGAGGTGACCGTGGCGTTCCACGCCTGGGTCACCCGCTGGCCGGACGGGAACGTCCAGGCCAGCCGCCAGCCGTTGACCGGGTCGCCGAGGTTCGTCACGTCCACCGCGGCGGTGAACCCGCCCGGCCACTGCGACGACACCGCGTACGCCACCCGGCAGCCGGCGGCTGCCTGGGCGCCGACGGGCATCATCATCGACGCCGTCAGCACCGCTGCCACGCCGCCGGCGAGCATGCCGACACGGAGGCGAGTTCTTCGTATGCTCTGCAGACTCATCGCGTTCTCTCTTGCCGTTGTGGGCGGCGCGCCGCGGGTCGATCGCCGACCCGGGGCGCCGCGTGGGTTGCGGTGCGCCAGAGGTCTCCACGTCGGAAGCGAGCGGAGACGCGCGCGACGCGCGCAGGGTGGGTTCTCGCGGAGGCTGCCCGTTGCCTCCGCCGAACGCTGCACGGCTCCCGCAAGCCATGGAAACTTTCCATACACGATGGAAAGTTTCGGGCCGAACGCTACGCCCCTCCATGACGAGCGTCAATGCATCGCACGGCTACTCCGTTCGCGTCGGAGATGCCGCGCGAGCCGGGAGGCCGCCTCCTCGCCGAGAAACTTTCCGGCACCGCGGACGGCGGTCGGACACGGGGACCGGACAGGGCGATATCCTTGCGGCGCGAACCGTCGGGACCGGCGTGGGGGGAGTCAGGTTGTCGCACGCCGAGTCGGACGAGGTGGTCGCCGAGCGGGCCGACGCGGGCGGCGCTCCCGGCCGGCCGGTGACGATCTCCTACATCGCGGAGACCGCCGGGGTGTCGGTACCGACCGTCTCGAAGGTCATCAACGGGCGTTCCGGCGTGGCGTCGGAGACGCGGGCCCGCGTCGAGGCGCTGATCAACCGGTACGGATACCGCAGGCCGACCGCGTCCACCCGCAGCAACCTGGTCGAGCTCGTCTTCGACCAGTTGGAACACATGTGGGGCGTCGAGGTCATCCGCGGCGTGGAGCAGGTCGCCCGCGAGAACAGGGTGGGCGTCGTGCTCACCGAGTTCGGCCCGGAGCGCAGCGCGGTCCGGTACTGGATCGACGACACGCTCGCCCGCCGCCCGGACTGCGTCATCTCGGTCGCCCAGTTGTCGAGCGAGCAACGCGACCAGTTGCGCGCCCGGGGCATCCCCTTCGTCGTCTTCGATCCCACAGGCGAGCTGCCCGACGGGGTTCCCTTCGTCGGAGCGACGAACTGGGCGGGTGGCCGGTCGGCCACCCGGCACCTGATCCACCTTAGGCACCGCCGGATCGCGATGATCGTCGGCCGGGACCGGATCCTGTGCTGCCGCGCGCGTCTCGACGGCTACCGCTCCGCGATGGAGGCGGCCGAGCTGCCGGTCGGCGCCGACCTGGTGGAGCGGGCCGATCTGACCGTCGAGGGCGGCCGGGTCGCCGCGCTGCGCCTGCTCGGCCGCGCCGACCGCCCGACGGCGATCTTCGCCAGCAACGATCTCCAGGCGGTGGGGGTCTACCACGCCGCGCGTCAGCTCGGGCTGCGGATCCCGGCTGACCTGAGCGTGGTGGGCTTCGACGACCTGCCCATCGCCGCTCTGGTCGATCCGCCGTTGACCACGGTCCACCAGCCGCTGGCCCAGATGGCGGTGGCGGCGACCGAGCTGGCGCTCGCGCTCGGGCGCGGCGAGCGGACGCCGAGCACCGGGATCGAGTTGGCGACCACGCTCACGATGCGGAGCAGCACGGCCGCCCCGGCTCACGACTCCGTCAGCAACGGGTGACGTGCCGCTGAGGTGACCGGTTCCAGGTCCGAGCGGTCGGGCGCCGGGCTGCGCCACTCGGCGAGCAGCACTGTCGCGTCGTCCTGTAGGCAGTCGTCCTGATGTTCGAGGATGGCGTGCACGAGCCGGCGGGCGGTCTCGGGCAGGGGCAGCCGGTCGGCGAAGGCCTTGGTGGTGAACTCCACCAGCCGCTCCATCCCGAACGCCTCGCCGTCGGGGGTGCGGGCCTCGATGATGCCGTCGGTGTAGAGCAGCACGTGGTCGCCGGGCTGAAGAGCCTCCTCGACGACCGCCGGCGGGCGGCGGTCGCCGAGGGTGACCGGAAGGGCGGTCGGGGTGGGGAGGATCTTGGCGACCCGGCCGTCGCGCAGCACGATTCCGCTCGGGTGGCCCGCGGAGATGACCCGCAGGACGCCGCTGCGCTGGTCGAGTTCGGCAAGCACCGCGGTGATCATCCCGTACCTGTCGTGGGCGCGGACCGTGTCGTCGATGAGGTGGTAGGTGTCGGTCAGGTCCAGGCCGGTCCGGCGGGCGTTCCGGTAGGCGGCCAGGGCGATCGAGACGAGCACCACCGCGCGCATCCCACCACTGGAACCGTGGCCGGCGGCGTCGAAGAGCGCCAGGTGCGCGATGTCGCCGTTCACCGCGTAGTCGAACGCGTCACCGCCCACGTCGTAGCACGGTTCGAGGATGCCGCTGATGATCAGATGCCCGGTGGAGAAGGTCAGCGGCGGCAGTTGCGCGCGCAGCATCTCCGCCGCCAGCCGCATCGGTTGCCGGCGTCGGACCAGCTCGATCCGGTCGCTGTACAGACTGCGCGTGGTGATCAGCTCGGCGAGTAGCGTCGCGACCGCGCCGCAGTCGTCGAGGCTGTCGTCGCTCAACGGTTCGTCGGCGACGACCTCCAGCACGCCCATGCGTTCGTTGCCGTCGACCACCGGCACCCAGGCCCGTACGCCGTCCGCACCGCTGCCGCCGACGTATGTCGACGCCGTGCTGAAGGCCCGCCCCGCGAGCGTGCCGTCGACGTCGATCGGCTCGCGGGCCGGCGCGCTGCCGCCCAGCAGCGGCAACAGCAGCCGCTGCTGGTGATCGACCAGGTAGATCACCAGCACGCGCGCGTCAAGCAGGTGCGCGGCCCGCATCGCCATCTCCGGCAGGTCGTCCGGGCGGGCGTGGTGCGACTGCTGCAGCAACTGCCGCAGCGACTCCAGGCTGCTCACGCGCGTCCTCTCCGGCGTCACCCCGGGGCAGGGGTGGCTCAGCCATTAGACAGGACGGCACCGACAGGAAGGCAGGGGGTCAGGGGCAGAACCTGCCGACGACCTCGGCGGCCACCCGGGTCAGGGTGTCGCCGGCGGCCGTGTCGTCGAGGAGCCCGGCGACCACCGCGTCGGCGGTCGCCGGGGTGAGCACGTCCTCGGCGTTGCGGCGGAACTTGGTGACCACCTCGTCGACGGTGAGCGGGTCACTCGGATTGCCGCGGGCGTTGCGTACGGTGGCCGACGCCGTGCCGCCGTCCCGCCACCCGACCGTGACCGTCGCCGGACGCTCGTGCGGCAGGGCGGCGGTGAACGTCGGCTCCTCGCGCAGCCGGACCAGCGCGGCGAGCGTGCCGACCTCGGGGCGGGCCAGCCGGTCGGGCAGGAAGCCGGCCGCCGCCAGCTCGCCGTCGAGGGCCAGGGTGGCCAGGCTGACCGGCACCGAGAACCGCGCGTGCAGGTCCGAGGAGACCTCGGCGGCGGACAGCGACGCGGCGAAGGCGAACGTGTCGACCTCGATCGAGGCCAGGCCGCCGCGGTCGCGTACCGGGTCCGGCACGCCCGCGACGGCGGCGCGGAACGCGTCCAGAGCCGGGTGCACCCAGCGTGCGCAGGCGTAGGGCTTGAGGTAGCTGTCGACGAGTCGCCACCTGCTGCCCAGGCCCGAGGTCAGCTCCGCGGCGGACAGGTCGGTGCAGACCAGGCCGTCGAGCAGGTCCCCGAGCAGGGCGGCCGACGCGGTGGCGCCGTCGCCCGCGCGACGGGCGGCGGCGGCGCCGTGCCAGGCGCCCAGCCCGGTCCACAGGTTGCGGACGGTGCCGCCGCGCATCGGCACGGCCAGAGTCGCGGCCATCGGCGCCGAGCCGGCCAGCTCGACGGCGGTGGCGGTGGCGGCCGGGGGAAGACCGTCGAGCAGCGCGGTGGCGACCGCCGCGGCGATCGGGCCGTGGATGCCGTGCGGGTGCAGTCCGGGCCGGAGGGTGGTGCCGACGCCGAACCGCATGCCGATCTCGTTGGCGATCAGGAAGATCTCGACGAGCCGCCGGTCGTCGACCCCGTTCCCGGCGGCGTGCAGCAGCACGGGCAGCGAGTGCGGCGCGGGGTGCGCCGTCGCCACCGGCGGCAGCCGGTGGCCCTGCGGATGGAAGGACCCGCCGGAGTCGGCGTCCAGCCAGGTCGCGGCCGTGCCGAGGGTGAGCAGCCGGCCGAACGGGAGGTCGGTGGCGACCGACGGGCGCAGCGCGTCGCCGAGCGCCCGCACGGCCGGGTAGCGCAGGCCACCAAGCAGCGCCCCGAGCGTGTCGAGCAGCAGCGCGCGGGTGAAGCGGACGACCTCGCCCGGAACGTCGTCGACCCGGGCGTGGTGGGCGAACGCGGCGATCCGCGCGGTGTCGATCCCGGTCATCGTCCGTCCCCCGTCATCCCGTCGCGGACCGCCCGGCCCAGGTCGTCGAGCCGCTCCAGCACCCCGTCGAGCGCGCCGGCCAGCACCACGCCGTCGACGCCTGCCGCGCGGAACGCGGCGAACCGGTCCGCGACCGCGTGCCGATCCCCGGTCACCACGAAACGGTCGCGGACGAACCGGTCCGCCCCGGCCGGCACCGTGCCGCCGGCACGGGCGTCGGCGGTGCCGTGCCGCCGGTAGTCGTGCGCCTCGGCGACGGCGGCGACGCCGGGGCGCATCGCGTCCGGCACGTCGAACCAGTCCGGCGCCTGCGCCAGCCGGGCCGCGCACGACCCGAGCACCGGCGCGGCGGCGGCCTCGGCGTCGGTGTCGCCGCCGGTCACCACCGCGCGGACGAACATCCAGACCGGCACGTCCGCCCGCGCCGAACGGGCCAGCGCCACCGCCCTGCCGACGATCGCCGGGTCCGCGCCCGCGTCGACGAGCACGCCGCCGAGCCGGGCGGCGGTGGCCGCGATCGTGCGCGGCCCGGACGCGGCGCCGAGGAGCAGCGCCGACGCCGGCGTCAGCTCGCGCAGCGTGTCGAGCGCCGACTCGTACGCGCGCAGCGACGGCGGCGTCAGCCCCTCGTTGCGGACCGAACTCTCGCCCCGACCGACCACGGTGAGCAGCCGGCCGGGATGATGCGCGTCCAGGGTACGTACCGCGCCGGCCACCGTGGCCGGGTGCCGCAGCCCGAGGCTGAGCACGCACGGCCCGGCGAGGCGGGCCGGGGTGGCGGCGAGCACCCGCTCGGTCTCCACCAGGCAGTCGGGGAACAGCCGCGGGCTGTCGGCCAGGGCGACACCGTCGAGCCCCGCCGCGAGCGCGGCGCCGGCCAGGTCGACCGGGTCGGCCTCGCCGGCGGGCCGGGCCACGTTCAGCACGATCATCGCAGCGCCTCGACGAGTCCGGCGACGTCCTGGCCGGCCGGCACGCGGTCGGGAAGCCCGTCGGACACCACCGACAGGGTGTGGGCCAGCCCGCCGGGCATGCCTGTGATGCCCGCGTCCCAGGCGCGCAGGGCGAGCCAGGCGGCGGCCGGGTCGTGCCCGGGCACGACCCCGGGCGGACCGATCACCATCAGGCTCGCCGCGAGGTCCAGCAGCGCCGGCAGGTCGCGTGCCGGCACCCCGGCCAGCCGCGCCGCGCAGACGGTGGCGGCCAGCACGCCGGTGCTCACCGGCACGGCGGGCGCCGACCACCCGACCGCGGCGGCCAGCCCGGCGTCGACGGCGGCCGACAGCTCCGCCACCGTCCGCCGCCGCGCCCCGCCGACCGCGAGACCGGCGAGCGTCGGCCCGACCGCCGGCCCGAGCGCCGCGCACCGCTCGCCGTTCCACCGCAACGCGACGTACGTCTCCGCCCGGGTGCCGGCGCCGATCAGCGGGAACTCCCCGTCCGGGACGCCGACCCGCGCCGCCCACGCGGCCAGGGAGCCCTCCGGCGGCGGTAGCGCGGCGAACCCGGCCAGCACGGTGGCGGCGGTCATCCCCGAGTCACCTCGGTGCTGTCGGTGACCAGGTAGAACACGAACTTCGTGCGGCCGGCCGGGCCGCGCTCCGCCGGCAGCGGGTGCTCCTCGAACCAGCGCAGGTAGTTCGCGTACGCCTCCTCGTCGGCGTAGTGCATCTCGGCGATCCGATAGAACGAGAGGCCCTCCGGCACGTGCGCCGTGCCGCCGGAGGCCTGCCGCACCGGGCGCAGCACCTTGTTGAAGACGATCCGGTCGAGGTGGGGGTTGGCCAGCAGGTCCGGCGCGTGCACCTCGAAGAGCCAGCGCTCGTACTCCTGCGGGCTGACGCCCTCCTCGATCTCGTAACCGAGGATGGTCTTGATCATGCGGTTCCTCTCCTCACCGTCCACAGATGGGACTCGGCGCCCACGCCGAACCCCTCCAACCGCACCCGCGCCGGCTCGATCCGCACCCCGGCCAGTTCGGCGGCCACCTCGTCGTCGGTCCGCACGGGTGCCCTGGTGCATCCGGCCGCCCGCTGCCGGGCCACCTCCCGCCGGTAGACCGCGAGCGTCCACTCCGGGGGCATCGCCGACGCCGTCCCGCGTACGGCCACCGCGCGGGGCGGCAGCCGGCCGATGTCGAAGACGTGCGGACGTTCGTTCGTCGCACCGGGCGCGGGTGCGCCGACCCAGGAGACGAGCGTGTGCGGGTCCCGCCGCCACTGGTCGAGCCGCCGGTGGCCGGCGCGCTGCACCAGGCTGACCGACCAGTCCGGTTCGAGGAACGCGGTCATCGTGCGGCCCACCGGGAAGCCGTCCGGGTCGATCGTGGTCACCTGCGCGAAACCGGCCTCGCCGAACACGAAGGCGTACGCGGCGGCGCGGGCGGTGGCGAGGTCCATCAGCTGCTCCACGGCGCGAGGCGCCAGGTCGTCACGGTGGCCGGCGTCCGGCCGACCCGGGCGGCGAGTTCGGCGTGCGTGTACGCCCGGTCCGGCACGACCACGCCGCACACGTCGACGGTCACGCCGGCGCGGCGGAACGGGTACGGGTCCAGCCGGAGCACGCCCGGCTCCCGGACCCCCACGGTGATCCGCTCGGTCGGGCCGAACGGGTTCGTGCGCACCGGCGGCAGCAGCGCGTCCTCGGCCGGATGGTCGAGGGCGGCCAGTTGCGGACCCCAGGGCCGGGCCGGACCCGGCTCGGCGGTCGGCTGCGGCGGCATCACGCACAGGTAGAGCGAGAGCAGGTCCCACAGCTGCAACAGCTCGTAGTTGTGCCAGAGCCGGGTCTCGAACGCGGCCCGGGGCTCGTTCGCCGCCCAGGCCAGCCGCTTCGCCGCGATCCACCGCCGCTCCTCGGCGTCGACCGCCGCGTCCTGCGCGGCCCGGCCGTCGGCGCCGAGGTCCAGCCGGCCCCGGGCGCCCGGCGTCGACCACCGGCCCCGGTAGAGGCCGGTCCAGTGCATCCCGACCAGGACGCCCGCGTACACGTCGCCGAGCGCCACCCGTTCGACGCCCTGGCGGTAGAGCCGCACGTGTTCGGCCGCGTCGATCTCCAGGAAGTGCAGCGGCCGGCGGTCCAGCTCGTGGAAGAGCACCCGGGCGTCCCGCGCCCGCCAGCCCTCGTCGTGCCGGGTGGCCGCGGTGCGCACCGGCGGGCCCGGCGTCGGCGGCTCGAACCTGTCGTTGCCCCACACGGCCGCCAGCTCCCCGGCGACCCGGCCGTGTTCGACCTGCTCGACCAGGCGCAGCGCGCCGTCGCGCCGGGTGACGATCATGTGGCCGCCGCCCGCAGCGCGGCGCCGAGCGACCGGGCGTCGCCGCCCGCGGCCAGCCCGTCGACCGCGGCGAGCACGGCGTCGGCGTGCCCGGGGAAGCGGTGGTCGAGCAGCCGCCGGGCCTTGGCCCGCGAGGCGTCCCGGTCGAAGGCCCGCGCGCCGTCGCCGCGCGGCAGGTCGGCGGCGCCGGTCAGCTCGCTGCCGTCGGCGCGGACGACCCGGACCCGGGCCGGGCGGCCGGCCGGGTAGCCGGCGTCCAGCTCCGGGTCGTGCCGCACCTCGACCCGCGCCGCCAGCTCACGTACGGACGCCGAGGAGACCGTCGCCGTGGTCAGCGTGGTCTCGTCGAGCGCGCCGGTGAGCAGCGCGACCGCGACCGAGGTGGGCACACTGAACCGGGCGGCCAGCTCGCTGCCGGCGACCGTGTCGAACCGGGCCGCGTGCGCGAACGTGCGCACCTCGACGCGGGCCACGTCCGCGAGCGGGCCGGTCGTGGCCACGATGTCCGCCACCGCGTCGTTGACGCCGTGCAGGTGGGCGCAGGTGGGGTGCGCCTTGGTGTAGCCGGCCAGCACCTCGTGGCCGTGGTCCGGCCCGGCGGCCGACCAGTCGCGGGCGGCGACCGCCGCGAGGTGCCGCTCCAGCGCGCCGGGCAGCGGTTCCAGGCCGGCCACGGCAGCCGCGCCGAGACTGGCGCCCAGCTGCACCGACGCGCCCAGGAACGCGTGCCCGCCGGTACGCCCCGCGAAGACTGTCGCCGCGTCGCTGAGCAGCACGGCGGAGCCGGCCAGCTCGACGGCCCGCCGCGCGGCGGCGGCGTCGCCGGGCGCCAGCAGCCGGGCCACCCCGGCGGCGGCGCCGACCTGACCCCAGGTGCCGATGTCGTGTACGCCGTCCGGCGTGCCGCCCATCGCCCGGCCGACCCGGACCCCGGTCTCGTAGCCGGCCAGCACCGACGACAGCAGCTCCGCGCCGGTCAGGTCCCGGTCCTCGGCGAGCGCCAGCACCGCCGGCACCACGTGCGACGCCGGATGCCCGCGGGCCGGGCGGTGCCCGTCCTGCAACTGGTCCGCCGCGATCGCGCTGCCGTTGAGGAACTGGGCGTCGGCGGCGGGCCGGCCGTGCGGCGAACCCACCACCGTCGACGCGCCCGAGCCCGTGGACCCGGCGGCCAGCGCCCGCAGCTCGGCCCGCCCGCTGCCGAGCGCGGCGACCGCGACCGTGTCCGCGACCAGGTCGACGACCCGGTCCCGGACGGCTGCGGGCGCGGACGCCCAGTCGGTGGCCGCGGCGGTCGCGGCGAGCCGCTCGATCATCCCCGGACCCGGGCCATCAGGCCGGCCACGTCCGGGGCGGCGGCCAGGTCGAGCACCGCCGCGGCGATGTCCTCCCGGTCGGGCACGCGGGCGGCGTTCGACGTGAACTTGGCGGCCAGCTCGGCCGAGCTGAGCGGGTTCTCCGGCCCGCCACGGTTGACGTCGACACGCGCCTCGTGCCGGGTGCCGTCGCGCAGCACGACCCGCAGGACAGCCGGGAACTGGTTCGGGAAGATCTCGTCGCAGCGGGTGTCCGCCACGCACCGCACCTTCGCCGCCAGCGCCAGCCGCGCCTCGTCGGCCGCCGCCGCGTCGGTGAAGTCGTCGTGGCCCAGGCCCAGCCCACCGCCGCCGAGCAACGCCGCCGCGACCGTGTACGGGCCGCTGAACGCCGCGTGGTAGCCGGACTCCGGCCGGGCCTTGTCCGACGCCGGCTCGGCGATGGTGCGCAGCACCGGCGACGGCACGCCCAACTCGATCGACTCGATCGCCGCCGGGTCGACGCCCCGGGCGCGCAGGGCCAGCGCCGCGTCGACGCCGGCGTGCGTGAAGTGGTTGCACGGGTACGGCTTGAAAAAGATCCCCGGCAGCTCCCAGTGCGTGCCGAGCCGGTCGACCACCGCGTCGACGTCGGCCCGTTCGCCGCAGAACGCGTGCAGGAAACCGAACCGCCCCTCGACCACCGTCGGCGGCCCGGTCAGCCCGTGCCGGGCCAGCTCGGCGGCCACCACGCCGGAGTGCGCGGCCCAGCCGCAGTGCACCCGCTTCACGGTGCCGCCGGTCCGGTTCGCCTCCAGCAGGCCGGCGCCCATGCTCGCGGCGATCCCGGCCGCGTGGGCGATGCCCCCGGCGTCCGCGCCGCCGACCATCGCGGCGGCCACGGCCGCGCCGACCGCGCCGCAGATCGAGGTCGCGTGCTGGCCGCGCTCGAAGAACTCGGAGTTGCCGAGCGCGCGGTCGTAGCCACCCATGCCGAGCCGGACCGCGACCTCGATGCCCATCCCGGCCGCGTCGAGCAGCGCGGCGCCGGATGCGCCGCGCGCCTCGGCCACCGCCAGCGCCGCCGGCACCACGGGCGAGGAGGGGTGCAGGACCGACGGCAGGTGGGTGTCGTCGAAGTCGAGCGAGTGCGCGAGCGTGCCGTTGACAAGCGCCGCGTTCGCGGCCGGGACGCGCAGCCCGGTGCCGATCGCGACCGCCTCCGGCGTGCCGCCGGCGTCCCGGACGTACGCGGTGACCGCCCGCGCGGGCGGCAGGCCGGTGGCGGCGAGACTGTTGCCGATCAGGTCGAGCACCCGGCGGGCCACGTCCTGCCGCAGCTCGTCGGGGAGCCCGTCGCGTCGCACGTCGTCGGCGACCGCCGCGAACCGCTGGACCACGGTCGGCGCACTCACGGGGTCACCGCCGCGAGGGGGCGGATCGGTGAGCCGGTGCCACCGACGATGCGCAGCGGCGCCATCACGAAGACGAACGCGGTGAGCCCGTCGTCGGCGGCGTGCTCCAGGTTGAGGTGTTCGAGGATGTAGATGCCGGCGTCGACGAGCAGCACCCGGTGCACGGGCAGCACGCTGTGCCCGACCCCCGGCCTGATCTGCTCGTATGCCGTGGTGTCCGAGCCGGTGGCGGCCACCCGCCGCGCGGCCAGCCACCCGGCGGCGTCGGTGGTGACGCCCGGCACGCCGGTGGCCTGCCCGAGATAGGTCGGCGCGTCGTCGAAGTGCCGCGCCCAGCCGGTGCGCACGAGCGCGACGTCGCCGGGGCCGGGCTCGACCCCGGCCCGTTCGGCGGCGGCGGTCAGGTCGGCCGCGGTCACGCCGTAGCCGGCGGGCAGCACGTCGACCCCGTGCGCGGCGGCCACGTCGAGCAGCACCCCGCGGGTGAACAACGCGGGGGTGTGCTCGGCGCCGAGCGCGGTGAACCGGCCGCCGGTCTGCGCCGCGAGGGCGTCCACGTCGCCGTGCATCAGGCCGTCCTGGCTGACGTGGGAGAGCGCGTCGACGTGGGTGCCGACGTGCCCGCCGGTCACGATCATCTCGTTCGCCGCCGAGCCGCCGTCCGGGCGGACCATGTCGCCGTGCCGGCGGATCAGGCTCATCTGGAAACCGGGGTGGTTCGGCGAGCACGGCATGCCCGTGAAGTGCGGGTGTCCCAGCTCGACGAGCCGTACCCCCGCGGTCACCGCGGCGAGTAGGGCGTCGTCCGTTCGCGCCGGGCGGGCCTGCGGCTCGATGGTCAACTCGTTCCTCCTGGTGGTGGTTCGGACGGTTCGGTCAGGTCGAGGACGAGCCGGGCCCGGCGCACCACCGCGGGATCGACGAACCGGCCGTCGGCGTCGAGCACGGCCACCTCGCCGGCTTCCTGGGCGCGGGCGGCGGCGGACACGACCGCCCGCGCGGCCGTCACCTCGGCGGTGGTCGGTGTGAAGACCTCGTGCACGACCGGGATCTGGCGGGGGTGGACCACCGAGCGGCCGACGAAGCCGGCGGTCCGGGCCCGTTCGGTGCTGGCGCGCAGGCCGTCGAGGTCGGCGACGTCGGTGTAGACGCTCTGCACGGGGGAGGGGAGCCCGGCGGCCCGGGCGGCGACCACCACCCAACCGCGCGCCCAGGCCAACCCGTCGTCGCCGCTCACCCGCAGGTCGGCCGAGAGGTCGGCCTCGCCCAGCCCGAGTCCGGCGACCAGGGGGTGCGCGGTGGCCAGCTCGGTGGCCCGGGCCAGCCCGGCGGCGCTTTCCAGGAGGAGTTGCAGCGGCAGGCCCGCGCGGGTGGCGGCCTGGCGGATCACGTCCGGGTCCTCGCAGCGCGGCACCCGCAGGCCGGCCAGGCCGAGCCCGGCCAGCGCGTCGATGTCGGCCTCGCCCCAGGGGCCGGCCGGGTCGTTCACGCGTACCCACACCTGCCGGTCGTGGGTGCCCTGGGCGGCCAGGCGCAGCGCGGTCTCCCGGGCCGCCGACTTCGCCGCCGGAGGCACCGCGTCCTCCAGGTCGACGACCACCGCGTCGGCGCCGGCGGCGAGCGCCTTCGCCACCCGGTCGGCGCGGTGGCCGGGCACGTAGAGCCAGGATCGTGGGGTCACTTGGGCAGCCCGCCGGACCAGCCCAGCGCCCGGGAGACGCGGTCGCCGGCCTCCCGTACCAGTGGGCCGTAGCGTTCCCGGGCGGTCGCGTCGACCCGGTGCGCCGGGCCGCAGACCGAGACGGCGCCGACGACCGCGCCGTCGATGCCGAAGACCGGCGCGGCGACGGAACCGGCGCCCTCCTGCCGTTCGCCGTCGGAGTGGGCGACCCCGTTCTCGCGGATCTCGCCAAGCCGGGTGCGGAGCAGGTCGCGGTCGGTCACGGTGCGGCTGGTCAGCGACGGCAGGTCGGCGGCGAGCGCGGCCTCCCGCTCGGTGTCGGGCAGGAAGGCCAGGATGCAGGTGCTGGAGCTGCCGGCGTGCAGGGGGAAACGGCGGCCCACCTCGACCGTCATCTTGATTTCCCGGGTGGACTCGACCTGGTCGAGGTAGACCCGGCCGTCGTGCACCCGGGCCGACACGGTAGTCGTCTCGCCGGTGGTGAGTTGCAGCTCGCGCAGCACGGGCATCGCGACGGTGCGTAGCTGCGACTCGCGCAGGGCGCGGGCGCCGAGGGCGGCAGCCGCCGGGCCGAGTTGGTAGCCGCGGCTCGCGGGATCGCTCACCAGCAGCCGGCGTTCGACGAGTGTCTGCAGGATCCGGTGCACGACCGCCTTGGACAGGTCGAGGCTGCGCGCGATCGCGGTGACGCCGAGGAAGTCCGGCCCGTCGGTGAACAGGAGGAGGACGTCGGCCACGCGGCTCGCCGTCTCGGTGCCCTGACTCTCTGCCACGTATTCATCTCCCAGTGCGCTGTTTCCGCCAGCGGAACACGATTCCAACACTGACTGAGCCGGTGGTCAACCCCCAAAAGCGCCTCCACGCTGGGATTAAGAGGATTCTCCGGTGAGCCCTTGACCAGGTAGACAGGCAGTGCCAGCATCATGCCCCATGCGATGTTCCGTGCGGCGGAACACGGTCACCCCAGGAGCTGACGTATGAGGAAGACCTGGACCCTGAACCTCGCCCTGACCCTGCCGCTGGCCCTCGCCGCCTGCGGCGGGTCGGGACCCGCCGGCACGAGCAACGGTGGCGACGCGCAGTCGGGCGACACGATCAAGATCGGTTCCCTGCACCCCCTCAGCGGCGCGTCCGCGGCCGACGGGCAGCAGATGGACAACGGCGCCAAGCTGGCCGTGGAAGCCATCAACAACGCCGGCGGCATCAAGTCGCAGGGCGGCAAGAAGCTGGAGCTGGTGAGCGCCGACACCCAGGGCAAGCCGGAGGTCGGCCAGAGCGAGGCGCAGCGCCTCATCTCCGACGGCGTGGTCGGCCTGGTCGGCACCTACCAGAGCGCGGTCACCGCGAACGTGTCCACGGTGGCCGAACGCAACAAGGTGCCGCTGGTGATCGACGTGTCGAGCGCGGACTCGATCCTTGCCCAGGGCTACAAGTTCACGTTCCGGGTGCAGCCCAGCTCCACCGTGCTCGGCACCGCCGGAGCGCAGTTCCTCGACCAGGTGGCCAAGGCGGGCGACCAGCCGGTCAAGACCGTGGCGGTGCTGCACGAGCAGGGCCCGTTCGGCACCGCCGTACGGGACGCCTTCAAGGCCGAGGCGGAGAAGGCCGGCATCAAGGTCGGCCCGGCGATCGGCTACGACGCCGCGAACGTCTCCGACCTGACCACCCAGGTCACCCAGGTCAAGGCCAGCGGCGCCGACGTGCTGATGGTGGCCGGCTACTACCGCGACGGCGTGCTGGCGGCCAAGGCCGTCGCCACCGTGAAGCCGCCGGCCCTCAACGCGGTCTACGGCGTCGCCAACGGCGCGTTCGACCTCCCGCAGTTCCCCAAGGAGGCGGGCGCCGCGGCCGAGGGCTTCTTCGACGCGAACTACCACGCCGACATGACGAACGCCGACATGCAGGCGCTGGCCAAGCTCTACCAGGAGCGCCACAACGACGAGATCCGCACCGGCGCGGTGCTCGCGTACGACTCGGTCAAGGTGATCGCCGACGCGCTGGAGCGGTCCGGCGACGCCGAGCCGGCCAAGGTGCGCGACGCGATCGCCGAGGGCTCGGTGCCGACCCTGATCGCCGGCAACGGCCCGATCAAGTTCGGCCCGACCGGGGAGAACGAGAACGCCACCCCGATCCTCATGCAGGTCCAGGGCGGCGCGGTCAAGCAGGTGTTCCCGGCCGACAAGGCGGAGGCCAAGCCCGTCTACCCCGCCTTCAAGAAGCAGTGACGTCCCCAGCCGACCAGGGCCACGTCGCCGCCGCCGGCGACGTGGCGACCCTGGAGCCCGACGAGGTACGCGCACCCACCGGCCGTACCGTGCCGTGGCGGCGGTTGGCGCTGATCGGCGCGCTTGTCGTGCTCGCGGTCGCGCTCGCCTACGTCCGCTCCGGCAGCGGGGTGGTGGTCGTCCAGGCGGTGGCCACCGGCGTCCTGATCGGCGGCGTCTACGGCCTGATCGCGATGGGCCTCACACTGATCTTCGGCGTCCTCGACATCGTCAACTTCGCGCACGGCAGCTTCCTGGCGCTGGCCCTGTTCCTCACCTTCGGGCTGACCCAGGCCGGGCTGCATCCCTATCTCGCGCTGGCGGCGAGCGTGCCGGCGATGTTCCTGCTCGGCGTGCTCGTGCAACGCGGCATCCTGGCCGGCGCGATGGGCAAGCCGTTGGAGAACCAGCTACTGATCACGCTCGGCATCTCGCTGATCGTGGAGAACGCGCTGCTGCTGTTCTTCGGCGCCAACCCGCGCTCGGTGTCGCTTCCCGGCGACCGCGGCGTGCAGATCTTCGGGGCGGTGGCCAACCTGTCCCGGATCCTCGCCTTCGTCGGCGCGCTGGTCCTGGCCGGCCTGCTCTACCTGCTGCTGCAACGCACCCGGCTGGGCACGGCGATCCGCGCGGTGGCCGCCAACGACACCGGCGCGCAACTCGTCGGCATCGACACCCGGGTGATCTACGCGGTCACCTTCGCGCTCGGCACCGCCTGCGCGGGCGCCGCCGGCACGCTCGTCGCGCCGCTTGTCACCATCGAGCCCACCACCGGCGCGCTGTTCAACATCGTGGCCTTCGTGGTGGTCGTGCTCGGCGGCATGGGCAACGTGGTCGGCGCGCTCGTCGGCGGTCTGGTCATCGGGCTGGCCGAGCAGCTCGGCGGCATCTACCTGCCCGGCCAGTCGCCGTTGCTGTCGGTGTTCATCGTCTTCGTGCTCGTGCTCTTCCTGCGCCCGCAGGGAATCTTCGGGAGGTCGGCATGACGACCACCAGCGCCCCGCCGGCGCCGGAGACCGCGGCCGGCAAACCGCTGCCCCGCCTGCCGTGGAACCGGCACCTGCTTGCCATCGCGGTGCTCGCCGTGCTGCTTGTGCCGTTGCCGCTGATCCTCCCGCCGGCGCAGGCGTCGGTCGCGGTACGGGTGCTCATCTTCGCGCTGATGAGCATCGGCTGGAACATGATGAGCGGCTTCGGCGGCATGTTCAGCTTCGGGCACGCGGCCTACTTCGGCATCGGCGCGTACGCAAGCGCCTGGCTCCTGGTCGAACGCCAGGTCTCGCCGTGGATCGGGATGCTCGCCGGCATGGTGCTCGCCGCCGCGTTCGCCACCCTGATCGGCTTCCTCGCGCTGCGCTACAAGCTGCGCGGCGCCTACTTCGCGCTGGCGACCTTCGCGTTCGCCGAGATGCTCCGGCTCTGGGCGACGAACAGCGACTTCGTCAACCGCGCGGTCGGCTACCACGTGCCGTTGCGCCCGGAGTCCTCGTGGTGGTGGCTCCAGTTCGAGCCGAGCTCGCCGAACTACTTCTGGGTCGCGCTCGCGCTCACCGTCGCCGCGCTCGTGGCGAGCGTGTGGTATGTCCGCTCCCGGGCCGGGCAGTTCACCAAGGCGGCCCGCGACGACGAGGACGCGGCGGCGGCGGTCGGCATCCCGGTGATGCGTTACAAGCTGCTGACGATGGCGCTCTCGGCCGCGATCACCGCGGTCGCCGGGGCGTTCTACGTGCAGTACTTCCTGTTCATCGACCCCGACCTGGCGTTCGGGTCGAGCGTGTCGATCCAGGCGATCCTGCCCGCGGTGATCGGCGGCGTGGCGACCATCTGGGGTCCGGTGATCGGCTCGGTGGTGATGGGTCCGCTCAACGACGTGACGGCGACGATGCTGCGCAACCCGCCGCCCGGGCTGGAGTTCCTCCAGGGCCGCAGCGGGCTCGACGTGATCGTCTACGGGGCCCTGCTGATCGTCATCGTGCTGGTCCTGCCGAAGGGCATCTACGGAACGATCCGGCAAAGGTGGTCCCGACGATGACGCTGCTGCGGGTCGACAACATCTCCAAGTCGTTCAAGGGACTGCGCGCGGTCGACGAGGTGAGCTTCGAGGTCGCCGAGGGCAGCATCCTCGGCGTCATCGGGCCCAACGGCGCCGGTAAGACCACCATCTTCAACCTCATCGCGGGCGCGTTGCGGCCGGACTCCGGCCGGGTGCACCTGGGCGGGCGGGAGATCACCGGGCACTCGCCGCACCAGGTGGCCGCCGCCGGCATGACCCGCACGTTCCAACTGATGCGGCCGTTCTACTCGATGACGGTGCTGGAGAACGTCGCCATCGCGGTGCTTGCCGGCGGGGCCGCCAAGCGGACCGCCCGGACCGCCGCCGCCGAGCTGATCGAGCGGGTCGGCCTCGGCCGGTGGCGGGACGCGCCCACCGAGGGCCTGCCCACCGCCGCACTCAAACGGCTGGAGCTGGCCCGGGCCGTGGCCAGCCGGCCCCGCGTGCTGCTGCTGGACGAGGTGCTGGCCGGGCTGGTGCCCGCGGAGCGGGCGCCGGTGATGGAGCTGCTGGAACAACTGCGCACCGCCGACGGCGTGACGCTCGTCTTCGTCGAGCACATCATGGCCGCCGTCATGCGGCTGTCGGACTCGGTGCTCGTGCTCGACCTGGGCCGGGTGCTCACCACAGGCGCGCCGGAGGAGGTGACCCGCGACCCGCGGGTCATCGAGGCATACCTCGGGGAGGACCCGCATGCTCACGCTTGAGGGGCTCAGCGCCGGCTACCACGGCCTGCAGATCCTGCACCAGCTCGACCTGCGGGTCGCCGAGGGCGAGATCGTGGCGATCGTCGGCGCCAACGGCGCCGGCAAGACCACCACGCTGAAGGCGATCTCCGGGCTGATCAGGCCGACCGCGGGGACGATCACCTTCGACGGCCGGCGGGCCGACGGCGTACGACCGAGCGAGCTTGTCGGTCGCGGCCTGCTGCACGTGGCGGAGGGGCGGGCGCTGTTCGGGCCGCTCAGCGTCGAGGAGAACCTGCGGATGGGCGGCTGGACCCGGGGGCGCAAGCCGCTCGACGAGCCGCTGCGCGAGGTCTACGACCTGTTCCCGATCCTCGCCGAGCGGCGCGCCCAGGCCGCCGAGACGCTCAGCGGCGGGCAGCAGCAGATGCTCGCCATCGGCCGGGCGTTGATGGCCGGCCCGCGACTGCTGCTGCTCGACGAGCCGTCCACCGGCCTGTCGCCGAAGTTGACCTGGACCGTGCTCGACGCGATCCGGGCGATCCGCGACCGGGGCGTCTCGGTGCTGCTGGTCGAGCAGAACGCCGCGCACGCGCTCAACCTGGCCGACCGGGCGTACGTGCTGGAGAGCGGCAGCCTGGTCCTCGACGGCCCGGGGCCGGAGCTGGCCCGCGACGACCGGGTCCGCGCGGCGTACCTGGGGCTCTGACGTGACCTCCACCGTGGCGGCCGTGACCCGGCTCGGCGCCTGGACCGCCGGGCTGCGCTGGGCCGAGGTCCCGGACGTCGTCCGCGACCGGCTCGGTCTGGTGCTGCTCGACTCGCTCGGCGTGACGGTGGTCGGCGCCCGGCAGGCCGAACAGCGGGCGCTGGCCGCCGCCTGGCGGCCCGGGCCCGGGCCCGCGCCGCTGGCCGGTGGCGGCGCGACCACCACAGTGGAGGCCGCCGCCTGGCTCAACGCGACGGCGATGGCCCGGCTCGAACTCGACGAGGGACACAAGTACGCCAAGGGCCATCCGGCGGCGCACGGCCTGCCCGCGGTGCTCGCGCTCGCCGCCGACCTCGGCGCGTCCGGTCCGGAGACGATGACGGCGCTGCTCGCGGCCTACGAGGTGGCGGCCCGGTTCGGTCGGGCCACCACCCTGCGGCCTGGGCTGCACCCGCACGGCAGTTGGGGCGTCGCCGGCGCGGCGGCCGGCTGCGCGCGACTGCTCGGGCTGTCGGGCGAGGGCGTCGCGGCGGCGGTCGACGCGGGCGCCGGCCTGCCGGTGGCCGGACACTTCGCCAGCGCGCTCGACGGCAACCCCGTCCGGGACGCCTGGCTGGGCGCCGCGAACCTCTCCGGGTTGGCGGCGGCGCGGATGGCCGCCGCCGGCGTCGCCCGCAACACCGGCACGCCCGCGGTGTCGCTCGGCGAGGTGCTCGGCCGGTTCGACCCGGCGCCGCTGACCGACGGGCTCGGCACGCGCTGGGAGGTCCGACTCGGCTATTTCAAGCGGCACGCGTCGTGCTCGTTCACCCACCCGGCCGCCGACGCGGCCCTGCTGATGCGCGCCGACGGCCTGACCCTCGACACGGTCGAGGAGATCCTCGTCGAAACGCACTCGCTCGCCGGCGGACTGGGGCGGACGACCTGGGACAGCCGGCTGGCCGCGCTCTTCTCGACGCCGTTCGTGGTGGCCGCCGCGCTTGTGCACGGCGCCGTCGACCCGGCGGTCTCCGCCGAGGGCCGGCGCGACGACCCACGGGTACGCGAACTGGCCGCCAAGGTGGTGCTTCGCGTGGCCCCGGACCTCGACGCCCGGCTGCCCGACGAGCGCGCGGCCCGGGTGACCGTGCGCCACGCCGACGCGCCGCCCCGGGTGGTCGAGGTGCCCAACCCGGTCGGCGACGCGGCCCACCGTCCGATGGCCGAGGGCGACGTGCTCGCGTTGCTCGGCCGCCTGCTCGACGCCGACGCCGTCCGGACCGTGCACGAGGTCGCCGCCGGCCTGGCCGACAGCGCCGACGTCGGGCCCGACCTGCGCCGGCTCGCCGAGATCTAGGAGAAGACCGTGCGGATCTACGCCGTGACCCCGATCCACGTCGACGCCGAGGAACTGGCCCGCCGGCAGGCGCGCTACGCCGCGCTCGCGCCGCCCGGCGTCGAGGTCGTGCTGCACGACCTCGGGCCGGACGCGCCGCGCGCCCTGGACACCGACGCGCAGGTACGCCGCAGCGAGGACCTTGTCGTCGCCGCGTTGCGCGGCGCGCCGGCCGGGTTCGACGCGCTGCTGCCGGACTGCGTCCTCGACCCCGGCGTCGCGGACCTCGCCGGCACCCTGCCGGTGCCGGTCCTCGGGCTGCTCCGGCTCAGCCTCGGCTGGGCGGTGCTGACCGGACGGCGGTGCGCGGCGGTGGCCCGCAACCGGGCGATCGCCGACGAGATGGTGGCCCGGGCCCGGGTCTACGGCTGGTCGGCCGACCTGCTCGGCGTCGAGGTGTTGGACCTGGACGTGCACGCGATCGCCGACCCCTCCCGCTGGGCGGACGCGCTGGGCGGGGTCGTCGGGACGATGGCCGCGGACGGCGCGCGTACGGTGATCAACGGCTGCTCGGCGGTGGACGTGCCGGCCGGCGTCACCCTGCCGGCCCGGGTGGTGGATCCGACCGCGCTGGCGCTGCGGCTGATCGCCGCGGCGGAGGTGACCCCGTGACCGGGCCGACCGGGCCCGATCTCGTGGTCGCCGGCGCCGGCGGCGGCCTGGTGGCCGCCCTGCGCGCCGCGCAACTCGGCCTCGACGTGCTTGTGGTGGAGGCCAGCGAGCACTTCCGCCGGGGCAACAACACCTCGATGTCGACCGCGATGATTCCGGGCGCCGGCTCCCGGTGGCAGCGGGCGGCCGGCATCGACGACTCGGCCGAGCGGTTCGCCGCGGACGTCGCCGGCAAGACCAAGGGGCAGGGTGACAAGCGGCTCGCCCTCGCGCTCGGCGCGGTGAGCGCAGAGCTGGTCGAGTGGCTGACCGACCACGTCGGGCTGGAGCTGTCCCTGGTCACCGACTTCCACTACCCGGGCCACTCGGTCGACCGCTGCCACACCGTCGAGGGCCGGCACGGCACCGTCCTGCTCGACCACCTGGTCCAGCGGGTGAGTCGGGCCGGCATCGACCTGTTGGTGCCGGCCCGCCTGGTCGACGTGCTCGTGGACGACGACGGGGTGTCCGCCGCCGTGGTCGAGCGGCCGGACGGCACCCGGGAGGAGATCCCGACCCGGGCGGTGCTGCTGGCCACCAACGGCTACGGCGCCGACCGGACGCTCGTCGCCGAGCACCTGCCGGAGATCGCCCGGGCGGTCTACCACGGCAGCGAGACGTCCCGCGGCGACGCGCTGCGGATCGGGGCCGCGCTCGGCGCGCAGAGCGCCTTCCTCGACGCCTACCAGGGGCACGCCGCGCTCTCGGCCGGCGCCGCGACGCTCGTCGGCTGGGCGACCGTGATGCACGGCGGCTTCCTGCTTGACGCCACCGGCCGGCGGTTCGGCGACGAGACCACCGGCTACTCCGAGTACGCCGCCGCGCTCGCGGCCCGCCCGGACGCGACCGGCTGGCTGGTGCTCGACCGCCGGATCCACGACGCCTGCCTGGCGTTCACCGACTTCCGGCAGAGCGTGGAGTCGGGCGCGCTGCGGGAGGCGCCCGACGCCGCCGCCCTGGCATCGGTGACCGGGCTGCCGGCCGAGGCGGTGGACGCGGAACTCGCCGAGACCGCCGCGGTGGCCCGGGGCGAGCGCGCCGACCGGTTCGGCCGCGCCTTCTTCGCGGCCCCGCTGGAACCGCCGTACCTCGTCGCCCGGGTGGTGCCGGCGCTCTTCCACACCCAGGGCGGCCTGGTGGTCGACGAGCACGCCCGGGTGCTGCGCGCGGACGGCGGGCCGATCCCCGGGCTGTACGCCTCGGGCGGCGCCGCCGCCGGCATCTCCGGTCACGGCGCCGCCGGTTACCTCGCCGGCAACGGCCTGTTGCCCGCGCTCGGCCTCGCCTACCTCGCGGCGAACCACGTCGCCGCCAGCGGGCAGTCCCGCACCACGCAAGCCCGAACCACGAAAGGAAGCGCATGAAACCGCTGGAGACCCTGATCAAGAACGTCACCGTGGTACGGCCCGACGCCGGTTCGCCGGACGGCGACCGGCTCGACATCGGCCTCGCCGGCGGCAAGGTGGTGCGGTTGGCGGCCGATATCCCGGCCGACGAGGCGCAGGTCGTGGTGGACGGTCGCGGCCGGTTCGCCTACCCGGGCGCGGTCGACGCGCACCAGCACTGGGGCATCTACAACCCGCTGGCCGAGGACACCGCCACGGAGAGCCGCGCCAGCGCGCAGGGCGGCGTCACCACCGGGCTCACCTACATGCGGACCGGGCAGTACTACCTCAACCGCGGCGGGTCGTACGCGGAGTTCTTCCCGCACGTGCTCGCCGCGTCGGAGGGCCGGTCGTTCGTCGACTACGGTTTTCACCTCGCGCCGATGATGCGGGAGCACATCGACGAGATCCCGTCCATCGTGGAGAACTTCGGCGTCACCTCCTTCAAGATTTTCATGTTCTACGGCAGTCACGGGCTGCACGGGCGCTCCACCGACCAGAGTTCGTTCCTGATGATCCCGCCGGACGAGCGCTACGACCTCGCCCACTTCGAGTTCGTGATGCGCGGCGTGCAGGCGGCGCGGGAGAAGCTGACCGAGGCCGCCCCGCACGTGTCGCTGTCGCTGCACTGCGAGACCGCCGAGATCATGACCGCCTACACCAGGCTCGTCGAGCAGGACGCCTCGCTGTCCGGCCTGGCCGCCTACAGCGCGTCGCGACCGCCGCACTCGGAGGGGCTCGCGGTGTCGATCGCGGCGTTCCTCGCCGACGAGACCGGGTTGCCCAACATCAACCTGCTGCACCTGTCCTCGCGCAAGGCGCTGCGGGCCGCGATGCTGATGGCGAAGACGTTCCCGCATGTCGACTTCCGCCGCGAGGTGACCATCGGGCACCTGCTGGCCGACGTGGACACCGCGCACGGCCTGGGCGGCAAGGTGAACCCGCCGCTGCGCCCGCGGGAGGACGTGGAGGCGCTCTGGGAGTACGTGCTCGACGGCAGCGTCGACTGGGTGGTCAGCGACCACGCGTGCTGCAAGGACGAGATGAAGTTCGGCGACCCGCGCGACGACGTCTTCGCCGCGAAGTCCGGGTTCGGCGGCGCCGAGTACCTGGTGCCCGGCCTGGTTTCCGAGGGGCGCAAGCGGGGGCTGTCGCACCAGCGGATCGCGCAGCTGATCGCGTGGAACCCGGCCCGCCGCTACGGCCTGCCGGGCAAGGGCACCATCGGGGTCGGCTTCGACGCCGACCTGTGCCTGGTGGAGAACGCCAGTTGGACCGTGCACGCGGCCGACTCGGCGTCCACCCAGGAGTACACGCCGTTCGAGGGCTTCGAGATCGGCGCCCGGGTCACCGACACCTGGGTCCGGGGGCGGCGGGTGCTCGACGCCGGCAACGTCGTCGGCACGCCGAGCGGCCGTTACGTCCACCGTCCGTACCAGGGGTGAGCATGTCCGGGGAGAATGAGGGGCCACTTGCCGGCCTGCGGGTGCTCGACGTGTCGACGATCCTGGCCGGCCCACTTGTGGCGCAGGTGCTCGGCGACTTCGGCGCCGAGGTGATCAAGATCGAGCACCCGGGTCGCGGCGACGGCATGCGCGGGCACGGGCTGGCCAAGAACGACCAGCCGCTGTGGTGGAAGATGATCGCCCGCAACAAGCGGACGGTCGGGCTCTATCTCGGTGACCCGGCCGGAGCGGAGATCTTCCGGAAGCTCGCGGCCACCGCCGACGTGGTGATCGAGAACTTCCGGCCCGGCACGCTCGAACGCTGGGGGCTCGGCTACGACGTGCTCTCCGCCGACAACCCGGGGCTGGTCCTGCTGCGGGTCACCGGCTTCGGCCAGTCCGGCCCGTACGCGGCCCGGCCGGCGTTCGGCACGCTCGTCGAGTCGATGAGCGGCTTCGCCCACCTGACCGGCGAGCCGGACGGCCCGCCGACGTTGCCGGCGTTCGGCCTGGCCGACTCGATCGCCGGCATGGCGGGTGCGGCGGCGGTCTCGATGGCGCTGTTCCAGCGGGCGAAGGACGGTCGCGGGCAGGAGATCGACCTCGACCTGCTCAGCCCGATCATGACCGCGGTCGGGCCGGGCGTGATCTACGCCGACCAGCTCGGCATCGACCAGCAGCGCACCGGCAACCGGTCGGCGAACAACGCGCCGCGCAACACCTACCGCACCGCCGACGGGCACTGGGTGGCCATCTCCACGAGCGCCGGCAGCATCGCCCGGCGGGTGCTGACGCTTGTCGGCCACCCCGAGGTGATCGACGAACCCTGGTTCGCCACCGGCCGTGAGCGGGCGCAGCACGCCGACCTGCTCGACGGCTACGTGGGGGAGTGGATCGGGGCGCGGACCCGCGAGGAGGTGATGCGCGAGTTCGCGGAGGCGGGGGCCGCGGTGGGCCCGGTCTACAAGCCGAGCGAGCTGCTCGACGACCCGCAGGTGCGGGCGTTGGACCTGGTGACCACCGTGGACGACCCGGACCTGGGCCCGATCCGGATGCAGAACGCGCTGTGGCGGATGAGTCGCACGCCGGGCCGGATCCGGTTCACCGGGCGGGCGCTCGGCGCCGACACCGACGCGGTGCTCGGCGACGAGCTGGGTCTGTCGGCGGCCGATCTGGCGGCCCTGCGGGAGCGCGGCGTGCTCGGTTAGCTCAGGAGCAGGAACGTCGGCACGGCGATCAGGCCGCCGACGAGCGCGCCGGCCACCACCTGGCCGGTCGTGTGGTCACCCAACCGGACCCGGGACCAGCCCACCAGGGCGACGAGCGCCAGCGCGGGGATCAACGCCGGCCCGAACACGACGACCAGGACGGCAGCCGAACCGGCGACCACCGCGGCGTGGGCGCTGAGCTTCCACACCTGGTTGACCGCGGTGACGACGAGCAGCACGGCGAACATCACCACGACCATGGCGACGAGCGGCGCGGGCGCGCCGGCCACGACGAGCAGGGCGAGGCCGACCAGGACGGAGAGCATGCCGTGGACGAGCGGCATCCGGCGCTGCTCGCGTACCCCGATGTGGTGGTCGGTCAGCCGGCCCCGGCGGACGCCGACCCAGATGACGGCGTACGGGACGACGGAACAGAACAGGATGGCGAGCAGGGCCCAGCCGAGGCCGGACGCGACGGCGGGCGCGGTGCTGTGCAACGCGATGACAAGCGGCATCACGGCCGCGAGGACGGCCGGCGCGCAGATCTCGGTGACGGCCCGGGCCACGCGGGCGGAGGCGGGGGCCGGCTTGTCGACGAGAGCGGGCACGTGACGGGTCTACCCTCCGGACGGCTGCGGCGTGGTGGGCGCGGCGGTGGACGCGGCGCCCGCAATGACCGTAGCGGCCACCGGCGCCGAGATCACGCGGGCGACCTGGGCGAGCCACGTCACCTGGTCGGCGGCGCCGAGGTCGTCGGCGGCCGGGCCCCGGGGCTGCTGCTGGCCCACTTCCCGGCCGCCGTGACGATGCTTGTCTTCGCCGGCCTGGTCGGGGTCTCGGCGGTCACCGCGACGCTGAGCGGCGGCATCAGGTCGATGGACACCGCCGGCTGACCCGGCAGAGGCCGGACGGGCGCGCCAGATACACGTCGAACGGTCAGTACAGACGTACCGGCCGGCCCTTGGCGGGGGTGGGGGAACGTGCTGGACTGAACGGGTGACCACCGTCCCACCGGGAGGTCAGGTGTCCCGTTTCCCGTACCGCCCCGACGTCGTGCTCGCGCCGGCGTGGGTGGCGGAGCGTCCCGAGACGATTGACCGGCTCAACGAGTTGCTGGCCGGGGCGGGCTTCGGTCGTCCGCTGTCCCCGCCGGCCGCCCCTGCGCCCCCTGACGTCGCACTGATCGAGTTGCCCGTCCAGGGTGACCCGGTGGCCGTGGCCAGGGCCAGCCGCTGGCTGGCCGGCCGTTCCGACGGCGTGCCCGAGTTCCTGCCCGACTACGAGTGCACGGCCGCCACAGTGGAGGACGGCGCCCGGTGGGAAGCCAACCTCTACCCCAACTACCGGGCCGGTGGCCGCAAGAGCGGCCACGGCACCGTCGCCTGGCTCCCGGCGCCCGACCACGTGATGCCACCGAAACCCCGACGCCTCCCGGACAGCGGCTTCCCGGCCGGCCGGCCCGTGGTGGCGCTGCTCGACACCGGGGTACGGGAACACGACTGGCTGGTGGAGGCGGACGGCGAGCCGTACTGGGAGGAGGCGGAGGGGTGGACGCCGCCGCGCGCCATTCCGGAGATCGCCGGTCAGGACGGTCGCGGCGACGAGAGCGACGAGGTGGATTTCGGCAGCCACTGGGGGCACGGCACGTTCCTCACCGGACTGGTGCGGCTGGAAGCGCCCGACGCGAAGATCCTCTCGGTACGGGTGATGAGCGACGCCGGTCGGGTCAGCGACCTGAACGCGGCACATGCGTTGAACTGGCTGGCCGACCGGGCCGGCGACGGCCGTCGGCTCGACGTGGTGCTTACCGCGTTCGGCCGTCCCGGGTCGGACGGGGACGAGGAGCTGAGACCGGTCCGGAAAGCACTGGAGCGCCTGGCGGAGCTCGGCGTGCGGGTGGTCGCCTCGGCCGGCAACGGCGGCACCGACGATCCGGTCTATCCGGCGGCGTTCGCGGCCGACCCGACGCTCTCGGTGACAAGCGTCGGGGCCCGCTCGTCGGCGACCGTGCGGGCGCCCTACAGCAATCACGGGGTGTGGGTGAGCCGGTGGCACGAGGGTACCCACGCGGTGAGCACCATGCCGTTGGCCACGACCCCCGCCGCGCTGCGGGGCGCGTACGCCTACTGGAGCGGCACGTCGTTCGCGGCGGCGAGGTACGCGGGCCGGCTCGCCCACCGGCTGACGCCGGCGTCCGTGCCCGTGCGGCTGCCGGAGTGACGGCATGTCCACGGTGTCGGGAAGCCCGGTGGACCGCGCGACCCGGCTCGGCGACTGCCTCGACCGGGCCCGGGCGGGCGACCGGGGCGCCCTCGACGAGGTGGTCCGGGAGCTCAACCCGTTGCTGTGGCGCGTCGCCCGCGCCCAGGGTCTGAGCGCCGAGGAGGCCGCCGACGTCGTGCAGACGACCTGGCTGGAGCTGGTACGCGGACTGCACGCCATCCGGTCCTCGACCTCGCTCGCCGCGTGGCTGGTGACCACCACCCGCCGGGAGTCCTGGCGGGTGCGTGGGCTCGCGCAGCGGCAGGACCCGCACCCCGCGGCGGACTTCGAATCCTCGCCCGACCCGGATCCCGGCCCGGTCGACGTGCTGCTGTCCGAGGAACGTGACCGGGCGCTGTGGCGGCACGTCGCGCGATTGCCGGAGCGGTGCCGGACGCTGCTGCGGATCGTCGCCCACGTCGATCGTCCCGACTACGCGGCGGTGGCCGAGGTGCTGGGCATGCCGCGCGGCAGCATCGGACCGACCCGTGGCCGGTGCCTGGCGAAGCTGCGGGAGATGCTGGCCGCCGACTCGACGTGGAGCCCCACATGACCGCCCCGCACTCCGCCGACCAACCGCTCGACGACCTGGACCAGGCGATCCTGGACCAGTTGGCCGTGGTGCTCACCCGACTCGACCCGCCGCCCGCCGATCTCGACGACCGGGTGCGCCTCGTGCTGCGCCTCGACGATGTCGACCGGGAGGTCGCCCGGCTGCGCGACGAGCACCTCGTCGGCGCGGTTCGGGGCACCGAACGGAGCCGTACCCTGACGTTCGACTCGGAGAGCCGGACCGTGATGATCACGATCGTGGACCGGCCCGACGGCCTCGTGCGGGTCGACGGCTGGCTCGCGCCAGGTGCCGCCGTGCGCGTCGAACTGCGGCACCCGGCCCCCGACCCGGCCCAGACCGCGGAGTCCGACGCGGAGGGGCGGTTCGTGCTTGACGGCGTGCCGCACGGCTTGGCGCAGCTCGTCGTGCACCCGGCGCCTGGCGAACACGCGCCGCAGGTGGTCACGCCGGCCCTCGCCCTGTGACGTGGAGCCGGCCGCGCTCGCCCGCCGGGCAGCCCGCTGGCACGCGGCGGGCGTGGCGTCGAGCGACGCCGGCCAGCCGGGTCGGGCCGCCCGGGAACTGCGGGCGGGCCTGCGGCTGGCCAGGCGCAATCCGGCCCTGCGCGAGGTCCACGTCCGGCTGTTGATCAGCCTCGCCTGGGCCGAGTCCGAACGGGGCCGGGTGGAGCTGGGCTTCCGGTTGCTCGACGAGGCCGAGGCGCTCGTGGCCGCGCCGCAGTGGCCGATCCTGCTCGGCCAGCGAGCCCTCCTGCTCAAGCGCAGCGGTCGCAACGCGGAGGCGTTGCGTCAGTACGACGCGGCCGTCGGCCGGTTGAACGACATGGCGCATCCGTCCGACCTGGTCAAGGCGCTCAACAATCGCAGCCTCGTGCACCTGGAGGCGGGCCACGTCCGGCTGGCCCGGGCCGATCTGCGACGCTGCGCCGAGATCGCCGCACGGCACGGGTTCGCCCTGCATGTGGCGATGGCGCGGACGAACCTGGGTTGTCTCGACGTGATCGCCGGTGACCTGCCCTCCGCGTTGCGCGCGTTCACCCTGTCCGACGCCGACTACCTGTCGCTCGCGCCGGGCCGGCTCGCGAACCTGGCCGTGGAACGGGCCCGTGCGCTTGTCGCGGCCGGGCTCTACCGGGAGGCGGACCGGCAACTGGCTGATGCGGTGCGGCGGGCGACGCAGCAGCAGCTCGGACACACGTACGCCGACGCGCTCCAGGTCCGCGCGGAGGCGGCCCTGCTCGCCGGCGAGCCGATCGCCGCCGGCCGGTGGGCGGCGCGAGCCCGGGCCGCGTTCCTCGGCCGGGCCAACGTCCGCCGGGCCGCTCTCGCCGCGCTGATCGAGCTGCGCGCCGACCAGGCGGCCGGTGCGGTCGACCAGGAGACGGTGGTACGGCGCGCCGGGGCGCTGGCCGGGCGGTTGACCCGGCTCGGGCTGACCGAGGACGCCCGGGTCGCCCACCTGGTCAAGGTCCGGGCGTTGGTGTCCGCGGGACGACCGCGGCGGGCCGCGGAGCAGATCGGGCGGCAGGCCGGACCACGGCGGACCGACCGGCTCGACACACGCCTGCTCTGGCACCTGACCAGGGCGGAGGTGGCGGCCTCGACCGGCCGGGCCGGTGAGGCTCGGCGGAGCCTGCTGGCCGGAGTGACCGCGCTGCACCGGTACCGCGCCCGGTTCGGCTGCGCCGATCTTCAGACGGGGGCCGCGGTGCACGGCCGCGACCTGGCCCGGGCCGGGCTTGCCGCCGCGTTGTCCGGTGGCTCGGCCAACGCCGTCTACCGTTGGTCCGAGCGAGTACGGGCTCAGGCGCTGCTGCTGCCGCCGGTACGACCCCCCGACGACCCGATCGCCGCCGGGGCCCTGGAGGAACTGCGCCAGTTGCGGCACGGTCTCCGTGAGGCGGAACTCGCCGGCCGCCCGACGCGGATCTTCCGCAGCCGGTCGGAGGAGCTCCAGCGAGTGATTCGGGAGCGGGCCTGGGCGACCCCGGGCCCCCGGGACGCGGTGCCACAGGCGCCGGCGCCGCTTGCCGCCGTGACGGCGGAGCTGGCCGGCGCGGCGCTCGTGCTGTACGTGAACGCCGGGGACATCCTGCACGCGCTCGTGGTCACCGACCGGGCGGCCTCGGTGGTGGCGCTCGGCCGGCGCGCCACGGCCGAGGAGGCGGTCCGGCGGTTGCGCGCCGACCTCGACGCGCAGGCGGGCCGCGCCATGCCCGGACGGCTGGCCGCGGTGGTCCGCGCCGCGACCCGACGGGATGCCGACCTGGTGGCCGCGACGGTGCTCGACCCGGTTCTTCCCCTGATCGGCGATCGGGAACTGGTGGTGGTTCCGACCGGGATGCTGCTGACCACGCCGTGGCACGCGCTGCCGGCGTGCGCGTCCCGACCGGTCACGGTGGCGCCGTCGGTCGCGGTCTGGTTGGCCGCCCGGCGTCGCCTACACGCCGGCGGCTCCACCGGCGGCTCGGTGGTGGTGTCGGGTCCGGGTATCCACCGGGGCGAGGCGGAGGCCCGGGCCGTGGCGTCGCTGCATCCCGGCGCGGTGGTGCTGACCGGAGCGGAGGCGACCCCGGCCGCGGCGCTCACCGCGATGGCCGGGGCCCGCGTCGCCCACGTCGCCGCGCACGGGCAGCACCAGACCGAGAACCCGCTGTTCTCCACGTTGGAGCTGACCGGCGGCCCGCTTATGGGTTACGACGTGCAGGGGCTGCGGGTCGCGCCGCGTACCGTCGTGCTGTCCTGTTGTGACCTGGGCCTGACCGACGTGCGGCACGGCGACGAGGCGCTCGGCATGCCGACCGCACTGCTCGCCGCGGGCACCGCCACGGTCGTCGCGAGCGTCGCCCGGGTCGGCGACGAGGCGGCGACGGAGGCGATGGTGGCCTATCACCGGGCGGTCGTGGCGGGCCGGAGCCCGGCCGCGGCGCTTGCCGAGGCGGCACCCGGCGACCAGCCCTCGGCCTTCGTGTGTTTCGGTGCCGGCTGAGCCGCGCGAGCTCCCTGCCGGTCCGCAGCGCCCCCGTCTGCTCGGACGGTTGAGCGGCAGCCGGTCGGAACAGAATCCGGTGGCGCGGTATCTGGCGGCGGCCCCGCCGCCACAAATGAGCAAGGCCGGCGGGAAACCGTCCCAGCCGGGGAAGGGAGCAGGACCGATGTGTGTCATTCAGGTCGGCGCCGAGGATCTGGAGAACATCCTCGCCAGCCGAGGGCCGGACATCGCCGGTGAGGAGGCCGCCGCGTGCGGAGTCCAGGTCGGGGCGCCGGAGCTGAGCCGGATCCTGGCCAACCGTAAGGCCGCGCCGCTCGCGGCCGAGGCGGCCTGCGGAATCCAGGTCGGCGCGCCGGAGAACGCCGCGTTGCCGCGCGACGCCGGTCCGGCCGCCTAGCCGGACGCATCACTCGCGGGGCCCGCCGTCCGCCGCACGGCCGGCGGGCCCCGCCGCTGCGGTACCCCACATCCCGTACGGAAGGAAAGCCATGATCGGCACTCGCCTGGACGATGTTGACGCGCCGCGCCTGATCCGCGGCGAACACGGCTGGTGGTTCATCGGGAACCAGACCTGGACTCTGCTGCGGCCCGAGTGTGTGGGGCCCGACGGTACGGTGGACGGCGACGCCGCCGGTTTCCTTCGCCGCGTCGGGGCGTTCCGGCCGCGCACACCGACCTCGTTCTCCCTGACCGTGCTCACCACCACCACCTGCAACCTCGGCTGTGGTTACTGCTTCCAGAACACCGGGCTCGACGAGACGGGTGGCGCACGTCCGCCGCGGATCGGGCGGGCCTGGCTGGACGACGACGTGATCGACCGCGTCATCGCGTTCACCCGCGACCGGATGCGTCGGTGCGAGATGGACCGCCTCTTCCTGCTGCTGTTCGGCGGTGAGCCGCTGCTCAACCCGCGCGGCTGCCTCAACCTGCTGGACCGGGCCCGCGCGATCGGCCTCGACAGGTGCGCGATGACGACGAACGGCGTGCTGCTGACTCCGAGGCTGGCGCGTGAGTTGTACGCGGCAGGTCTCAACGGCGCGCAGGTGACGTTCGACGGGAGCCGGGCGGACCACGACCGGATCCGGGTCAAGCGGTCCGGGGCGCCCACCTTCGACACCATCCTGCGCAACGTGGCCCGTGCGACCGAGGTGACCGGGCTCAACTGGAATCTGCGGGTCAATGTGTCGCACCACAACTTCGACCGGATCGGTGACCTGGTCGGTGAGTTGGCCGCCGACCTCATCCCCGACCGGTGCACCGTGACGTTCGCCTGGGTGGGCGACGCGGGCTTCGGGTACCGCAACGCCATGCGGCACCTCGATGAGGTGAGTGACGCCTTCGTGAGCTGGAGCATCGCGGCGTTGGAGGCGGGGTTCCGGATGGCCCGGCCCGGGATGAGGACCACCTGCCAGATCTGCTCGGCGCCCGGAGGCCGGTACGGCGCGGTGGTCAACGCCGACGGCAAGCTCTTCAGTTGCTGGCAGTCGGCCGGGAAACCCGGCTTCGAGGTGGGTGACATCGACGCGGGTTACCTGGACGTGGCAGGTGTCCCGGAGCGCTGGGTGACCTGCGGGTACGAGTACGAACAACCAGACCGGGCACGGTTCGACTCGTTCCAGGACCGGGTGGACGGCCGTCTGTTGGACTACCTGCACACAAGCGGTCGCCTGTGATCCTCGCTGGACACGGTCTGCCTTCCACTCAGTGAAAGCGCCGCTCCCGGTCGGGGCCAACGCGCGGGAGGATCCGGGAACACATCGACGTTCGCTCACGAGGGGGTCGACCGCATGGTGTTCGCGCGCAACCAGTGGTATGTGGCGGCCTACGGCAACGAGGTCGGGCGGGACCTGCTCGCCCGCACGGTGCTCGGTGAGCCGCTTGTGCTCTACCGCACCGGCGCCGGGGCGGCGGTGGCGCTCGCCGACAGGTGCGTGCACCGGCGCTACCCGCTGTCGGAGAGCCGGCTCGACGGCGACACGATCGTCTGCGGCTACCACGGCTTCACCTACGACCCGACCGGCGCCTGCGTCTTCGTGCCGGGCCAGCAGCGCATCCCGCGCACCGCCCGGGTCGCGTCCTATCCGTTGGTGGAACAGGACTCCCTCGTCTGGGTGTGGATCGGCGACCGGGACCGGGCCGATCCGGCCGCGATTCCCCGCGCGCCGTGGCTGGCCGATCCGCGGTACGCGGTGGTGCGGGGGATGGCGCCGCTGAACGCGCGGTACGGCCTGCTCGTGGACAATCTCATGGACCTGTCCCACGAGACCTACCTGCACGGTGGCTACATCGGCACGCCCGAGGTGGCGAACACCCCGATCACCACCGAGGTGGACGACGAGCGGGGTGTCGTCCACGTGAGCCGGCACATGGACGACGCCGAGTGCCCGCCGTTCTACGCGCGCTCCACCGGGATCACCGGCCGGATCACCAGGTGGCAGGACATCGAATACCACCCGCCCTGCCTCTATCTCCTGCACAGCCGGATCGCGCCGCAGGGCGTCCACCCGCCCGCCGAGGGCGAGGACAGCGCGGCCTTCCACGCCGAGATCGTGTACGCCATCACCCCGTCGACGGAGCACACCACGTACGACTTCTGGGCGGTGGCGCGCGACTTCGCGATCGACGACGAGTCGGTGAGCGAGTATCTCCACCAGAGCAACCACACGGTGGTCATGCAGGACGTGGCGGCGCTCGACATCCTGGAGCGGGTGATCGCGGCCGAACCGGACCGGTACCAGGAGCTGAGCATCAACATCGACACCGGTGGCCTGGCCGCCCGGCGGCTGCTGGCCCGGCTTGTCGAGTCGGGGAAGGCGGGAGCGGCGCGGTGAGCGCCCGCGCCGGGGACCGGGTCTACCGGATCCACTGGATGCCCGGCGCGGACACCCTGCGCGGGGTCTGCCACTGCGGGGCCGAGCGTGTCGCCGAGGAGCCGATCGAGCTGTGGGAGTGGCTGCTCGCCCACCCGCGTGGGCACCGTGCCACGGCCGTGCCGACGCCCGGGCCGGCGCGCCGGCCGGCGGTGCCGGTGTGACCGAGGACGATCAGGTCGGTGTCGCGCTTGTGGTCGCGGGCCGGGACCAGGTGGCTGCCGGGATCGTCGAGCTGCGCCTGTGCCGTCCGGGCGGCGGCGACCTGCCCGGGTGGACGCCGGGCGCGCACATCGACCTGGAGCTGGGCGCCGGCCTGATCCGCCAGTACTCGCTCTGTGGCGACCCGGCGGACCGGTCCGCCCTGCGGGTCGCGGTGCAGCGCGAACCGGACGGGCGCGGCGGCTCACGGGCGGTGCACGAGCGGCTGACCGTCGGTGCGACGGTCCGGATGCGCGGGCCCCGCAACACCTTCCGGCTCGTCGAGGCGCCGCGTTACCTCTTCGTCGCCGGGGGCATCGGCATCACCCCGATCCGGCCGATGGTCGCCGCCGCCGACGCCGCGGGCGCCGACTGGCGGCTTGTGTACGGGGGACGCAGCCGCGCCACCATGGCGTTCGCCACCACCCTGCGGGAGCGGTACGGCGACCGGGTGAGCCTGCGCCCGCGCGACGAGACCGGGTTGCTCGATCTGCCCGGGCTGCTGGGTGGACCCGACGACCGGGTCCTCTACTGCTGCGGCCCGGAGTCACTACTCGACGCCGTGGCGGAGCACTGTCGTGGCTGGCCGCCGGGCCGCCTGCACGTCGAGCGCTTCACGCCGGTGGCCGGCCCCGGCGGTGCGGAGACGGCCTTCGAGGTCGAGCTGGCCCTCTCCGGGCGGACGGTGACCGTGCCGGCGGGCACGCCGATCCTGCGGGCGGTGGAGGAGGCAGGCGTGTCGGTCCTCTCGTCCTGCCGGGAGGGCACCTGCGGGACCTGCGAGACCCCGGTGCTCGCCGGCGTGCCGGAGCACCGCGACAGCCTGCTCACCGAGCAGGAACGCGCCGCCGGGGACACCATGATGATCTGTGTCTCCCGGGCCCGTACGCCCCGGCTCGTGCTGGAGCTGTGACCGGCCGGCGTGGACGGCGATGATGGTGTGGTGCGCGCGGAGCCGGGGCGGTCGGTCACCAGCAAGGTGCTGGCGCTGCTCGGCGCGTTCAGTCCCGCAGTGCCGGCGCTGACCCTGAGCGAGTTGGCCCGGCGTGCCGGGCTGCCGTTGCCCACGGCGCACCGGCGGGTGGCGGAACTCGTCGCGTGGGGGGCGTTGGAGCGTGGCGACGACGGGTGCTACCGGATCGGCCTGCGGTTGTGGGAGGTGGGTTCGCTCGCGCCGAGGGGCCTGGGGCTGCGGGAGCTGGCCCTGCCGGTGATGGAGGACCTGTACGAGGTGACCCACGAGAACGTCCAGCTCGCCGTCCGGCAGGACCTTGAGGTCGTCTTCATCGAACGCCTCGCCGGACGGGACGCGGTGCCGGTGCTGACCCGGGTGGGTGGCCGCTTTGCGTTGCACGCCACGGGCGTCGGGCTGGTCCTGCTCGCCCACGCGCCCGCCGACCTCCAGGAGCAGGTGCTTGCCGCGCCGCTGGAGCGGTACACCGAGCTGACCGTGACCGACCCGGGTCGGCTGCGGCGCTGCCTCGCCGACGTGCGCCGGACGGGATACGCGGTGAGCGACCGCCAGGTCACCATGGACGCCCTCTCGGTGGCCGCGCCGATCCGCGGGCCGGCGGGCGTGGCGGCGGCGATCTCGCTCGTGGTCGCGCACGACCGGGCGGATCCGGTGGCCCTGGCGCCGCTGGTCCAGGCCGCCGGTCGGGCGCTCTCCCGGGCGCTCGGCGACTCCGGCCGCGCCGGGCGCGGGCCGACATAGACACATTGCAAAACGTTGACGCCCGGCCAGAATTTGCATTACGTTTCCCCTGCGCCGCCACGGCTCGTGCTTCGGCATCGACGAAAGGGAGCACCCATGTCACTGGACGGCAAGGTCGCCATCGTCACCGGATCGGGCCGGGGCCTCGGCCTCGCCTACGCGCGGGAGTTGGCGCGACGCGGCGCGGCAGTCGTGGTCAACGACGTCGAGGAGCAGGCCGCCGCCGACGCCGTGGCGGCCGTCGAGGCGACCGGCGGCCGGGCCGTCGCGGTGGTCGCGCCGGTCGGCCCGACCGAGACCGCGAAGGAACTCGTCGCTACGGCGGTCGAGCGCTTCGGTCGGCTGGACATCCTCGTCACCAACGCCGGAGTCCTGCGCGACACCATGCTGTGGAAGATGACCGACGACGACTTCGACACGGTCATCGAGGTGCACCTGCGCGGCACGTTCACCACCGTGCGCGAGGCGGTGCGGCACATGCGCCAAGCCGGTGCGGGCGGGCGGATCATCTGCGTCGGGTCGCCCACCGGGCAGCGGGGCAACATCGGGCAGACCAACTACGCGGCGGCCAAGGCGGGCATCGTCGGCATGGTCCGCACCTGGGCGCTCGAACTCGCGCGGGCCGGCATCACCGCCAACACCGTCGTTCCGGTCGCCGCGACCGCGATGACCGCCACCGTTCCCTACTTCGCCGCGGCGGTGCGGGCCGAGGCGAACGACGAGCCGATGCCCGCGTTCTTCCGGCACGATCTCGGCTTCGGCACGGCGGACGACGTGGCCGGGCTGATCGCGTTCCTCGGCTCCGACGCGGCGGCCTCGGTGACCGGGCAGGTGATCGGCGTGGGCGGTGACCGCCTCCAGGTGTGGACCCACCCGGAGGCGGCGCTTACCGCCCACCGCGAGGGCGGCTGGACCTACGACGCCCTGGTCGAGGCGTGGCCGACGACCTTCGCCGGCGCCACGCAGAGCGTCGGGGAGCGCTTCCCGGAACTTCCCGCGGAGTTCGCGCCGGCGACCTCCTGACCCGGCCGACCGGCCCGCCCCGACGGAGGTTGCCGCCCATGTACCAGCCCGCGATCGACCTCGACACCGTCACCGCGATCGACATGCACGTGCACATCGAGGTCGACGACCACGGTCACGCCTCACTGCCCGAACCGCTCGTCGCGGCGGTGTCGAGATACTTCCGGACGGACGGGCCCCGGCCGGCGGTGGACGCGGTGGCGCGGTACTACCGCGAGCGCGACATGGCCGCCGTCGTCTTCACCGTGGACGCGGGCACACAGTTGAGGCATCCGCCGTTGTCGAGCGTCGACATCGCCCGCGCGGCGGCCGAGCACGCCGACGTGCTCATCCCCTTCGGCTCGGTCGACCCGCGCACCGGCCCGGCGGCCCTGGACCTCGCCGCCCGGCTGATCGAGGAGGAGGGCGTACGCGGCTTCAAGTTCCACCCCACCGTGCAGGGGTTCGACCCGAGCCGCGACGAGTACGCCCCCCTGTGGGGCCTCCTCGAACGGGCGGGCGTCCCGGCGCTGTTCCACACCGGACAGACGGGCATCGGCGCGGGCCTCCCGGGCGGCTACGGCCTGCGGCTCGGCCTGTCCAACCCGATGCTGCTCGACCCGGTCGCGGCCGACTTCCCGGCGCTTCAGATCATCATGGCGCACCCGTCGGTGCCCTGGCAGGACGAGGCGCTCTCGGTGGCCACGCACAAGCACAACACCTGGATCGACCTGTCCGGCTGGAGCCCGAAATACTTCCCGGCCGAGCTGGTGCGCCACGCCAACTCCCTGCTCCGGCAGCGGGTGCTCTTCGGCACCGACTACCCGTTGCTCACCCCCGACCGGTGGCTGCGCGACGTGACGGCCACCGACCTGAAGCCGGACGTGCTCCCCGGCATCCTGAAGGACAACGCGGTCCGGCTGCTGGGCCTCGCCCGGTGACGACGAGAGGAAGCGCCATGACGACCACCATCGCCTACGACCAGCTGGCCGACCTGGCCGGCGCCGATCTCGGTCCCACCGACTACCGGACCGTCACCCAGGGCCAGGTGAACCTGTTCGCCGACGCCACCGACGACCACCAGTGGATCCACGTCGACCCCGAGCGGGCGCGGAGCGGCCCGTTCGGCGCGCCGGTCGCGCACGGCTTCCTCACCCTCTCGCTGGCCGTTCCGCTCTGGACCGAGCTGCTGGAGGTCAAGGGCGTGTCCACGAAGCTGAACTACGGCCTGGACCGGGTGCGCTTCCCGGCGCCTGTCGTGGTCGGCTCCCGGGTGCGCATGCGGGCCACAGTCGTCGAGGTCACCGAGGTCCGCGGTGGCTACCAGCTCGCCGTCGACCAGACGATCGAGATCGAGGGCGGGACCAAGCCCGCGGTCGTCGCGCGCGGACTGTACCGCTTCCACGCCTGAGCCGGGGGCGACGATGCGTCAGCACGGCATCGGCGCCTGGGTGGCCAGGCGTCGGCTCAAGTCCCCGGACAAGGTCGCCCTCATCCACGGCGACCTGTCGACCATGACGTACGGCCAGTTCGCCGACGCCGCGGACCGGGTCTCGGCGACGCTGCGGGAGCGGGGCGTCGGCGCCGGTGACGCGGTCGCCTACCTGGGCGAGAACAGCCCGGAGTTCCTCCAGGTGATGTTCGGCGCGGCCCAGCTCGGCGCCGTCTTCGTGCCGGTCAACACCCGGCTCGCGCCGCCCGAGATCGCCCACGTCGTCACGGACTCCGGCGCGCGGGTGCTCATCCACGACCCGGAGTTCGCCGGGCCGGTCGCCGCCGCCGGGCCGGCGGCCGGGGTCCGGCACGTCATCGTCACCGGCGAGGGGACCCCGGACCGGCCGGGGCTGGCCCGGCTGGCGCGGGCCGCCGCCGGTTTCGCCGGGCCGGTCCACACCGACCACCGTGATCCGGCGGCGATCATCTACACCTCGGGCACCACCGGCCGGGCCAAGGGCGCCGTGCTCACCCACGGGAACCTCACCTGGGTGGCGCTCAACTGCGTGGTCGACTACGACGTCGTCTCGACCGACGTGGCGCTGATGATCTCGCCGCTGTTCCACGTCGCCTCGCTCGGCATGGGCGCCCTGCCCGTCTTCCTCAAGGGCGCCACCATGGTCCTGGAGAAGGGCTTCGAGCCGGGCCGGGCGCTCGCCCGGATCGAGCGGCACGGGGTGACCATGCTCAGTGGCGTGCCGACCACCTACCAGCTGATGGCCGACCACCCGGCGTGGGCCGCGACCGACCTGTCGACGCTTGCGAAGCTCACCTGCGGCGGCTCGGCGGTGCCGACCCGCGTCCTCGACGCGTACGAGGCGCGGGGCCTGTCGTTCGCGCAGGGTTACGGCATGACGGAGGCCGCGCCGGGCGCCACCGCGCTGCCGCCGTCGATGACCCGCGCCAAGCAGGGCAGCGTCGGCCTGCCGCACTTCTTCACCGACGTGCGGATCACCGACGGCACGGGCGCGGTGGTGCCCGCCGGCGACGTGGGTGAGATCGAGATAGCCGGCCCGAACGTCTTCCCCGGCTATCACGGGCTGCCGGAGGTGACCGCCGAGGCGTTCACGCCCGACGGGTGGTTCCGCTCCGGCGACCTGGGTCACCTGGACGCCGACGGCTACCTCTACATCTCCGGCCGGCTCAAGGACATGATCATTTCGGGGGGCGAGAACATCTACCCGGCCGAACTCGAACAGTTGCTCGCCGGGATCGACGGGGTGACCTCGGCGGCGGTCATCGGGGTGCCGGACGAGCGCTGGGGGGAGGTGCCGTGGGCGATCGTGACCGTACGCCCGGGGGTGTCCCTGGACACCGACGCCGTGCGGGACCACCTCGACGGCCGGCTCGCCCGGTACAAGCTGCCGAAGAACGTCGTCATCGTGGACGAGTTGCCGCGGACCGCGTCGGGGAAGGTGCGGAAGGCCGAGCTGCGGGCCCGCTTCGGCGCCTGACCCCGCCGGGGGCCGCGACGAGGTCGGCGAACTCCGCGGCGGACGCCTCGGCGAGCCTCTCGTGCGTGCGGCGGTAGGTCTCCGCCGAGCGGGTGGCCGGCCACTGCGCGTCCATGAACTCGGCCGGCAGCCTCGGGTCGGCGCGCAGCAGCGCGAGCCAGTCCGCCACGAGCATCGTCCGCACGGTGAGCGCGCCGGGCGCCATCGTCGTCGCGGCCGGGTCGTCCCACACCTCGATGAACGCGAGGTGCTGCCGCCGGATCGCCTCGATGTCCCACGCCGCGCGCACGCTCTCGCCGATCGGGAACCCGTCGAGTTCGCGGGCGTGGAACGCCACCACGGAGTGCGGCGGGAGGTCCTGCCGCAGCGGCTCCAACGATCCGGCGAGGTCGACCTCGCCGGGCGCCAGCCAGAGCCCGTCCCGCAGCGGCGCGAAGCCCTCCCAGCTCAGGGTGGAGCGCAGCCGGTGCCGCAGCATCCGCTGGCCCTCGGGGATGGAGAAGGTGACAAGGGTCCACCCGCTGCCCTGGGGATCGAACGGGCGCGGCCCGCGGACCCGGTCCTTCGCCTCGCGTAGCACCGCGGCCCCGTGCTCGGTGAGCGAGAACAGGGTTTCCCGGCCGCTGCGGGCGCGGGCGAGGATGCCGCTGTGCACGAGGCGGTCGAGGGTGGCGCGGGTCGCCGGCGCGGCGACGCCGGCGCCCTCCAGCACGCCGATCAGCACGCTCGCCCGGATCGGCCCGGTGGCGCCGTCGACGACGTGCTCGCCGAAGAACGCGAGCAGCAGTTGCTTCGGCTGACGACTACGCACAGCCCTCCCTCTCGGCGATGCCGGTGTGGCGGCCCGGGTCACCGAGCGGATCGCGGGGCCGCTGCCGGTCCGCGCCGGGCCCGCTGGATCTGGTCGTAGACGTGCGTCCGCAGCTCCGTGAAACGGGGCAGGGCGCGGGTCGTGATCTGGTCGCGCTCCGACGGCAGGTCGATCGCGAGGTCCTCCTGGACCCGGGTCGGCGACGAGGACAATACTAGAACCCGCTGGCCGAGATACACCGACTCGTCGATGTCGTGGGTGACGAACAGCGTCGAGATCCGGCGGGTGGCGTGCAGCTCGCGGACCAGGTCCTCCAGGTCCGCGCGGGTCTGGGCGTCCACCGCGGCGAACGGCTCGTCCATGATCAGGATCTCGGGCTCGTACGCGATGGCCCGCGCGATCGCCACCCGCTGCTGCATCCCGCCGGAGAGCTGCCACGGGTGGCTGCGGGTGGCGTGCGCGAGGCCGACCGCGTCGATCGCGTCGGCGACCAGCTTGTCCCGTTCGGCCCGGGGCAGCTTCTTGTGCCGCAGCGGAAGCTCGACGTTGCCGCGCACGGTCAGCCACGGATAGAGGCTGCGCCCGTACTCCTGGAACACGACCGCCATCGCGGGACTCGGCCCGGTCACCGGCGCGCCGTCCATCTCGACCAGGCCGCTCGTGGGCCGCAGCAGGCCGGCGAGGCACTTCAGCAGCGTGGTCTTGCCACACCCGGACGGCCCGACGATGCAGACGAGTTCACCGGCGTCCATCGTGAAGGTGAGGTCCCCGATCGCCTCCACGTCCCCGGTCGTGGACCCGTAGACCTTCCGCAGGTGCTCCACCCGCAGCAGGGTGCTCCGATCAGGCACGGTCTGCCTCCCTGACTCCGTGGTACCAGCGCAGGACGCGCCGTTCGACGAGACCGAACGCGACGGCGAGGAAGACGCCGACGAGGCCGAGCAGGAGGATGCCGCTCCACATCTCGGCGATGAGGTAGTTGCGCTGGAAGTAGGCGATTCGGTAGCCGAGCCCCGAGGACGAGGCGAACATCTCGGAGATGACCATGAGGATGAGCGCGACCGACAGGGCCTGCCGGACGCCGGTCATGATGCGGGGGCCGGCGGCGGGCAGCACGAGGAACCACAGGCGCTCCCACCAGGTGATCCGGAACGAGGCCGCGGTCTCGGTCATGACGCTGTCCGTCGCCCGGACCCCCTCGATCGTGTTGAGCAGGATCGGCCAGAGCGCGCCGGAGACGATCACGGCCACCTTCATCGTGTCGGTGATGCCGAGCAGGAGCATGACCACCGGGATCAGCACCGGCGGCGGGATGGCCCGGAAGAACTCCAGCAGCGGTTCGAGGAGGTCGCGCAGCCACGGGAACAGGCCGATCACCGTGCCGGCGGCGACGCCGAGCACGATCGACCCGGCGACCCCGAGGCCGAGGCGGTAGAGGCTCGGCAGCACGTCCTCGACGAAGGCGGGGCCGACCCAGGTGTCCACGAAGGCGCGGGCGATCTCCGGCGGGCCGGGGAAGAACTCGCTCGTCGCCCTGGTCGCCACAAGTCCCCAGACCACCAGGAGCAGCAGCGGCAGCCCGAGCGCGTGGAGGAGACCCGCCCCGACCCGGGCGCCGACCCCCGGGCCGCGCGGCGCGGCGGCGATCCGGCCGGGGTACGCGGTCACCGGGCCTCCTCGCCGCGCACCGACTGGTGCCAGGACAGCGTCAGGCGTTCGACGAACCGGAAGACGAGGTTCACCGCGAGCCCGAGCAGGCCGGTGACCACGACCAGGGCGTACAGGCCGGTGGCGTCCCCGGCGGACCGGGACAGCTCGATCATGCGCCCGAGGCCGGGGTTGCCGATCACCATCTCGGCGGTGACGGCGAGGATGAGCGCGACCGCCGCCGCGAGCCGCAGGCCGGTCATGAGGTAGGGCAGGGCGGTCGGCAGGACGAGGTGCGACAACTGCTCGCGCCGGGTCAGGCCGAAGCTGCGGGCGGTGTCGCGGGCGACCGTGTCGACGTCGGCCACCCCGTAGATCACCTGCACGAACACCTGCCAGAACGACGCGTAGACGATGATGACGAGGGCGGCCCGCATCTGGATGCCGAACATCAGCACGGCGAGCGGGATGAGGGCGACCGACGGGATCGGTCGCAGGAACTCGACTGTCGTGTGGGTGGCGCGCCGCAGGGGCGGCACCAGGCCGACGACCGTGCCGAGGACGACGGCGGCGACCGTCGCCAGGCTCAGGCCGATCGCCCAGGACGTCATGGTGCTGCCCAGCCGACGCCAGAAGGCGAGGTCGACGAGTTGTTCGGACAGCCGCGCCAGCACGTCCGTCACGTACGGCAGGTACTGCGGGTCGATCAGGCCCAACGCCGGGATCGACTGCCAGAGGGCGAGGAACCCGGCCAGGCCGGCGACGCCGAGCAACGCCTTGCGTGACGCGCGCCGGCCCGGGCCGGAGTGGACGCCCATGCCGGCTACTGCTGTTGGATGAGGCGGTCGAAGTTGGGTTGCTGGTCGAGCACCTTGTATTTCTGCGCCAGATCGGCGAGCGTCTGCAGGCTCTCCCGGTCGACCTCCCACCCGAACGCCGGGAGCCGCACCGACTCCGCGACCGGCGGGGGCAGTTCGAGGTTGTCCTTGATGGCCTGCCGGACGGCCGGCTCGTTGGCCGGGTCCTCGGCCCACTCAAGCGTTTTCTTCATCGCGGCCGAGAAGTCCGCGACCAGCTTGGCGTCCTTCTCGGTGCGCTCCTTGGTGGTGATCGTGGTGAGGGTGGCCAGGCCGGGCACGACCGCCTGGTAGGGCTCGACGACGACGGTGTCGCCACGGCTCTTGAGCTGCGTGACGAAGGGCTCCGGCACCCACGCCGCGTCGATGTTGCCGGCCTGGAGTTGGGCCGGGGTGTCGGGGAAGGCGACCTCGACGAACTTGACCTTGGACGGGTCGCCGCCGTCCTTCTCCACCGCCGCCATGATCGTCACGTCGCCGGCGGCGCCGAGGCTGTTGACCGCGACCCGCTTGCCGGCGAGTTCGGCCGGCCGCTTGATGCCGGACTTCGCCGAGGCCACCACGGCGTTGATGTCGTCGCCGTCGGCGTACGAGGAGGCGTAGTTGCCGATGATGACCACGCCGAGGTTCCGCAGGTCGGCCCGGAACGGGCCGAAGGGCTGGCCGATCGCGAAGTCGATGTCGCCGTTGGTCAGGGCGGGAATGGCCTGCGCGCCGCCCTGGGCGGGCAGCACCTCGACCTTGAGGCCGTGCTCGGCGAAGATGCCCGCCTTGATGCCGCCCCACAGCGCGGCGGTCTCGGTGATGGGCAGCGCCGCGACCCGGACCTGGCGCAACTCGCCCGAGCCCTGGTCGGACGGGGGCTGCGCGTCGGAGTCGGTACATCCGGTGAGGGCGATCGCGGTGGCGGCGATCAGCCCGAGTGCCATGGCCTTCTTCATTGACGGGACCCTTCCTGGGCGGGGGTGGGGAAATGGTCAGTCACGTCGATATCTAAAGTCAAGAAATTCTGACGCCCGTCATGGATAAGTTAAACGACGACGGTCAGACCTCCGGCAGTCCCACGTAGTTCTCGGCCAGGCTTGTGGCGTAGGCGCGGGAGGTGGCGACGTACCTCAGCGTGGCGGTCTGCAGCTTCGCCTCGTACGGGTCGTCCCGCTCCAACCGGTGCAGCATGGAGGTCATCCACCAGGAGAAGTGCTGGGCCCGCCAGACCCGGCGCAGCGCCGTCGCCGAGTAGCCCTCCAGGAGGTCCGTGCGCCCCCGGTCGTACCACGCGGCGAAGGCGTCCCCGAGCAACGCGACGTCGGCGAGGGCCAGGTTCATGCCCTTCGCGCCGGTCGGCGGCACGATGTGCACCGCGTCCCCGGCCAGGAACAGCCGCTCCCACCGCATCGGCTCGACCACGAAGCTCCGCATCGGCGTGATCGACTTCTCCAGGACCGGCCCCTCGTGGAGCGACCAGCCCGGCACCGTCTCCAGCCGCGTCCGCAGCTCCGCCCAGATCCGCTCGTCCGGCCACGCGGCGATGTCCTCGTCCGGAGCGACCTGCAGATAGAGCCGGGAGATCTCGGGTGAGCGCATGCTGTAAAGGGCGAAACCCCGGTCGTGGTGGGCGTAGACGAGTTCCTCCACCGAGGGCGCGGCGGCGGCGAGCACGCCCAGCCAGGCGAAGGGGTACGCCCGCTCGTACGTGGTGAGCGCCCCGTCGGGCACCGCGGCGCGGCTGACCCCGTGGAACCCGTCGCAGCCGGCCACGAAGTCGCACCGCAGCGCCTCGTCCCGCCCGTTCCGCCGGAAGTGGACGGTCGGCGCGTCCGTGTCCAGGCCGTCCAGGCGTACCGCCTCGGATTCGAAGTGGATCGTGCCGCCGGCCGCGAGGCGGGCCGCGATCAGGTCCTTGACCACCTCCTGCTGCCCGTAGACGGTGATCGCCCGCCCGGTCAGCTCCGTCATCGGCACCCGGTGCGACTCCCCGGCGAAGCGCAGTTCGATGCCCTCGTGCCGCAACCCCTCCCGACTCAGCCGCTCGCCGAGGCCGGTGCGGCACAGCAGGTCGACGGAACCCTGTTCGAGGACACCCGCCCGGAGCCGATGCTCGACGTGGTCACGGCTGCGGCTCTCCAGCACCACCGACTCGATCCCGCGCAGGTGCAGCAGGTGCGACAGCATGAGTCCCGCCGGCCCGGCGCCGACGATGCCGACCTGGGTACGCATCTCCAGGCTCCTCTCCGTGGGTCAGAACGGGTAGCGCGGGACGGCGCCCCGCACGGTGAGCCACTGGGTCTCGGTGAACGCCTCGACGTTCGCCGCGGGCCCGCCGAACCGGGAGCCGGTGCCGGAGGCGCCGACCCCGCCGAACGGCGCCACCGCCTCGTCGTTCACCGTCTGGTCGTTGATGTGCACGATCCCGCTGGGGATCCGGTCGGCCAGGGCCATCGCCGCCGTCACGTCACGGCCGAGGATGCCCAGGGACAGGCCGTACCCGGTCTGCCGGGCCAGCTCCGCGGCCTCGTCCCGGTCGGCGAAGGTGAGCACCGGTGCGACCGGGCCGAAGACCTCCTCGGCGTAGGCCGGGGTGTCGGGGGTGACGTCGGCGAGCACGGTGGGCCGGTAGAACAGCCCGTCGTAGGTGCCGCCGGCCGCCAGCCGGGCGCCCGCGTCGACGCTCGCGGTGACCAGGGCGTGCACCTTGTCCCGTTGGTGTTCGTCGATGATCGGCCCGAGCGCCACCTGCTCCTTGGCCGGGTCGCCGACCGGCAGGTGGCGCGCCTTCTCGGCCAACTGCTCGACGTACCGCTCGGCCAGGCTCTCGTGCACCAGGTGCCGGCCGGTGGTCATGCAGATCTGCCCCTGGTGCAGGAAGGATCCCCAGGCGCCGGCGGAGACCGCGAGGTCCAGGTCGGCGTCGTCGAGCACGATCAGGGCCGAGTTGCCACCGAGTTCGAGGTGCGCCCGCTTGAGGTGGCGGGCGGCGGCCTCGCCGACCCGGCGGCCGGCCGCGGTCGAGCCGGTGAAGCTGATCACCCGCACGTTCGGGTCGGCGACAAGCGCCTCGCCGGCCTCGACCCCACCCGGAAGCACGTGCAGCAGCCCTTCGGGCAGGCCGGCCTCCTCGAAGACCCGGGCGATCGAGACGCCACCGCAGACCGCGGTGCGGGCGTCGGGCTTGAGCACCACGGCGTTGCCCAGGGCCAGCGCCGGGGCGACGGAACGGGTGGCCAGGATGAGCGGGAAGTTGAACGGCGCGATGACGCCGACGACGCCGACGGGCAGCCGGCGGGCCAGGCTGAGCCGTGGTTGCGCGCTCGGGACGATCTCGCCGAGCGGGTGCGAGGCGAGCGCCGCCGCCTCGTAGCACTCCTGCGCCGCGGTGTCGGTCTCGACCCCGGCCTTCGGCGGAACGGACCCGGCCTCCCGCACGATCCAGTCGCCGATCTCGGCGGCGTGCCGTTCGATCAGCAGCCCGGCCCGACGCAGCACCGCGGCCCGCTCGCGGTAGGCGGTGGCGGCCCAGGCGCGCTGGGCGGCGGCGGCGTGGGCGCAGGCGCGCGTGACGTCGTCGGCGTTCGCCAGGCCCACCCGGCCGATCTCCTCCCCGGTGGCGGGGGACCGCACCGGGGCCGTGCCACCGGCCGGCGTCGTCCAACCGCCACTGTGGAGTGTGCCGTGCCAGGTGGCGGGGTCGAGCAGGGTCATGGTGGTCCTCCTGGGAGCGTGGGGCGTCCGCTCGGAAGGGTCTCCGACATGTTCGCTGACCGAACGGGTGTTCTCTCTTTGAACGTTGGCACGCGGCCCGGCCGGCGTCAACGGCGTTGACGGATGTCGCTCCCCGCCGTTACGTTCGATGTCAGCACGACAGTCCGCATGGCGAACACGGCGGGAGAGGCTCATGGCGACGCTCGTCCCACTCGCCGACGCGGTGGCGGATCTGGTCCGCGACGGCGACGTGGTGGCCCTGGAGGGGTTCACCCACCTCATCCCGTTCGCCGCCGGTCACGAGATCATCCGGCAGGGGCGGCGCGATCTGACCCTGGCGCGGATGACCCCCGACGTCATCTACGACCAGCTCATCGGCGCGGGGTGCGCCCGCCGCCTGGTCTTCTCCTGGGGCGGCAACCCCGGTGTCGGGTCGCTGCACCGCTTCCGGGACGCGGTGCGCCACGCCTGGCCCGGTCCGCTCGAGCTGGAGGAGCACAGCCACGCGGGCATGGCGAACCGTTATGTGGCCGGGGCCTCCGGGCTGCCGTTCGCCGTCCTGCGCGGCTACACCGGCACCGACCTGCCCCGGCACACCACGACCATCAGGCCGATCACCTGCCCCTTCACCGGGGAGACCCTCACCGCCGTGCCCGCCCTGCGGCCCGACGTGACTGTCGTGCACGCGCAGCGCGCCGACCGGGCCGGCAACGTGCAGATGTGGGGCATCACCGGGGTGCAGAAGGAGGCGGTGCTCGCCGCCCACCGGTCCCTGGTCACCGTCGAGGAGATCGTGGACGAGTTGTCACCCGTACCCGGTCAGGTCGTCCTGCCCGGGTGGGCGGTCACCGCCGTGGCCGAGGCGCCCGGCGGCGCGCACCCCTCCTACGCCCAGGGCTACTCGACGCGGGACAACGACTTCTACCGGTCCTGGGACGCGGTCAGCCGGGACCGGGACACCTTCCGCGCCTGGCTGGACCGGCACGTGCACCGGGTCGGCGCCGCATGAGCGAGGGGGAGTGGACGGCCGACGAGATGATGACCGTCGCCGCCGCCCGGCAACTGCGCGACGGCGCCGCCTGCTTCGTCGGGATCGGGCTGCCGAGCACCGCGGCGAACCTGGCCCGGGCCACCCACGCCCCGAACCTGGTGCTCGTCTACGAGTCCGGTTGCCTCGGCGCGAAGCCGGACCGGCTTCCGCTGTCCATCGGGGACGGTGTCCTCGCCGACACGGCCGACGCGGTGGTGTCCGTGCCCGAGGTGTTCAACTACTGGCTGCAACCCGGCCGGATCGACGTCGGCTTCCTCGGCGCCGCGCAGCTCGACCGGTACGGCAACATCAACACCACGGTCATCGGCGGCGACTACGACGCCCCGGAGGTCCGCCTCCCCGGCGCCGGTGGCGCGCCGGAGATCGCCGCCTCGTGCGGCGAGGTCGTGGTGATCGTCCGGCAGAACCCGCGGACGTTCACCGCACGTGTCGACTTCGTCACCTCGGTCGGCTACGGATCGGGCCCCGGCGACCGGGAGCGGCTCGGCCTGCGGGGCGGCGGTCCCCGACTGGTGATCACCGACCTCGGCGTCCTCGAACCCGATCCGGTCACCTGCGAGCTGACGCTTACCCGGCTGCATCCCGGCGTGACCGCGGAGCGGGCCCGGGCGGCGACCGGCTGGGACCTGGCCGTGGCCGGGCGGCTGGTGACCGGGGAGCCGCCGACGGCGCGCGAACTCACGGCGCTGCGAGCGCTTGAGGCGACCAGGATCGGCCGCCCCGAGCCGGACGGGAGAGGAACATGACCACCCGGGACACCGCCCACCAGGCCGGCCGCGGCCTGGTGCTGCCGCGCTACCGGCGGGACGACGTCGACGCCCATCCGCCCCTGCTCAGCCCCGGCTACGGGTCCACCGTGGCGCGGGCGCCGCGGCAGCCGCTCGCCTACCTGCCGCAGCGCCTGACCGAGGTCACCGGGCCGCTGCTGGGGGAGGAGCGTCTCGGCGCGCTCGACCACGACCTGACCCGCCAGCACGACGGCGAGCCGCAGGGGCAGCGGATCGTCGTGCACGGCCGGGTCCGCGACGGCGACGGCCGGCCGGTGGCCGGCACGCTCGTCGAGATCTGGCAGGCGAACGCCGCCGGCCGCTACCGCCACGCGTCGGACACCTGGCCGGCGCCGCTCGACCCGCACTTCGAGGGGGTGGGCCGGGCGCTCACCGACGGCCAGGGGCGCTACCGGTTCGTCACCGTGCAGCCCGGCGCCTACCCCTGGCGCAACCACGACAACGCCTGGCGGCCGGCGCACATCCACTTCTCCCTCTTCGGCCGGGCGTTCACCCAGCGGCTGGTGACCCAGATGTACTTCCCGGGCGACCCGCTGTTCGACCAGGACCCGATCTTCAACGCGGTCCGCGACCCGGCCGCCCGGCAACGGATGGTCGCCCGGTACGACCACGCCACGACGGTGCCGGAGTGGGCCCTGGCGTACGAGTTCGACATCGTGCTGCGGGGCCGGGAGAGCACCCCGTTCGAGGACGGCGACGACGATGAGTGAACGGTTGGGCGTCACGCCCGCGCAGACGGTCGGACCTTACCTGCACATCGGTCTGCGCTGGCCCGACGGCCCGTACGTGGTGCCCGAGGGCACGCCTGGCGCGTTCTGGATCCGGGGCCGGATCGTCGACGGCGCCGGTGCGCCCGTGGTCGACGCGATGGTGGAGAGCTGGCAGGCCGACCCGGACGGCCGGTTCGACCACCCGGACGACCCGCGCGGGGCCCGGCCGGCCGCGCTCCCGGGTTTCCGGGGGTTCGGGCGCAGCGAGACCGATGGGCAGGGCTGCTACCGGCTGCTTACCGTCAAGCCCGGTGCGCTGCCCGACCCGGACGGCGGGTTCGAGGCCCCCCACCTGACCCTGTCGGTGCTGGGACGAGGGCTGTTGCACCGTCTCGTCACCCGGCTCTACTTTCCCGACGAGCCGACGGCGAACGCCGCCGACCCCGTGCTGCTAAGCGTCGACGCGGGCCGCCGGGAGACGCTGCTGGCGAGCGCCGCGCCGGACGGACTCCGCTTCGACATCCGCCTCCAGGGCGACCGTGAGACCGTCTTCTTCGCCGTCTGACGGCCTGTTCGGCGGTCTCTCCGGCGCCCCGGACGTCGACGCGGAGCTCAGCGACCGGTCCCTGCTCCAGGCGATGCTCGACGTGGAGGCCGCGCTCGCCCGGGCCGCCGCCGATGCCGGTGTCCTGCCGGCGGCGGCGGCGGAGGCGATCGGCGGGCGGTGCCGCGCCGAGCGGTTCGACCCGGCGGGGCTCGGCCGGGCCGCCGACGCCGCCGGCAACCCGGTCGTCCCGCTCGTCCGCGAGCTGACCGCCGCGGTGCCCGCGCACGCCCGGCCCTGGGTGCACGTCGGCGCGACGAGTCAGGACGTCCTGGACACCGCGCTGGCCCTGGTCACCGTGCGGGCGCTGGGGCCGCTGTCGGGCCACCTCGACGCCGCCGTCGACGCCGCCGCCCGGCTCGCCGACACCCACCGGGACACCGTGATGGTCGCCCGGACCCTCGGGCAGCAGGCGGCGCCCACCACGTTCGGGCTCAAGGCCGCCGGCTGGTTGACGGGTCTGGTCGAGGCCCGGGACCGGCTGCGGCAGGCGGTCGCCGCGCAACCCGCGCAACTCGGCGGCGCGGTCGGCACCCTGGCCGCGTTCGGCCCGGCCGGCCCGGAGGTCGCCGAGCGGTTCGCGGCGCGCCTGGGCCTGCCCGCGAGCCCGCTGCCCTGGCACACCCGCCGCCAGCCCCGACTCGACCTGGCCGCCGCCCTCGGTGGGCTCCTGGTGGCCGCCGGCAAGGTCGCGCTCGACGTCGGGCTGCTCGCCCAGACCGAGATCGGCGAGGTCACCGAGGGCGGTGCCGGGCGGGGCGGCTCCTCGGCCATGCCGCACAAGCGCAACCCGGTGGACTCGATCCTGGTCACCGCCGCCGCGCGCCGTGGTCCGGGCCTCGTCGCCACCCAGTTCGCGGCGGCGGTGCAGGAGCACGAGCGGGCCGCCGGCGCCTGGCACGCCGAGTGGGAGCCCCTGCTCGACCTGCTGCACGTCTGCGGGGGCGCCGCCGCCCGCTGCGCCCGGATGCTGGCCGGGTTGCGGATCCGCCCGGAGCGGATGCGGGCGAACCTCGACGCGACAGGCGGTCTCGTGCTCGCCGAGGCCGTCGCCGCGCGGCTGGCGCCCGCCGTCGGTCGCGGCGTCGCGCACGACCTGGTCAACCGCGCCGCCGCCGCGCCGTCGTTCCGCGCCGCCCTGCTCGCCGACCCGGAGATCCGCGCCCACCTGTCCGAGGCGGAGGTCGACGGGGCGCTCGACCCGCACCGCTGGCTCGGATCGGCCGGCCACCTCGTCGACCGGGCCCTGGCCGCCGTCCGGGACGCGCGGCGGTGACCGCCCGGCTGCACACCACGTCCGACGGCCCGGCCGGCGCGCCGGTGCTGCTGCTTGGCAGCTCCCTCGGCACCGCCGGCGCGATGTGGGAACCCCAGGTGGCGGCGCTCGCCGACCGGTTCCGGGTGATCCGGTACGACCACCTGGGCCACGGTCGCTCGGCGGTGCCGCCGGGGCCGTACTCGCTGGATCTGCTGGGCCGGGAGCTGCTGCGGACGCTTGACGGCCTCGGCGTGCCGTGGGTCCACTACGCGGGCCTGTCGCTCGGCGGCATGGTCGGCATGTGGCTCGCCGCGCACGCGCCCGACCGGGTGCGGCGGCTGGCGCTGCTGTGCACGTCCGCGTCGCTCGGCCCGCCCGGGCCGTGGCGGGAGCGGGCGGCGACGGTACGGGCCGCCGGCCTGCCGGCGATCGCCGACGCGGTGGTGGCCCGCTGGTTCACCCCGGGCTTCGCCGCCGCCCGGCCGGAGGTGGTCGCCGCTTTCCGCGCCATGCTGACGGCGACGCCCCCCGCCGGATACGCCGCCTGCTGCGAGGCGATCGCCGCGATGGACCTGCGCCCCGTCCTCGGCCGGATCGGCGCGCCGACACTTGTGATCGCGGGCGCGGACGACGCGGCGACGCCGGTCGGGCACGCCCGCGACATCGCCGGGCGGATCCCCGGGGCCCGGCTCGCCGTGGTCGGCGAGGCGGCGCATCTGGCCAACGTCGGGCAACCCGAGCGGGTGTGCCGGCTCCTGCTGGACCACTTCGACGAGAGGCCGGGTGCGCGATGAACGACAGTGAGCGGCACGAGCAGGGCATGACGGTACGCCGGCAGGTGCTCGGTGACGGGCACGTCGACCGCGCGATCGCCGGCACGGACGGGTTCACCGCCGACTTCCAGGACTTCATCACCCGCTATGCCTGGGGCGAGGTGTGGAGCCGGCCCGGTCTCGACAGGCGTACCCGCAGTTGCGTGACCCTCGCCGTGCTCGCCACGCTGCACCACGACGAGGAGTTGGCGATGCACGTCCGGGCCGCGCTGCGCAACGGGCTGAGCGAGCAGGAGGTGGCGGAGGTCCTGCTCCAGGTCGGCGTCTACGCTGGCGTACCGGCGGCGAACCGGGCGTTCAAGGTGGCCCGGGAGACCTTGCGGCGGGAGGCCGGGTGAGCGTGAGCGGCGAGGCGGCGAGGTCGCCGGAGTTCGTCCAGTCGCTGGAGCGCGGCCTCGCGGTGATCCGGGCGTTCGACGCCGACCATCCGCAGCTCACGCTCAGCGAGGTGGCCCGCCGGACCGGGCTGACCCGGGCCGCGGCGCGCCGGTTCCTGCTCACCCTGGTCGAGCTGGGATATGTGCACACCGACGGCCGCCTCTTCTCGCTGCGGGCGCGGATCCTCGAACTCGGCTACGCGTACCTGTCCGGTCTGGGTCTGCCCGAGATCGCCCGCCGGCACATGGAGGCGCTCGTCGCGCAGGTGCGCGAGTCCTGCTCGGTGTCGGTGCTCGACGGCGACGAGGTGGTCTACGTGGCCCGGGTGCCGACCAAACGGATCATGACGGTGGGGATCAGCGTCGGCACCCGCTTCCCCGCGTACGCCACGTCCATGGGCCGGGTGCTGCTCGCCGCGCAGCCGGCGGACTGGCTCGGCGACTACCTGGCCACCGCGGAGTTGCGTCAGTTGACCCGCCGCACCGTCACCGACCCGGCGAAGCTGCGCGCCGTCCTGACGAAGGTCGCCGCGCAGGGGTACGCGATCGTGGACCAGGAGTTGGAGGAGGGGCTGCGGTCGCTTGCCGCGCCGATCCACGGCGAGGACGGGTCGGTGGTCGCGGCGGTGAACGTCTCCGCGCACGCCACCCGGGGGTCGTTCGAGGTGATCCGGCGGGATCTGCTCCCGCCGCTGCTGGCCGCCGCGAGGCGGATCGAGGAGGACCTGCGGGCCGGTCCGGTCCGGACGTCGACGGCGGCGGGGGTCGTCACCGGGTGACAAGCCCGGCGGCGGGGTCGTGGCGGACCGGGATCGGGTCGCTGAGCTCGCCGACGAACTCGCCGTCGACGTGGTCGACGAACCCGATCAGGGACCAGCCGCCGGCGTCCGGGACCAGCCGCGGCGCGTACAGGTGGGGCAGTGTCACAGGTCGGGCCGCCGCCACGTCCCAGGGTCCGCGGACCGTCGGCGCGCCGGCCACCCAGAGTTGGTGCGCCGGCCCCCGGCCGGCGGCGACCGCGTTGGTGCAGAACAGCAGCAGCGGCTGCCCGTCCACCACGGCGACCTGCGGCACCTCCAGGTGACCGAAACCGGCCGGCGCGGACAGCGGGGGCCGGACGGTCCAGTCGAGCAGGTCCGGTGAGGTGGCGTGGCCGATGACGCCCCGCTCGCCGGCGGGGCCCTGGTTGCCGCGGGCGGTGACGAGCATGTGCCAGCCGTCGCCGTCCGGGTCGGGGAAGACCCAGGGGTCGCGCCATGCCTGCTCGTACCACATCTCCCGGTCGAGCACCTCGTACCAGGCGGGGTCGGCCTCCACGACCGGACCGTCGCCGTGCCGCCGCCAGGTGACCAGGTCGTCGGAGACGGCCAGCCCGATCCGCTGGACGAGCCCGTCCTCGGCCCGCCCGACGCCGGTGTAGAACAGGTGCCAGCGCCCGTCCGGGCCACGGACCGTGCAACCGGTCCAGGTGGCCAGGTCGTCCCAGGCGGGCGCGTCGGCGGGCACGAGCGCGTCGGCGACCAGCCGCCAGGAGCGCAGGTCGGTGGAGACGGCGTGGCCGATCGAGGCGCGCCGGTGACGGCGGTGCGGGTCGAGCAGGGCCCGGGAGGCACGCAGGAAGAACGCGTGCCACGAACCGTCGTCGTCCTGGGCGTACCAACTGTCCCACACCCAGTGGTCGGGCAGACGTAGCATGGCGGGAAAGCTATCAGTAAATCGGTTTAGCGGCTACCGCCTGATGATCAGTCGGCCGGCGCGGCGACGGACCGGCGACGGCGCAGCGGCATCGGCACGTACGCCGGCCCGTGCCCGTCGCCGTCGAGCAGCGACTCCACCGCCCGGCGTCCCATCTGCTCGTGCGGCAGCGCGGCGGTGGACAGTTTCGGGCGCAGCCAGGTGGCGATCGGATCGTCGTCGAAGGAGATCACCGAGAGGTCGTCCGGGACGCTCAGGCCGGCCTCGCCGAGCGCCTGGTAGGCGCCGAAGGCGAGCCTGTCGTTCATGCAGATGACGGCGCTCGGTCGGACCGGCTGCCGAAGGAGCGCGCGGGTCGCGGCGTGGCCGTGCTCCGGCTGCCACTCCGGGCAGAACCCCTCGGTCAGCAGCGAGACGCCGGCGGCGGCGAGGGCGCCCCGGATGCCGCGCAGCCGGGCGGCGGCGGCCAGGGAGATCTCCGGGTCGCTCTCCTTCTGCCGGTTGCGGCCGATAAGTGCGATCCGGTCCCGGTGGCCGTGCCCGAGCAGGGTCTCGGCGACCGTGGCGCCGGCCTGTTCGTCGTCCGGCAGCACGCACGGCAGGTGCTCCGCGCTCGTGGCGTTGAGCAGCACCACCCGGCCCCCGAGGATCGCCGGCGGCACCGTCAGCCGGCGGGTCGCCATGGCCGCGTAGATCACGCCGTCGACCTGGCGGTCGAGGATCGCCTCGATCGCGTACCGTTCGAAGGTCGCGTCGCCCTGGGTCTCGGTGATGAGCAGGACGTGGTCGCGCTCGCGGGCCGCGTCGAGCGCGCCCCGGATCAGGCCGCCGGCGAAGCGGGTGGTGGCGACGATGTCGGAGACGAACGCGATGGTGGCGGTCTTGCGGGTCCGCAGGCTGCGGGCGGCCACGTTGGGTCGGTAACCGAGTTCCTCGGCCGCCGCGAAGACCCGCTGGTGCGCCTCGGCGGAGAGTCGGGTGCCCTCCCGGCCGTTGAGCACCATCGACGCGGCGGTCTTGGACAGCCCGGCGCGTTCGGCGACATCGGCCAGGGTGGCGCGGTTGCGGCCCATCAGTCCTCCGATCCCGGCGATCCGTCCGCCGCTGCTGCCCATCATGATGCGTCCCGTCACGGCATCCGTCGCCGGTGTCCCGATGCGCCTCGCGAGACCGAAGTGTGAACGCGTCGTTTCCGGACCGTTGCCGACTGCTCCTTGACAGCCTCAGCTCACCCACGCATGCTCTGCTAAATCAGTTTAGCGAAGCCGTTCCGCCGTGACATAGGAGGCCCGACGTGCCGGAGTTCCCGAGGATGACCCGCCGCCGGTTCGCAGTGCTGGTGCCACTGCTCGCCGCCGGCCTGGCCGCCACCGCCTGCAGCCCGCCCGGCGGGGAGCAGACGACGACCACCGACGCCGACGCCAAGGTCAGCACCGAGCTGGGGTCGGAGAAGATCACCCTGGAGATGTACGCCGAGACCGGCTTCCCGCTGGCCAAGGCGCTCGCCGACGAGTTCACCAAGCAACACCCCAACGTCACGTTCAACGTCCGTGAGGACCAGTTCACAGTCATCGTGGAGAACGCGCCCCGGGTCCTCGCCTCCGACAACGCGCCCGACATCATCCGGCTGCCCACCATGGTCGACCTGGTCAAGGACGGGCTGCTGAAGAACATGGACCCCTACTTCGAGGCGTACGGGTGGGACAAGTTCCCGGCCTCGCAACTGGTCCAGTTGCGGATCGCCGAGGGCGGCGTCCGGGGCGAGGGCTCCCTGTACGGCATGGGGCTCGGCTACAGCGTGACGGGCGTGTTCTACCACAAGGACCAGGCCGCGAGGATCGGCATGACCCAGCCGCCGGCCACCATCGCCGAGTTCGAGGAACTGCTGGCCAAGGCGAAGGCGGCGAACCTCCAGCCGATCATGCAGTTCAACAAGAACACCGCAGGCATCAACTTCCCGCACCAGGCGCTGCAGAACCAGTACGGCGACCCGGCCCGGATCGCCGACTGGATCTTCCAGAAGCCGGATGCCACCTTCGACACCCCGGCCGCGTTGAAGGCCACCCAGACCATCCAGAAGTGGGCGCAGGCGGGCTACTTCCCGAAGGACGCGAACGCCGTCGACTACACCGCGATGATGGGCGAGTTCGGCAAGGGCAACGGCACGTTCATGTTCAACGGCGACTGGGAGTCGGCGAACCTGGACAAGCAGTTGCCCGGCAAGGTCGGGTTCTTCCTCTTCCCGGGTGAGACCGCCGACGCCAAGCGGGTGGCGATGTCGGCGCCGAACACCTTCGGGGTCGGCGCCAAGGCCAAGCACCCCGACGCCGCGGCGTTCTTCCTCAACTGGGTGCACACCAACGACAAGGCCCGGGAGATCTCGGTGAACGTCGGCGGCTCGTCCCCGGGCGGCCCGGCCGAGCTGTCCCTGCCGGCGGTGCAGGACGGCACCGTGCTGGCCGAGACCCTGAAGGCGTCGCAGCAGCTCGGGGCCGACAACGGCGCGGTCGACTTCACCGCGAACGCGACCGGCGGCATCTTCGCCGCGGCCATCACGCCCGAGATGCAGAAGCTGATCGCCGGTCAGCAGACGCCCGAGGGGTACGTGAAGGCGGTCCAGGCCGAGTACGAGAAGGAACTGTCCCGGTGACGTCAGCCCTCGGCTCACCCGCGCGGCCCCACCGGAGACGGTGGGGCCGCGCGGCCCGGTGGAGCGGCTGGCTGTGGGTCCTGCCCGCGCTGCTCATGTACGGGTTCTTCGTGCTGCGCCCGCTCCTGCTCACCGTGCAGTACTCGTTCTACCGCTGGAACGGCATCGGCGCGGCGAACTGGGTGGGGCTTGACAACTACGTCACGGTCTTCACCGACCGGGACCTGCTGAAGATCATCGGGAACGCGTTCGTCCTGATCATCTTCTTCAGCTTCGTCCCGGTGGTGCTGGGCCTGGTGGTGGCCAGCCTGGTCCGGCGGATCACCACCGGCCCGGCCGGCGCGGTGGTGCGTACCGTGCTCTTCCTGCCCCAGGTGATCCCGCTGGTGGCGGCCGGCATCGCCTGGAGCTGGATGATGTCCTCCAGCGGGCTTGTCAACCAGGTGCTGCGGGCCGTCGGGCTGGGCTCGGTCACCCGGCCCTGGCTCGGCGAGTTCGACACCGCGCTGCCGGCGGTGGGCGTGATCGGCGCCTGGGTCATGCTCGGCCTCTGCACCATCCTGCTCGTCACCGGCATGAGCAAGATCGACCCGTCGCTCTACGAGGCGGCCCGGATGGACGGCGCCGGCTCGATCCGGGAGTTCTTCGCGGTGACCCTGCCCAGCCTGCGCCAGGAGATCGGCATCTGCCTCACGGTGACCGTCATCGCGGCGCTCGCCAGCTTCGACATCGTCTACATCTCCACGAGCGGCGGCCCCGGCATCGAGACGACAGTGCCGGGCCTGGAGATCTACCGGCTCGCCTTCTCCCAACGCCAGGTCGGGCTCGCCTCGGCCCTGGGCGTGGTGTTGATGCTGCTGGTCCTGGTGTGCGTGCTGCCGATCCAACGGCTGACCCGGGGAGAGAAACCATGAACCTGACCGGTCGCGGTGAGCGGCTTACCGGGCGGATCTTCCTGATCGCGCTCGTGGTCGTCACCCTGCTGCCGTTCCTCAGCATGCTGTCCGCGGCCCTGCAACCGCGCGGCACCGTACCCACCGGCCTGGCGTGGCCCTCGGACCCGCAGTGGGGCAACTTCGCCGACGCCTTCACCGCCGCGAACATGGGCGCCCTGCTGAAGTCCAGCATGCTGATCGTGGCCGGGGTGGTGCCGTTCGCCGTGCTCATCGCGACCATGGCCGGTTTCGGCCTCGGCCACCTGCGGGTGCCCGGCGGCCACCTCGCCTTCGGGCTGCTGCTGCTCGGCCTGACCCTGCCCTTCGAGGCCGTGGTCACCCCGCTCTACTACCAGATCCGCGACCTGGGCCTGCTCAACACGCGATGGGCGATCATCCTGCCGCTCGTCGGCCTCTACATGCCGTTCGCGGTGTTCTGGATGCGGGCGCACTTCATCAACGTGCCCCGGGAACTGTCCGAGGCGGCCCGGGTCGACGGCAGCAACACCTGGCAGCTGTTCTGGCGGGTGCACGTGCCGCTGGCCCGCCCGGCCGTCGCGTCGCTGACCATCCTGCTGTTCCTCTGGACCTGGAACCAGTTCCTGCTCGCCATCGTGCTTGTGGACGACGCCACCAAGCGGACGATGGCTGGCGCGCTCGGCGCCTTCCAGGGGCAGTGGGGGACCGATCTGGTGTTGCTCTGCGCCGGCTCGCTGCTCATCATGACCCCGACGCTCATCGTGTTCGTGATCTTCCAGCGTCAGTTCATCAAGGCCCTGCTCCAGGGCTCCGTGAAGGGATGACGAGTTGACCGACCCGCAGATCCACGGGCACGCCGACGAGGGCTTCGGCCGGGTCGCCGACGTGTTCCGGGCCAACTTCGCCAGCCGGGGAGAGGTGGGCGCCGCGGTCGCCGTGAACGTCGCCGGCCGCACTGTCGTCGACCTGTACGGCGGGACGGCCGATCCCCGGGCCGGCCGGCCGTGGACCGCCGACACGCCCGCGGTCGTCTTCTCTGTCACCAAGGGGATCATGGCGATCTGCGCGTACCGGCTGGTGCAGGAGGGCCGGCTCGACCTGGACGCGCCTGTCGTCCGCTACTGGCCCGGATTCGGCCGGCACGGCAAGGACGAGATCCCGGTCCGCTGGCTGCTCACCCATCAGGCCGGCCTGCCGGCGCTGGACCGGTCCTTCACCCTCGACGAGGTGCTCGCCTGGGACCCGGTGATCGAGGCGATCGAGGCGCAGGCCCCGCTGTGGCGACCGGGCACGGCGCACAGCTACCACGCGATGACCTACGGCTGGCTGATCGGCGAGGTGATCCGTCGGATCACCGGGGAGATGCCCGGCGCCTGGTTCGCCCGCACCATCGGCGAGCCGCTCGGCCTGCGTACCTGGATCGGCCTGCCGGCGGCTGAGCGCGACGCGGTCGCCTGGATGCTGGCCGCGACCGGTGAGCCAGGTCCGGCCGACCATCCGGTCGCCGAGCGCGGCATCACCATGGGCGGCGCGTTCGCCTTCCCGGCCGACGACACCGGCCTGGTCAGCTTCAACGATCCGGCCATTCAGGCCGCGCAGGTCCCGGGCGCGGGCGCGGTCAGCACCGCCGGGAGCCTGGCCCGCCTCTACGCCGCCTGCGTCGCCGAGTCCGCCGCCGGCCCGCGCCTGCTCACCCCCGCGTCCGTCGACGACGCCCTCGTCGTCCGCGCCGCCGGCCAGCAGGTGTACGGACACCCGGACGCCGGCCACCGCTGGGGCACCGGCTTCCTGGTGCACGCGGCGCCGCGCCCGATGCTCGGCGTACGCAGTTTCGGGCACGACGGCGCCGGCGGGCACCTGGCCTTCGCCGACGACACCCACCAGCTCGGCTTCGGCTACGTGGTGAACCAGATGGGCGGCGTCGACGACGAGCGGGCCAACCTGCTCAGCGCGGCGGTGCGCGACTGCCTGTGAGCCGGGTAACCTCTCGCGCAGACGGGAATGGGGCCGGCGGGACGGGACCTGAACCCAGGTGTGACTGTCGCACCGAATTCCGCCCGGCCGCGCCCTGACCGGGCGGAGGCCACCCCGATGACCGATGTCGCCACCGACCGGCGGCCGACCGCCGCCTCGATGCCCGGGGACCTGATGAGCCGGGGGCAGCGGCTGCGGCTCGTCCTGGTCCTCGGTTCGCTTATCGCGGTGGGTCCGCTGACCATCGACATGTACCTGCCCGCGCTGCCCGCGATCGTCGCGGACTTCGCGACCACCTCGGCGGCGGTCCAGCTCACCCTCACCGGCACGCTCGCCGGGCTCGCCGTCGGCCAACTGCTGATCGGGCCGCTGTCGGACGCGGTCGGGCGGCGTCGTCCGCTGATCGCCGGCCTCGTGCTGCACGTCGTGGCGTCGTCGCTCTGCGTCGTCGCGCCGAACGTCGCAGTCCTCGGGGCGCTGCGGGTGGTGCAGGGCCTCGGCGTCGCCGCCACCGCCGTGGTCGCGATGGCAGTGGTCCGCGACCTGTTCAGCGGCGCGGCGTTCGCCACCCTGCTCTCCCGGCTGCTGCTGGTGATGGGCGCGGCGCCGATCCTCGCACCGACCCTGGGCGGGGCCGTGCTGCGCTGGACGGACTGGCCTGGTGTCTTCGTCGTCCTGGCCGTCTTCGGCGTGCTGCTGGCCGTGGTCGCCGCGCTCGGCCTGCCGGAGACGCTCCCGCCCGAGCGCCGCCGGCGGGGCGTGGTCGCCACCGTCTCCGCCTACGGCTCGCTGCTGCGCGACCGCGTGTTCGTGGGCCTGGTCCTGGTCGCCGGCCTGGCCATGGCGGCGCTGTTCGCGTACGTGGCCGGCTCGTCGTTCGTGCTCCAGCAGGGGTACGGGCTCGACGAGCAGCAGTTCGCGCTGGCGTTCGGTGCGGGCGCGGTGGGCCTGATCGGGGCGACCCAGTACAACGTGCGGCTGCTGCGCCGCTTCCCGCCGCAGCGCATCCTCGTCGGCTCGCTGGGCGTGGGGACCCTGGCCGGGGTGGCCCTGCTGGCCTTCGCCGCGACGAACGTCGGCGGGCTGCCCGCCCTGCTGGTGTCGTTGTGGGTGGTGCTGGCGGCGGCCGGCCTGGCGATGCCGAACGCCCCGGCGCTGGCCCTGTCCCGGCACGGTGAGGCGGCCGGCACCGCGTCCGCGCTGCTCGGCGCCGTGCAGTTCGGGGTGGGCGCGGTGGCCGCGCCGCTTGTCGGCGTGCTGGGCACCGGGGCGGTGGCGATGGCCGTGGTGGTGACCGGTGGCATGGTGGCGGCGCTTGCGGTGCTGCTGGTCGTGGTGCGGCCGGCCCGGCTCGCCGACCTGGAGCCCGCCCCCGGGGTCGTGGTCGCGCACTGACACGAGGACGGGACCCGGCCGCCGGCCGGGTCCCGTCCCTGCTTCGTGCGGTCAGCCCTTGCGCCACTTCTGGCCGGTGGTCCCGTTGCAGTCCCACAACTGGAGCCGGGCCCCGTCGGCGGTGTTGCGATCCTTGATGTCGACGCACCTGTTCGACTGGGGGTTGACCAGGTCACCGGCGGCGGTGAGGGTGAACTGCTGGGCGCCGGTGCCGTTGCAGGCGTAGAGCTGGACGATCGCGCCGTTGGCGGTCGAGCCGGCGTCGACGTCCATGCACTTGTCGTTCTGGCTGCGCAGCGCCGAACCGGCGAACGTCCACTTCTGCGCGTTCGTGTTGTTGCAGTTCCACATCTGTAGCGGGGCGCGATCGACGAAGTTCGAGCTGGGCACGTCGACGCACTTGTTGTTCAGGCTGCTGACAAGCGCGGTCGAGGTGCTTGTCGAGCCGCCGCCGAACGGGCTGAGGATCAGCCCGGCGGAGCGGGGGTCGCCGTCGTGCACGAGCGACTCGAACGCGCCGACGTCGTCGAAGGCGAACGCGTACGCCTTGCCGTCGGCCATGTTGGCGTGGATCAACCGGGCGTACTGGTTGGTGGGGGAGTTGCGGTAGAAGGCGGCGGCGTCGGTGCTGGGCTGGGTGTCGACCGTGCCGAGCGTGCCGCGGTTCAGCGCGGCGCAGAGCGTACGCGAGATCGGGCCGACGACCTGGTCGTTGGGCGCGGGCAGGTCGCCGTCGCAGCCCCAGACGCTCGCCGACGAGGGCCGCTTGAACGAGGCGACCACCTGGCCGCTGCCGTTGGTGAAGGTCATGGTGGTGCCCGAGGTCCGGCCGTAGTAGCGGACGGACGGCTGGTCGGCGAAGGGCGCCACGGTGAGCGTCTTCGTGGTGTAAGCGTTCCAGGCGGCGGCGATGTAGGAGTCGAGGTAGGTGGCGCTGAGCAGTCCGGCGCCGGCCGCCTTGCCCGGGGCGAGCACCCGCAGCACGGTGCCGTCCGAGCGGGTCTGGACCGTGTTGGCCCAGCCGGACTGGGCCCGGATCCCGTCGATGACCGCGTTGCGCCCGTTCGCCACCACGTCGCCGGTCCGCCTGGTGACGCCGTTGGCGCCGGTCACGGTCACCGCGTGCGGCACCGCGAACATGTCGACCTGCGAGCTGTTCAGCCACAGGCCCGAGTCGTTGTAGGTGAACTCGCTCCAGTCGAAGAGGATGTCGCGGTTGGCGTCGCCAGCCGCCCACGGCGCGGGTTGCACGAGGCCGTCGGGCGTGAGGAGGAATTTCAGCTTATGCCCGAGCGCGAAGTAGACCCGGCCGGAGAAGCCGCGCGGAAACTGGATGGTGGTGCTGCCGCCGTTGCCGGGGCCGGGGATGGAGGCGTCGGGCGCCGGCGACGGCGGGATCTGCCCGCCGGTCCAGGCGACGAACGCGCCGGACGCGGTCACGTAGCCGAGTCGGCCGGTGGACAGTTGGGTGCCGATGACGTAGAGGTGCACGGCGTCGGTGCGACCTGTGGTGTTGGAGACGGTGACGGGCAGCAGGCTCGGGCCGATCGCCTGCGCGGGCGCGGACAGAGGCGGGCCGCTGCCAAGTGCGACGAGCAGGGTTGACGCGGCGGCGAGCAGCCGTTTCCGAAGACGCATGGGACACCTCGTTGGTGGCGGGGAGCAGCAGAGAGCGCTCTCTCAGCGTCTATCTGGAAACAAAGTTTGTCAATACGCTTCCGGCGAATTGTCCGGCCGGTGCCGGGCGAAGGCATCCATGCGGCCCCAGCGGCCCGGCACGTCCAGCAGGGCGATGTGCTCGAACGTCGCCGGCAGCGCCGGGATCGTGGCGAGATGGTCCTCGTGCGGTTCGAGGCCGAGCAGGGTACGCAGCAGCAACAGCGGAGCCCCGCTGGACCAGGCCTGCGGGCTGCCGGCGGTCGGATAGCGGACCGGGTAGCGGGTGGTCCGGCGGTCGAAGCCGCCGAACGCCTCCGGCAGGCGTCCCTCGAAGTAGGCGGCGGCCTCGAGGATGCCCTCGGCGATGCGGCCGGCCTGGTCGGTCAGGCCGTAGCGCCGCAACCCCCAGGCGATGAAGGAGTTGTCGAAGGGCCACACGGTGCCGTTGTGGTAGCCCAACGGGTTGTAGCGGCTCTGCCCCTCGGCAAGCGTGCGGACGCCCCAGCCGGAGAAGAGCGCCGGGCTCATCAGGTGGTCGGCCACGTGCGTGGCCCGCTCCGGCGGCACGATCCCGCTCCACAACAGGTGCCCGATGTTCGAGGTCAGGCTGTCCACCGGGGTGCCGTCCCGGTCGAGCGCCACCGCGTACCAACCGCGATCCTCAAGCCAGAACTCGCGGTTGAAACGCTCGTACAACGCCGCCGCCTCCCGTTCGAGCCGGTCGGCGAAGTCCGCGTCGTGCCAGATCTCGCGCGCCATCCGGGCCGCGCGGATCTTCGCGTCGTACGCGTACCCCTGGGCCTCGCACGTCGACCGGGGGAAGCCCGGCAGCCGGCCGTCGGCGTAGGAGATGCTGTCCCAGGAGTCCTTCCAACACTGGTTCTCCAGCCCCGTCTCCACGTTGCGTCGCTGGTACGAGAGGTATCCGGCGCCGGTCAGGTCGGCGTGCCGGGCCATCCAGGTCAGCGCCGCCCGTGCTTCCGGTTCGAGTTCCCGGACCAGCGCGGTGTCACCGCTCCACCGTTCGTACTCGTCGAGCAGCACCACGAACAGCGGGGTCGCGTCGACAGTCCCGTAGTACGGCGAGTGGGGTTGCTCCTCGAACGCCGCGGACTCGCCGTAGCGCAGCTCGTGCAGGATCCGCCCGGGGTCCTCCTCCAGCACGTCGTCGGTCCGCGCGCCCTGGAGCGAGGCGAGGATGCGCAACGTCGGTGGGGTCAGCGCCGGCGTGAACGGGAGGGTCTGGAGGCAGGTGAGCAGGCTGTCGCGTCCGAACAGCGTCATGAACCAGGGCAGGCCGGCCGCGGGTACGGTGGCGCCGCCGAGCGAGAGCGGCGCGAAGCGGAGCGCGGCCAGATCGACCAGGCTCCGGTGGTACACCTGCCGCAGAGTGGCGCTGTCGGTGTCCAGTCTCGGCGCCGCGGCCACCCAGGCCCGCACGCTCTCGGGCAGGACTGACGCGTCCGACCGCAGGGCGCGGGGCCCGGCCCGCAGGTCGACGCCGTCGGGCCGCCACGCCCGCATCTCCGCTCGCAGCTCGACCGACCAGTCGGAGGCGGGCTCCAGCCGGGCCGTGAACCGGATGCCGTCGGGGGTGAACGTCGCCGGCCGGTCGGCGCTGATGGCGATCTCCCGGTGGAAGGTGTCGCGGCGGTAGCCCAGCCGCAACCCGTCCGGCGCGACCTCGGTGTACACCTCGCCGGTCTTGGCGCCGACGTCGAACTTGATCTCGAAGATGTCGGCGAAGTCGGCCGCCACCTCCAGCCGGACGTCCACCTCTCGCGATTGCTCGCCGTAGTTGAAGACGGTGATCGACTCGGTCAGGTCGGCGTCGATGCGCCGTCGCCGGATGGCGGACACGTCCGCCTGCACGTAGTCCATCTGACCGCCGGGGACCAGGAAGAACGCCGCCTCGAAGTAGTCGCTGTCGTCCACCGACAGGGCCGTCATCCGCTCACCGTCCACGGTGAGCACCCAGTGCGACAGGTATCGGCAGTCGGCGGTGAACAGGCCGACCGGCGCGGCCGTCGAGGACTCGATGTCGCCGGCGCTGTCCGACACGACGAACGTGTTGCCGTCGATGCACGACACCGTGCCCGGCACGTCCTTCATCCGGCACCGCCGTCGGGCCCGCCCGGCCTGGCGCTCGCCTCCGCCGGCGGCGGGAAGAGCCGCCCGATCCGCAGGGCCAGGCTGAGATCGCCGTCGACCAGGATCTCGCCCCGGCTGATCGCGGCCAGCCCGTTCATCCCGCCCGCCGCCATCGCCTCGGCGGTCCGCTCCGAGGTGGTGATGACCGTCGAGGCGGGGCCGGCGTCACGGCTGACGCGAAGGTGCCCCCGGTCGATGTCGAGCCGCCACTGCCGCAGGCCGCCGTCGCCGCGGACGTCGATCCGGACGCTGCCGCGGACCTTGCCGAGCCGGGCGTCGTACCCCACCGCCGACAACTGGTCGAAGAAGGCGTCGGCCAACGTCATCTGGCCTCCTCGGAAGCGGCTGCCGGAGCGCTCGGCGGGTACCCCCTGCGCCGGCACGCTAACCTGCTCGTCGGGCGACGCCGGCGATCTCGTCGGATAATGGGTCGATGACGAACCCGGATCTCGACCCCGAGGTGTACCCTCCGCTCGATCCGCGCGAGGACGTGCCGGACGACCCGGGGGAACTCCTCCCGGATACGCCCGACGAGCTGCCGGCGGCGCCGGTCGAGCCGATGCCCGACGACGGGGAGCCCGGAGGCGTCCCCGAGCCGGCCTGACCCGCGTCGACCTCGCGCCCGGTCCGGCGGCCGACACGAGATGTTCACGATAACGTCAGACATCTTGACGCCACTGACCCATCCACGAAACCCTATGGGCTGAGGCGGCGCCGCTGGGAGCCCGGTGATCGCTGTCAATGTCTTGGTGCGGACGGGCGGCACCTGTTAGCGCTAACAGCTCTGCGTGCGCTCGCCCTGTCGCCCCCACGTGCCTCGGCGAGCGGCACGCCACCTGCTCCGAAAGGGATGGTAGGCATGAGGATGCTCGCTCGCGGTCGCCGGACGGCGATCGCGCTGGCGGCCGGACTGCTGCTGGTGGCGGCGGGGGCCGCGACCGTGCTGCGCACGCCCGAGGCGCTGGCCCTCGCCAACGGTGCGGCGCGTACGCCGCCGATGGGGTGGAACAGTTGGAACACGTTTGGTTGCAATATCAATGAGACGTTGATCCGGCAGATGGCGGATGCGATGGTCAGTTCGGGGATGCGGGATGCTGGTTATCAGTATGTGGTGGTGGATGACTGTTGGATG
>NZ_JAXCFT010000010.1:0-208736 GCF_056150385.1 Micromonospora marincola | reverse complement strand
TCCTCGACGACCTACTGCCCGAACGGCGACTCCGCGTCAACGCCCGCACCGTCAAACGAGCGATCTCCAAATACAACGCCCGCGGCCCGAACATCGACCGACGCACCTACCAGGCCACCATCAGCCTCAACATCCTCGCCGGACCGGTCTTGACGACCAGCCCAGACCCTTAACTACCCGGCATTGCGCCTAACCCGGTTGCCCGGGGAACGCGCGTCGCGCACGGTGGGACGGTGAGCAGTCAGTCGAAGACCCGCGTCCGGTGGCACGAGTTGCCCGCCCACGTCCGTACCGCGGTCGAGGCCATCCTCGACGACCGGGTGGTGGCGGCGGAGTCGCAGCCGGGCGGCTTCTCCCCCGGCACCGCCGACCGGGTCCGCACCGCGCGCGGCGGGCGGGCGTTCGTCAAGGCGGTCAGCCCGGCGCAGAACGACCGCAGCCCGACCATGCACCGGGCCGAGGCCCGGATCGCCGCCGCGCTGCCCGCGACCGCGCCGACGCCCCGGCTGCTCGGCAGACACGACGACGGCGACTGGATCGCGCTCGTCTACGCCGACGTCGAGGGCCGGCACCCGGTCACCCCGTGGGACGCCGGCGAGCTGGCCGCCGTGCTGTCCACCCTGGAGTCCATGGCCGCGACGCTCACCCCGGCCCCCGCCGTCGCGACCGCCACCGCGACCGAGTCGCTCGCCCACGACTTCGCCGGCTGGCGCCGGATCGCCGCCGACCCGCCGGCCGACCTCGCCCCGTGGGCCCGGGCGCACCTGCCCGAGCTGTGCGCCGCCGCCGACCGGGGCCTGGCCGCCCTGGCCGGCGACACGCTCTGCCACCTCGACGTCCGCGCGGACAACCTGCTGCTCGGCCCGGACGGCCGGGTCACGGTGGTCGACTGGCCCTGGGCCTGCCGCGGGCCGGCCTGGTTGGACAGCCTGCTCACCGTCGTCAACGTGCAGGTGTACGGCGGCCACGACCCGGACGCCCTGCTCGCCACCCGGCCGCTCACCGCCCGCGTCGACCCGGCCGACCTGACCGGGGCGCTGGCCGGCTTCACCGGCTTCTTCCTCGACGGCGCCCGGCAGCCACCGCCGCCGGGCATCCCGACCGTCCGGGCGTTCCAGCGCCTACAGGCCGACGCGCTGCTCCCGTGGCTCGCCCGCCGACTAAGCGGATGAGGTCAAACCCGCTTCGTGTACGCGACGAAAGCGCGCCAGGACGCCGGGGCGAAGGTGAGCGCCGGGCCGGACGGGTCCTTGCTGTCCCGCACTCCGACGACCCCGGGCAGGTTGTCGGCCACCTCGACGCAGGCGCCACCGTTCGAGCCCGAGCGACTCGACGTGCGCCAGCGCGCATCAATCAGATCCATGAGCTTGCCGCCTCCTTGATCAGGTCGAGGGACTGCCGGCGGGGCAAGGCTTCCCCTCGCACCGCCTCCCAGTGCGCTTCCAGGGCAGCGATGTCCTCGACCTGGTGCATCATCTGCGCCCGGATCTGATGATCGAGGTATGCGGCCACCGATCCATCGGTCAGGCTCGCCATGATGAAGCCGCCCTGAAGTGAAGGATAGAGCCCGGCTTCCTCCGGAACCACCAGGATCTGCACGTGTGGCAGAACGGCCATCTTCACCAGGTGTGCCAACTGCTGGCCCATCAGGCTCGCGTGTTCGACGAGAGGCCGACGAAGCACCATCACGTCGATGACGGCCACCAAACGGCAGGGATGCTCCCGGGTGATGATCGCCTGTCGTCCCAGCCGGGAGGTGACACGCTGGTCGACCTCCTCGGCGCTCATCAGGCTGTCCGCAAGCGTCATCCGCGCGTACGCCTCGGTCTGGAGGATGCCCGGCACGTAGGCCGGTTCGTACCAGCGAAGCATGTTGGCCGCCCGCTCGTCGTCCACCCAGGCCCGCATCCATGACGGCGCTCCGTTGGTCAGCGCGGCGTGGCGGAGCATGCGGAGGAACAGGCCGCCCGTCTCCAGCGCCTGGTCCATCGCGGTCAGGTAGTCCACCTTCGGCGGGCGCTGGCCGGTCTCCACCCCGGACACGTGGGACGCGGAGTAGTTGATCCGCCGGGCCAGGTCCTCCTGGCTCAGGCCGGCCCGTACGCGCGCCTGGCGCAGCTCCCCGGCGATGAAGTCCCACCACGACTCGCCCACGCTCTCCCCTTCGCCGCCGAAATCTCCCACGCCCGCCCGAGCCCTGCCCCGACCCCACCCAGCCGCTGCCAGGAACGACGTGGCGGCTTCCCACCGTAGTCCCGTCCTCTACAGACTGTCACCTGGCGGTCCGATTCCCGTCCGGCCGCCGCCGGGCCGCCCCGATGTCCCCCCGATGCCGGGGCGGCCCACCCTCCGCCTCGAAGGAAGGTCGTGATGAACGTGGCCGCGCTTCCCGTACCCCGGCTCGGGCCGCACCCGGACCGGCCTCGCGCCTACCCGCCGGGCCACCCGGCGCACCTGCCGATCCGGCCGCTGTGGCTCTGTCGCGCCTGCGGCTCGCCGTGGCCCTGCGCCCAGGCCCGCCTGCTGCTCACGGCCGAGTACGCCGACCGCCCCGTCGACCTGGCCGTCTACCTGTCCGGGCTCTATCACGAGGCCACCCACGACCTGTTCCGGCTCAACCCGCAGGAGGGGCCCACACCCCGCGAACTGTTCGACAGGTTCGTCGGCTGGGGCCCGTACCGTCGGGGTGTGGTCGGGCCGGCCTAGGCTCGACCAACGTGCCCGCTGAGCTGACGGTGCGTCCGGCGACGTCGGACGACGACCCCGACCGGATCTTCGACCTGCTGTGGCAGTTGGCCCCTTCGGACGACCGCCCCGCCCCGGACGCCCTGGCCGCCGCGTGGCGGGACCTGCACGCCCAACCGGGCCGGACGCTGCTGCTTGCGTTCCTCGGTCCGCGACTGGTCGGCACGGTGGACACCATGGTCGTGCCGAACCTGACCCACGGGGCGCGGCCGTTCATGCTCGTGGAGAACGTGGTCGTCGACGCTGCGGCCCGTCGTCGCGGGGTGGCCGGCGCGCTGATGCGGTCGGCGGTCGACAGTGCCCGGTCCGTCGGCTGCTACAAGGTCCAACTGGTCTCGAACCACCGGCGCGTCGAGGCGCACCGCTTCTACGAGAGCACCGGCTTCACGCCGTCCGCCACCGGCTACCGCCGATATCTCTGACCAACCTGGCCTGGCGGAGCCGGTGCGCCCGGAGGACGCCGGACCTACCGATCCGTGGCGGCGGGGGTCACCTTGAGCTGCGTGACGATCAGCAGGGTGTCGGCGTTGAGCCAGTAGTCGGTGATCAGGCCGCGCTTGAGGCGCAGCGTGTCGGTGCCGGTGAAGCGGACCCGGGTGCCGGGCGCGGCGGTCGCGCCGGGGAAACCTCCGCCGTACGTGCCGTTGGCGACCCACCGCACGACCACGTGGTCACGGTCGATGATCGGGCCGACCTCGACGGTGAAGCGCAGGTCGGGGAAGGCGGACCGGATCTGGGTGACCAGGTCGACCATGCCGCCCGGACCCTTCACGGCGCTGCCGTCACCGCCGTCGAGCAGCGCGGCCCGGACCCGGACGTCCGGGGAGATGATGCGCTCGGCAAGGGCGTAGTCGCCGTTCCAGAGCTGGACCCAGTCGCGGGTCACCTGCTGCGCCCGGCCGGCGGCGCCGTGCCCGTCGGGCTGCTGGTGGGCGAGGACCGTGCCGCCGGCCAGGGCCGGCACGGCGCCGACGGCGAGCACGGAGCCGCCGATCAGGAGGGAGGTGAGGGTGGCTGCGGGGAGGTTCTTCTTCACGGTGACTCCTCAGTTAGGTAATGCTCGGTTGCTTTCGTTACACCGTATAACTGGAGTAACTTGATGTCAACGCGAGAGGGAGGACCACCGTGGCGAACGAGACGGTCGAGGAGCAGTCGGCGGAAACGCATGTCGGGCCGCGCGAGCGCTACCGACGCCAGGTCCAGGCCGAGGTGCGGGCACACGCGTGGACGCAGCTCGCCGAGGCGGGCGCGGCGGGGCTGTCGCTCAAGGCCATCGCCAAGCAGATGGGGATGACCGCACCGGCGCTGTACCGATACTTCGCCAGCCGCGACGACCTGCTCACCGAGCTGATCCTGGCCACCTACCGCGACCTGGCACAGGTGGTCGAGGCCGCAGCCGGCACCGGCGGGCCCCCGGGCGACCGGCTGACCGCGATCGCCACGGCGATCCGTGACTGGGCCCGGCGCGACCCGCACCGCTACCTGCTGCTGTACGGGACCCCGGTGCCCGGCTACGCCGCTCCGGCCGAGGCCACCGACCTGGCCCGCCGGATCTTCGCCCCCGTGCAGGATGCCTTCTCGCACCACCGTGAGCAGTCGATGCGCCGGGCGTTGACCTTCTGGACCCGGGTGCACGGGGTGATAAGCCTGGAGGTCGCCGGGCACTTCTCCGGCATGCCGTTCGACCCGGCCGACCTCTTCGCCGCCGAGGTCCGGTCCGCCCTCACCGACCTGCCCTGATCGCGACCGGTCCTAGAGGCGGGCCGGGAGGCCGAGCGGGTCGGTCAGCAGCGGGGAGAAGCCCAGTTCGGCGGCCCCGATCAGGGTGGCGTCGTAGCCCAGGGCCGAGACGGCAAGCCGGGCCTTGTCCCGCGAGACGGGCAGCACGTTCGCGGCGATCCGGCTGCGGACCTGGGTGGCCGCGCCGGGGAACACCTCGCACAGCGTGCCCCCGAAGATCACCACGCCGGGGTTGAACAGGTTGATCAGGTTGGCGACCCCGATGCCCAGCCAGTCACCGATGTGCCGCAGGGCCGCCCGGGCGGCGACATCGCCCTGGCCGGCGGCGGCGACCACGGCCCGGACGGCGTCGCGCCCCCGGTGGTCGGCCGGGCGCCCGGCTTCGTCGAGCAGCGCCCGCTCGCCGACCTCGGCCTCCAGGCAGCCCCGAGAGCCGCAGCCGCAGGGCCGACCCTGGTACGGGTTGACGAGCATGTGCCCCACCTCGGAGCCGTACCCGCCGTCGCCGCCGAGCAGCTCCCCGCCGACGATGATCCCGCCGCCGACGCCGACATCGCCGTGCAGGTAGATCAGGTTCTGCGCACCGACGCCGGCGCCGCGCTGGTGCTCCGCCATCGCGCCCAGGTGGGCCTCGTTGCCGACAAGCACCGGCAGGCCCAGGTCCAGCCGCCGGGCCAACTCGGCCCCGAACGCCTGGTCCACCCAACCCAGGTCCGGCCCGAACCGGACCATCCCGTCGCCCGGCCGGATCATCCCGCAGTAGGACGCCCCGATGCCCACGCACACCGACCCCGGCGACGCGTCGCGGTGCAGCTCGCGCCCGAAGCCGGCGAGCACGGAAACCACCGAGTCGAGGTCGACGCCCGCCCGCGGCCGGGTCGCCTCCAGACGGGCCGACACCGCCCCGCCGAGGGCGACGCGGGCGGCCACGAGCCGGTCGACCGCGATGTCGAAGGCCAGGACGTAGACGGTGTCCGACTCCGGCCGGACCACAAAGGACGGACGCCCCGCCCGGCCGCTCGCGGTGGCGGGCACCTCCCGGACCAGGCCGGCCGCCGCGAGATCGGACGTGAGGGCCAGGACCGTGCTGCGGTTGACGCCCATCCAGTCGGCCAGCTCGACACGGGAAGCCGGGCCGCCCAGGTGGACCCGGCGGAGCAGCGCGCCGAGGTTGCGGCGACGGGTGTCCCCCTGCGCCTGCCGATCCGCGGCCAGATCCTTCAGCATCGACCACCTCGTCAGCGGACACGTGGCTTGTCGTTCGAGGATAGACCTCACCCGTCCGACGGCACGTACGGTCGATCCGGGTGCTGAGGCCCGGCGGCGTGTTCGTCCGGCGCGGGCGGCGGGTCAGCCGGGGGCGCGTGCGACGTGGGTGAGGAACGGCAGGACCGCCGCCGGCAGGGCGGGCGACGTGACCACGTCGGCGTGGGTCAGGCCGGGCAGTACGGCCAGCCGGGACGGAGGGCGGTCGTCCGTGTCCCGCCGACCGCCGCCGAGCAGGGCGAAGAAGTCGGCCATGTGGCGCACCGGGATCGCGTCGGCGTCGGCGAAGACGAGCAGCACCGGCATCGGCAGCGCGGCCACCTCGGCGGACCAGTCGTAGTCGCGGCGCAGCAGCTCACCGCTGCGCGCCCAGAGTGTGGGCCAGTCCTGCGGCCGGGGTGCGACCCGCGCGTACCGCTCGTGGGCCGGGGTGCCGCGCATCCGTTCGGCGGCGCGCTCGTCGTGGGCGGACATCGCGGCAAGCGCCTCCGGGTGCCAGCCCCGCCGCCGGAACGGCGTGGAGACCAGGACCAGGCGGCGGACCAGCGCGGGGTGCTGGACTGCGGTACGCAGGGCCACTCCGCCGCCGAGCGAGTAGCCGAGCAGGTCGACCTCGGGCAGGTCGAGGTGGCGCAGCAGCGCGGCCACGTCGTCGGCCATCGACTCGTGGCGTAGCGGCCGGTCCACGTCGGCGGTGCGGCCGTGGCCCTGGAGGTCGACCGCGATCAGTCGGCGGCGGGTGGCGAGCGCGGGCCGGATCGGCGCGAACGTCTCGGTCGAGCCGTAGGAGCCGTGCAGCAGCACCAGCGGCTTGCCGACGCCGTGCGCCTCGTACCAGGTCCGCAGCCCGCCCACGTCCGCATAGCTCACCGCCTCATCGTGCCGCCGCGGGAGGCGGTTCCGGGGGCGTTCTCAGCGGCGGGGGCGGGCGCGCAGGTGGGCGCGCTCGCCCTGGCTGCCGAAGAGGCTGAGGAACTCCACCGCCTCGTCGTCGGCGCGGCCGAACCAGTGCGGCACCCGGGTGTCGAACTCGGCCGCCTCGCCGGGGGCGAGCACCAGGTCGTGTTCGCCGAGCACCAGGCGCAGCCGCCCGTTGAGCACGTAGACCCACTCGTACCCCTCGTGGGTCTTCGGCTCGGGATCGGCCCGGCCGCCGGCCGGGATGATCAGCTTGTACGCCTGGATGCCGCCGGGTCGCCTGGTGAGCGGCAGCATGGTCATCCCGAACGCGGCGACCGGCCGCAGGTGGATGCGCGGGTCGCCGGTGGGTGGCGCGCCGACCAGTTCGTCGAGGGTGACGCCGTGCGCCTTGGCCAGCGGCAGGAGCAGCTCCAGCGTGGGCCGGCGGCCACCGGATTCCAGCCGGGACAGCGTGCTCACCGAGATCCCGGTGGCGGCGGAGAGGTCGGCGAGCGTGGTTTCCCGCTCGCGGCGCAGGGCGCGCAGCCGGGGGCCGACCGCGTCGAGGGCCTGGTCGAGGTCGTCATCCATGCCGCCAGTTTGCCATACCGGCAACAAGGCTTGCCTTTTCATCAAGGGCCGTCGCACGCTTGGCGCGGAGGTGGTCACGATGACCGAGCTACGGGAAGACGGCTACGAGGTGTTGGTGATCGGCGGCGGCGCGGCCGGCCTGAGCGGCGCGCTGATGCTCGCCCGGGCACGCCGGTCGGTGGTTGTGGTCGACGGGGGCAACCCGCGCAACGCGCCGGCCGAGGGGGTGCACGCGCTGCTTGCCCTCGACGGCGTGCCACCGGCCGAACTGCTGGCACGCGGGCGGGACGAGGTTCGCCGCTACGGCGGGCACCTGCTCACCGGGGAGGTCGAGGCGATGCGCCGCGACGGCGACGGGTTCGACGTGACGCTCGCCGACGGCCGCCGGCTGCGGGCCGGCCAGGTCCTTGTGGCCACCGGCCTGGTGGACGAACTGCCGGAGGTGCCCGGCCTGCGTGAGCGCTGGGGCCGGGACCTGGTGCACTGCCCGTACTGCCACGGGTGGGAGGTGCGCGACCGGCCGATCGGGGTGATCGGCAGCGGCCCGATGTCGGTGCACCAGACGCTGCTGTTCCGGCAGTGGAGCGACGACGTGATCCTCTTCCGCCATGCCGCGCCGCCGCTCACCGACGAGCAGGCCGAGCAGCTCGCCGCGCGCGGCGTGCCGGTGGTCGAGGGCGAGGTCGCGTCCGTCGAGGTGGTCGGGGACCGGCTGACCGGGGTACGCCTGCGCGACGGCCGCACGGTCGCCCGCGAGGTGCTTACCGTCGCGCCACGGATGGTGGCGCGGGCCGGGTTCCTGGCGGCGCTGGGGCTGCGCGCGGTGCCGCACGAGAGCGGATCGGGCGAGTACGTGCCGGCCGACCCGGCGGGGCGTACCGACGTTCCCGGGGTGTGGGTGGCGGGCAACGTGACCGACCTGACCGCGCAGGTCGGAGCCGCGGCGGCGGCCGGCGCCCGGACCGCCGCGATGATCAACGCGGACCTGGTGAACGCGGAGACGCGGGCGGCGGTCGAGGCGCGTCGCCGGGGCGACCGACCGCGCGAAACAGCCCTAACCTGACAATTCTTCCCCTAGGTTGGAGTGCGCAGGGGGCAGCCGAGCGCGGGGGGCGACGTGGAGAGCTATCCGGCGATCGAGGATCACGGGCTCATCGGCGACCTGCAGACCGCCGCGCTTGTGACCTGCGACGGCACGATCGACTGGTTCTGCGCGCCGCGCTTCGACTCGCCGAGCATCTTCGCCGCGCTGCTGGACAAGGAGAAGGGCGGCTTGTTCCGGATCGCCCCGCACGACGTCAGGTACGTCACCAAGCAGCTCTACCTGCCCGGCACCCCGATCCTGATCACACGCTTCATCAGCGCGGACGGCGTCGCCGAGGTGATGGACTTCATGCCCGTCACCGGCGAGCGGGTGACAGACGCACACCGCCTGGTCCGCATGGTCACCATGGTCCGGGGCAGCATGCGCTTCAAAGTGGAGTGCCGGCCCCGGTTCGACTACGCCCGGCAGAAGCACCAGCTCGAACGCCACCGGAACGGGTACGTCTTCCGCAGCCCGTCGGCGACGCTCACGTTCAACCCGGTCGACCCGGTGCGGCAGCTCATCACCCAGGGCGGCGACATCCAACTCGACGACGACGACCTGGTCGCGTACGGCACGCTCCACGAGGGCGACACCGGCGGCGTGGTCCTGGAGACGGCCAGCACGGAACCACGGGTCATCTCGCAAGACGAGGTCCAGGGGATGTTCGAGTGGACCCGGGACTACTGGCGGCGCTGGGTCGAGCGCTCCCGCTACACCGGCCGGTGGCGGGAGATGGTCGAACGCTCGGCCATCACGCTGAAGCTCATGACGTACGCGCCGACCGGCGCGATGATCGCCGCGCCCACCGCCGCGCTGCCCGAACTGGTCGGCGGCACCCGCAACTGGGACTACCGCTACACCTGGGTACGCGACACCTCGTTCTCCGTGCACGCGCTGCTCGGCCTCGGCTTCACCGACGAGGTCAGCAGCTACATGAACTGGCTTGACGAACGGATCCGCGAGGCCGGCGACCACCAGGACCCGCTGAAGATCATGTATCGGGTGGACGGCTCCTCCGACCTGCACGAGGAGGTGCTCGACCACCTGGAGGGCTACCGCGGTTCCCGCCCGGTGCGGATCGGCAACGGCGCCGCCGACCAACTCCAGCTCGACATCCACGGCGAGGCGCTCTACGCCATGCACCTCGCCGACGAGCAGGGCATCCGGGTGTCCCACCAGGTGTGGAAGAGCACCGTCCGGATGGTCGACTGGCTCTGCCACAACTGGGACCAGCGCGACGCCGGCATCTGGGAGAGCCGCCACCACCCCCGCAACTACACGTTCGGCCGGGTGATGTCCTGGGTGGCGCTGGACCGGGCCATCCGGCTGGCCACCCGCACCGGCCGGCCCGGGGACATGAACTGCTGGATCGAGCAGCGGAACCGGATCTACAACCAGGTCATGGACCGCGGCTACCACCGCGACCGCGCCAGCTTCGTGCAGGCGTACGACGAGAACGTGCTCGACGCCGCGCTGCTGGCCATGCCGTCGGTCGGCTTCGTCACGCCGAGCGACCCGCTGTGGCGCTCCACCCTGGCGTCGATCGAACGGGACCTGGTCTCGGACAGCCTCGTCCACCGCTACGACCCGGAGCACTCCCCCGACGGCCTCCCCGGCCACGAGGGCACCTTCAACATGTGCACCTTCTGGTACGTCGAGGCACTGGCCCGCACCGGACGCCTGGACGACGCCCGCCTCACCTTCGAGAAGATGATCACGTTCAGCAACCACCTCGGCCTGTACGCCGAGGAGATCGCCGCGACGGGTGAGCAGATCGGCAACTACCCGCAGGCGTTCAGCCACCTTTCCCTGATCAACTCGGCGCTGGCGCTCAACGACCTGATCGACGCCGAGGCCGACGCCCGCCGCCGCCAGTAGGCGCGTGCCTGCCCCGACACCGGCCGCTTGATCAACTCCAGGTCGGGGAGGTGGCGGGGTCCCGGTCGATCCGATGCCGCCACTCCGGCGTGCTGGTGTCGAGCACCGCCGATGTGGGCACCAGAGCGGTGTGGCGGAGAAACGGGGGGCCGGCGCGGAGCCGGTGGTGTTGTTCGCGTCCCGGTGGTGGCCGGCGGTGCTCGTACCGCTCGGGCTGCTCGCCCTGATGACGGTGATCGGCCTCCGATTACACGCCGTTTCCCTCATCGTCTACATCGGGACGACCGCCGGCACCGTCATATCGGCCTGGCTGCACCGCGACGGCGCGCTGCTCGCCGACGACGCCGGGCTGCTGGTCCGGCATCGGGGCACGGTCACCCGCAGCTACCGGTGGTCCGAGATCCACCAGGCCGGGCTCGCCCGTCCCGGCTTCGGCCGGCTCGCGCTCGCCGTGTACCCGGACGGCGGCCGGTGGGACGTGCCCGGCCCGAACAGCGCGGTCATGGTCGGGCAGGTGTGGCTGTGGCGGCAGCCCGACCCGGAGAGCCGCAAACGGATCGAGGCGGTGCTGCGGGTTCACGGCGTCCGCGTCGCCGAACCGCTCCCCTAGCGTCGGCGACAGCAGCGAGTGCTCTACCGGTGCACTTCCGCACCGGCTGGTGTACTCTTGCACCGGGCGCAGGAAACTGGCCGCCGCACCAACAAACCAGCCTCCTCACATGGCCCACCAACCAACCAGAACCCCGCCGACCCGGGAGGTAGTACATGGAGAGAATCGAGCGGTCTCGAAATTTGAGAGTGGGAAATGGTGAGCCGAGGTCGGCACCAGAAGAAGGAAATCGCCGACGCATTGCGTCGAGCTGAGGAGGCGGGACTTCTTCTGGAAGCGCTTCACCGGGGTCATCGGTGGGGAGAGTTGCGATGTGGTTCATGCGGTTCAGCGCGGGATGTCTGGTCCACACCCCGGGACCCTGGAACGCACGCCAAGCAAATTGACCGTTTCGTGAATAACCACAAGCATTAGATGATTCTGTTACGGCAGAGTGTACTACAGGAGGAAGGGGGTAGGCCCTTGACGTCGCATGTGTTCACGCTCGTGTTGGACCGGCGGCCTACCGATGAAGAGCTTGACGCCCTTTATGTTGCTGGTTGCGACGATGGGGCGTTCGGCGCCGAGGATGGTCTCCCGATTGTGGAGTTCGACCGCGAGGCACCCACCTTGGCTGACGCAGTCGCGTCGGCAGTGCTGGGCTTGGAGTCCGTCGGCTTCAACGTGTTCAGGTTACTCGATCAGGATCTGTTGACATTGGGTGACATCGCTGATCGAATCGGGCAAAGTCGCGAATCGGTCCGACGATATGCGGTCGGCAGGCGAGGCCCGGGCAATTTCCCGCCCCCGGTCAACCCCTCTCGAGAAGGAACGCTTTTTTACCGGTGGAGCGAAGTAGTTCCATGGTTTCATGATCATCTAAATATTGATGTTCCTCGGGTGGATCCAGCGTTTGTCGTTGCCAACCTGGTCATTCAGGCACGACAGCATCGTCACCAGGTGCCTCACCTGTCCGCGCTCAGTGATCTTCTTGCTGCACAATAAGTTCTGCCGGGCAATGAGGCCACACACCGCTGTTGTCCCTGCTGCTGAAACCGCCCCCGGAAAGTGATCTTCCTGAGGGCGGTTTCGCTGATGGCTGGTGGTGGGCGCGGCAGGTTTCGAACCTGCGACCCCTCGCTTGTAAGGCGAGTGCTCTCCCGCTGAGCTACGCGCCCGGAACGCCCGTACGGCGGGCCGGAGCGGCAATCCTACCTGCCGGCCTCCGGCCCGGTCGAACGTGTCTGGGGGTGGGATCAGACGGCGACGGCCTCCGCCAGCGCCTTGCGCCAGCCCTGCTGGTCGCGCGCCTCGCCGGGCATGTTCATCTCGGCGAAGCGGACCACGCCGGCCTTGTCGATGACGAAGGTGCCCCGGTTGGCGATGCCGGCGACGTCGTTGAAGACGCCGTACGCCTGGGCCACCGCGCCGTGCGGCCAGAAGTCGGCGAGCATCGGGAACTGGTAGCCCTCCCGGTCGGCCCAGATCTTGTGGGCGTAGACCGAGTCGACGCTGACGGTAAGCACCTGGACGTCGTCGTTTGCGTACTCGTCGAGGTTGTCCCGCACCTCGCACAGCTCGCCCTGGCAGACGCCGGTGAAGGCCAGCGGGTAGAAGACCAGCAGCACGGTCTTGCGCCCCCGCAGGTCCGAGAGCCGGACCTCCTGGTTGTTCTGGTCCTTGAGCAGGAAGTCGGGCGCCTCGGCGCCAACCTCGATGGGCATTCGTGCTCCTACTTCTTGCTCTTGGAGCCGCGCCGCAGCACCAGGCGGGCGCCGCTCCAGTCGCGGCCGGCGTTGATGGTGGAGGTCTGCTGGAGGCCGGCGCTCTGCGCGCTCTCCGCGACCTCACTCGGCTCGACGTGGCCGTCCCGGCCGGCCTTGGGCGTCAGGAGCCATACCACGCCGTTGTCCGCGAGCGGCCCGAGGGCGTCGACGAGGAGCTCGAAGAGATCACCGTCGCCGTCCCGGTGCCATACCAGTACCGCGTCGACCACCTCGTCGGTGTCCTCGTCGACAAGTTCTCCACAGCGGTCGGTCAGGGCGTCCCGGAGATCGGAATCGACGTCGTCGTCGTAGCCCATCTCCATGACGACCATGCCCGGTTCGATCCCGAACCGGTCCGCCAGGCTGCGTACCCCGTCGGCGGCCTGACCAGCGGTCGCGCTCACTGTCGCGTGCCTCCTCATCGTGTCCCTGCTCGTGGTGCCCTGCGACACCGTCCGGCCCAGTCCACACAGTTGCGGCCCGCTGCGCAAGTGGCGCACCGGTTGGAACGGAATTTACCGTGCCAGCAGCGTACGGGCACCCTGGGTGATGGCTTCCTCGGACACGAGCACCTGATGGGCAGCCGGACCTAACGGCACAAACGAGTCAAGTGCGGCCACCCGTCGCGCCGCTCCCACAAAGCCGGTGTCGACGAGCGCGGCCAGCACTCCCTCACCCACCCCGCCGGAACGCCGCGTCTCGTCCACCACGAGCACCCGGCCGGTCGCCGACGCCTCCCGGATGATGTCCGCCACCGGCAGCGGGGCGAGCCAGCGCAGGTCCACCACCCGGCTGCCGACGCCCTCGTCGGCGAGCGTCGCCGCCGCGCGCAACGACATCCGCACCCCGTTACCGAAGGTGATGATGGTGAGGTCCTCGGCCGAGCCGATCCCGTACACGCGGGCCCGGCCGATCGGCACGTGCCGGTCCGCCCAGGCGCCCGGCTCGGCATACTCGGCCAGCCACTCCCCGTCACCCTCCGCGTAGAGGTCGCGGGCGTGGTAGAGCGCGATCGGCTCCAGGAAGACACAGACCGCGCCGTCCACCCGGGCCGCCGCCAGGCAGGTACGCAGCATCGGGGCGGCGTCGTCGGGTCGGGCCGGCACCGCGATCACCAACCCCGGCACGTCGCGCAGCACCGCCACCGAGTTGTCGTTGTGGAAGTGCCCGCCGAAACCCTCCTGGTACGCCAGCCCGGCCACCCGCACCACCATCGGGTTGCGGAACGCGCCCCGGGAGAAGAACCGCATGGTGGCCGCCTCGCCGCGCAACTGGTCCTCGGCGTTGTGCAGGTACGCCAGATACTGGATCTCCGGCACCGGCAGCATGCCGGCCAGGCCGGCGCCGAGCCCGAGCCCGAGGATCGAGGTCTCGTCAAGCAGCGTGTCGAACACCCGGGCCGCCCCGAACCGGTCCCGCAGGCCCTTCGTCACCCCGTACACCCCGCCCTTGGCGGCCACGTCCTCACCGAACACCGCCATCCGGGGATGGTCGAGCATGCCGTCGGCGAGCGCCGCGTTGATGCTCTGCGCCAGCGTCAGCGGCCCGGTCAACTCCGGCGGCTTGCCACCGAACGCCTCCGCCCGCGCGCCCGCGCCCGGCCCCGCCGCGTGCGCCCCCGACCCGGCTATCGCCCGGGACACCCGCGCCGGGCGGCGCGGCGCCAACTCCGCCACCACCTCGACCGGGGACGCCAGCTTCGGCTCGTCAAGCACCTCCTCGGCGATCCGGCGTAGCTGCCAGCCCCGCTCGTCGTACCGGGCCAGCAGTTCCTCGCCGCTCGCGAAGCCGGCCGCGACCAGCCGGCGGGCGGTGCCAAGCAGCGGATCCCGCGCCTCGTCCGCGGCGATCTCCGCCGGGCTCCGGTACGCCGACTCCGCGTCCGCGCCGGCGTGCCCCATCAGCCGCACCGTGTTCAGGTGCAGCACGGCGGGCCGGCGGTGCCGGCGTACCCAGGCCGCCGCCTCCGCCGCCACCCGGTAGGTCTCCACCACGTCCGTGCCGTCGGCGGCGAAGTAGCGGATGCCGGGCCGGGACCGCAGCGTGGCCGCCACCCACCCCTCCGGTGAGCGCACACTGATCCCGAGCCCGTTGTCCTCGCAGACGAACAGCACCGGGATGCGCAGACCGGTGTGGTGGTACCACCCGGCGGTGTTGAGCGCGGCGGTGGCCGTGGCGTGGTTGACCGAGGCGTCGCCGAACGAGCAGACCACCACCGCGTCCGGCGGCCAGGCCCCGACCTCCGGCTCGCCGTCGACGTGCCGCCCGCCCCGACGCAGCCGCTCCAGGGCCAACCCCAGGCCGACAGCCCGGGGCAGGTGCGAGCCGATGGTCGAGGTGGTCGGCACGACCGCGAGATCGGCCCGGCCGAAGACCTTGTGCCGGCCACCGGCGAGCGGCTCCGCCGCCGAGGCGACCATGCCCCGCAGCACGTCACGCGCCGCCGACGCGTAGGCGTCGTCGAGGGCAGGCGGCGGCAACGCGGGTACGCCGACAGTGGCGTCGCCGTCCGCGTCCACGGCCACCCCCGCTCCCGCCGGCAGGCTGACCGCCTCCGCACCCGTCTCCTCCGCGAGGTTGCCCGCACCGGCACCCGCCTCTTCCGCGAGGCGGCCCGCGGCAGCGCCCACTCCCGCCGCGAGGCGGCCCGCGGCAGCACTGCCACCGCCCGAACCAGCGGCCTCGCCCGAATCGGCTCCGCCCGAGGCGGCAGCTCCACCTGAGCCGGCGCCCGGAATGGCGACTTCATCCAGTTTCGTCGGACCAACTCCACCGCCCGCCGCCCCGGAGCCGGGTACCAATTCGAGATCTTGGTAGGAAACGGCCCCCATAGGGGCACTTTCGTACCAAGATCTACTCGCATCCCGCACATCGGGAGATGCGTCTCGGAAAGCGGGATCGGTGGGGGCGTCCGGGACGGGTGCCGGGGAGCCCGGCGGAACGGGTCCCGGGGAGCCCGGCGGGACGGGTGCCGGGGAGCCCGGCGGGACGGGTGCCGGGGAGCCGGGCGGGACGGGTGCCGGTGTGGTGGCCGGGAAGGGTGCCTGCGGCGCGGTGGCCGGGAAGGCACCGGCGGCCTGGGCGGCGCGGAGGCAGTAGAAGGCGCCGGAGCGGTAGTGCAGCAACGCCGGATCGGTTGGCCGGAGCGCGGCAGCCACCGCGGCGTTGCCCTCGTGGCCGGCCGAGCCGATCGTGTAGTAGCCCTCACCGAAGCCGCGCAGCCAGCGCCCGGCCAGGTCGAGCAGCCGGCTGGTGACCTGCGCGTCGAACAGGGCCAGCGCCTGCGCCCCGGTAAGCGCCCCACCACCGGACCGTGCATCGCCGTCGCGCGGCGGCCCACCGCGAGGCAACCCGCCGTCACACGGCAGCGGCTCGTCGAGGTTGCGCCGCTGGTCCGGCGGGCCGAGCGCGGCCAGGTCGGCGCGGAGCCGGTCGTCGAGATCCTGCGGGGTGGTCACGTCGGACAGCATTACCGACCGACGCCCACCTCGCCCAGTCGGACACGTACCACCCGGCGTGGCTCAGCCCGCACCGCACTCCTGTGGACACCCGCTGTCGGACACCTTCCAGACCAGCTCGCGCAGCGTGGTCAGCTCGGTGGCACTCAGGCCGTCGAGCAGTCGGGAGTCCGACATCACCTGTCCGACCTGCTCGCGCACCTGCCGGCCCCGGGCGGTGACCACGAGCGCCTTCTGCCGCCGGTCGGTCGGGTCGGTCCGCCGCCGCACCAGGCCGGCCTGTTCCAGCTTGTCGGCCAGGCCGGTGACGTTGGATCGGTCACAACCCAGTTGCTCGGCCAACTCACGGGCCGGCAGCGGGTGGTCGGGGTCCAGTTCGTACAGCGCCCGGGCGGCGGCCGGGGTGAGCCCCAGCGCGGCGAGCCCCTCGTCCTGGTGGTGCCGCATCGCGGCGGCGACGTGCAGGAGCCGGCGGACGGTGTCTTCGGCCAGGCCGGCCCGGTCGCCGTCGGTGGGCACGGTGGGGTGCGCCATCCGACCAGCATACGTGACTCGTCAACAATTGATTCGATCTACAATATAGGCCGGACGGCCGGTCAGAAGTCCTCCGGCCGGATTCCGAGCGCCGACAGCATCTCGTGGCGCGCTTCCTCCGGCAGCCAGTCAACGGTGTAGCTCCCACCGTGCGCGTCACCCTGATCCCAGGAGAAGGTCCCGGACAACATCTCACCGACCACGGTCCACGGCGGGTAGTCCTCGCCGGGCGGCTCGCGATCTCCGTTGGCCCACACGACGATGAACCAGACCCACCACTGACGACGGCGGGAGAGGCTCAAGGGCGCCCAGAACGTGCCGACCTGCGTCGCCACATGGCCGGCCACCTGACCGTCCCGCCGCAAAACGGCCAGCCCGCCTCGTAACGGGTCAAGATCGGGGTCAGGCTCGGGCGGCTTCAGCATTCATCCATGATCTCAGGCCACGCTCGTCCTGCACCGCCACATCGTGTCCCATCAGGCGGGGAGAAAGGAGAAGCGGATCTGGCGGTCGGGGTTGTCGCCGTTCGGGTCGACCAGGCAGATCGACTGCCAGGTGCCGAGCTGGAGCCGCCCGCCGAGCACCGGCAACGTCGCGTACGGCGGCACGAACGCCGGCAGCACGTGGTCGCGACCGTGCCCGGGTGAGCCGTGCCGGTGCCGCCACCTGTCGTCGGTGGGAAGCAGGTCGTCGAGCGCGCGGAGCAGGTCGTCGTCCGACCCGGCGCCGGTCTCGATGATCGCGAGCCCGGCCGTGGCGTGCGGGACGAAGACGTGCAGCAGCCCGTCGCCGGCCCCGGCGACGAACCGTTCGGCCTCGGCCGTGATGTCCCGGACCGTGGGCCGGGAACCGGTCCGGACGTTGATCACCTCACTGCGCATAGGGCGCATTCTGCCGCAGCCGGCCAGCCTCCGGCGGCGTGGCCGCGCATCAATCGATCGCGCAAAGTTACCGGCGGGTACCTGTGTTCAGCGTCGCGTCTGGGGAGCCATACGTGACGACGAGCGCCACCAGGGGGCAGGATGGCGCTAGAGACCTATCCCACACAGAACCGAGGGAACGCCTGTGGCTACGGAACGCAAGCGCCCGGTGATCACCGCTGGTCTGCCGAGCCAGCTTCCGGACATCGACCCTGAAGAAACCAGCGAATGGGTCGAGTCACTCGACGGTGTCATCGACGAGCGCGGAACCAAGCGCGCCCGGTACGTCATGCTGAGCCTGCTGGAGCGGGCCCGCGAGCGCCAGGTCGGGGTGCCGTCCCTGACCACCACCGACTACATCAACACCATCCCGCCGGAGAGCGAACCGTGGTTCCCCGGTGACGAGCACATCGAGCGGCGACTCCGGGCCTACATCAGGTGGAACGCCGCCATGCTCGTGCACCGGGCGCAGCGCCCGGAGATCGGCGTGGGCGGCCACATCTCCACGTTCGCCAGCTCCGCGTCGCTCTACGAGGTGGGCTTCAACCACTTCTTCCGGGGCAAGGAGCACCCGGGCGGCGGTGACCACATCTACTACCAGGGTCACGCCTCCCCTGGCATGTACGCGCGGGCCTTCCTGGAGGGCCGGCTCAGCTCCGAGCAGCTCGACGGCTTCCGGCAGGAGCTGTCGCACCCCGGCGGCGCGCTGCCGTCCTACCCGCACCCGCGGCTGATGCCGGACTTCTGGGAGTTCCCCACCGTGTCCATGGGCCTCGGCCCGCTGAACGCGATCTACCAGGCGCGGTTCAACCGCTACCTGCAGCACCGCGGCATCAAGGACACCTCCCAGCAGCACGTCTGGGCGTTCCTCGGCGACGGCGAGATGGACGAGGTCGAGTCGCTCGGCGCGATCGGCGTGGCCGCGCGCGAGGAGCTGGACAACCTCACCTTCGTGATCAACTGCAACCTCCAGCGGCTGGACGGCCCGGTCCGCGGCAACGGCAAGGTCATGCAGGAACTGGAGGCGTTCTTCCGGGGCGCCGGCTGGAACGTCATCAAGGTGGTCTGGGGCCGGGAGTGGGACCCGCTGCTCGCGGCGGACACCGACGGCGCGCTCGTCAACCTGATGAACACCACGCCCGACGGTGACTACCAGACCTACAAGGCGGAGTCCGGGGCGTACGTCCGGGAGCACTTCTTCGGTCGTGACCCGCGGACCCGCAAGATGGTCGAGCACCTCTCCGACGACGAGATCTGGAACCTCAAGCGGGGTGGCCACGACTACCGCAAGCTCTACGCGGCCTACAAGGCGGCGACGGAGCACACCGGCCAGCCGACGGTGATCCTCGCCAAGACAATCAAGGGCTGGACGCTCGGTTCGCACTTCGAGGGCCGCAACGCCACGCACCAGATGAAGAAGCTGACGCTCGACGACTTGAAGCTGTTCCGCGACCGGCTCTACCTCGACATCCCGGACAAGCAGTTGGAGGAGAACCCCTACCTCCCGCCGTACTTCACGCCGGACGAGAAGTCGGACGAGATGGAATACCTGCGGGAGCGGCGTCGCCAGCTAGGCGGCTACCTCCCGTCGCGCACCACCGCGCGCAAGCGGCTCGCCATCCCGGGCAGCGAACGGTTCGCCGACGTCAAGCGCGGGTCGGGCAAGCAGAAGGTGGCCACCACGATGGCCTTCGTCCGCCTACTCAAGGACGTGATGAAGGACAAGGAGTTCGGCAGGCGCTGGGTGCCGATCATCCCGGACGAGGCCCGCACCTTCGGCATGGACTCGCTCTTCCCGACCCAGAAGATCTACTCGCCGCACGGCCAGCGCTACACCTCGGTCGACCGGGAGCTGTTCCTGTCGTACAAGGAGTCGACGACCGGGCAGATCCTGCACGAGGGGATCAACGAGGCCGGCTCGGTCGCCTCGTTCACCGCCGCCGGCACGTCGTACGCCACGCACGGCGAGCCGATGATCCCGATGTACATCTTCTACTCGATGTTCGGGTTCCAGCGCACCGGCGACGGCTTCTGGGCGGCGGCCGACCAGATGGCGCGGGGCTTCGTGCTCGGCGCCACCGCCGGCCGGACCACGCTCAACGGTGAGGGCCTCCAGCACGAGGACGGCCACTCGCTGCTGCTCGCCGCCACCAACCCGGCGGTGGTCGCGTACGACGCGGCGTTCGCCTTCGAGCTGGCGCACATCCTGGAGAACGGCCTGCACCGGATGTACGGCGAGGCGCAGGAGAACGTCTTCTACTACCTCACCGTCTACAACGAGCCGATCTTCCAGCCGGCCGAGCCGGAGGGCGTGGACGCCGAGGGCATCGTCAAGGGCATCTACCGCTACTCACCGGCGCCGCAGCTCGACGGCGACGCGCCGAAGGCGAACATCCTCGCCTCCGGCACCGGCATGCAGTGGGCGCTCAAGGCGCAGCAGCTCCTCGCCGAGGACTGGGGCGTGGCCGCCGACGTGTGGTCGGTGACGTCCTGGACCGAGTTGCGCCGCGACGCGGTGGAGTGCGAGGAGCACAACCTGCTCAACCTCGGTGCGGAGCAGCGGGTGCCGTACATCCAGCGCAAGCTGGCCGACGCCGACGGGCCGAAGGTCGCGGTGAGCGACTGGATGCGCGCGGTGCCGGACCTGATCGCACGGTGGGTACCGGGGGACTACACCTCGCTCGGCACCGACGGCTTCGGCATGTCGGACACCCGGCACGCGCTGCGCCGCCACTTCCACGTCGACGCCGAGTCGATCGCGGTCGCCACGCTGCGGCAGCTCGCGCTGCGCGGCACCGTCCCGGCCGAGGTGCCGGCCGACGCCGCCCGCAAGTACGCGCTCGACGACGTGACGGCCGCCCCGGTGGGCGAGACCGGCGGCGACAGCTAGAAGTGCAAGGAGGGGCCCCTTCTTAACGTCTGCGGTAGAGAAGGGGCCCCTTCTCACCGCCAACGGCGATGGTCCGGCGTCCCTGGTGGGGATGCCGGACCATCGTCGTTCGGGCGACGCCGGGAGTGCGGCTCGGTCAGCCGACGGCGGCCAGGTCGGTCAGCCGGGCCAGCGAGTCCTCCAGGTCGGCGCCGACCCGGCGCAGGCCGAGCCGCAGCATGGCGGCCTTGACCGGCCCGGCGGGCCACCGCACGACGATCAACCGGACCACGGTGCCGCCGGCGTCCTCGTCCGAGGTCAGCTGGACGTAGATCTCGGTACGCGCCTCGGCCCGCGCGCCGGCGCCCTTGGCCCGCTCGCGCCAGCCGATCAGGGTCGGCTCCTGATAGGCGATCACCTCGGCCTCGTGCGCGGCGCCGCGTCCGGCCTGGACCAACTGGCGCCGGCCGAACCCCTCCCCGGACAGGACCTCGGCCGCGCGGACCCCCGCCAGCCAGGCCGGCAACTGCTCGGCCCGCTGCACGACGTTCCAGACCTCTTCCACAGGCGCCACCACGTGTGCGCTACGTTCCACGAGGATCATTAGTGTCTTTCCCCCACTTAAATCACATCCGCGATATTTGGCACTCTATGTGTAAATCGGACTTAAGCGGACGGGATCGGAGAAGACACGCCGAACCCCCTTGCGTCGGGCCGCCTTCCCGGCCTATAGCGCGTCGCTCACCGGAGCCCTAGAGTCGCGAATACACTTCACGTCTCGGGAGGGCGAATTGACGACCGTGCCGATGCCCGACTTCCCCGCCGGCTTCCGCTGGGGGGTGTCCACCTCCGCGCACCAGATCGAGGGGGCGACCACAGTCGACGGTCGCGGGCCGTCCATCTGGGACACGTTCGCCCACGAGGCCGGCCGGATCGTCGACGGCAGCACCGGCGCCGAAGCGTGCGACCACTACCATCGGTACGCCGAGGACACCGCGCTGCTCGCCGGGCTGGGCGTGTCCGCGTACCGGTTCTCGATCGCCTGGCCGCGCGTGCAGCCGACCGGCGCCGGCCCGGCGAACACGGCCGGGCTGGACTTCTACGACCGGCTGGTCGACGGCCTGCTCGCCGCCGGCGTCGACCCGGTCGCCACGCTCTTCCACTGGGACCTGCCGCAACCCCTTGAGGACGCCGGCGGCTGGCTGAACCGGGACACCGCCGCCCGCTTCGCCGAGTACGCCGACCTGACCGCGGCCCGCCTCGGCGACCGGGTGAAGCTCTGGATCACGCTCAACGAGCCGTTCATCCACATGACCCTCGGGTACGGCATCGGCACCCACGCGCCCGGCCGGGCGCTGCTCTTCGACGCCTTCCCGGCCGCCCACCACCAACTCCTCGGGCACGGCCTCGCAGTCGCCGCGCTGCGCGCCCGCACCGCGAGCCCGGTGGCGATCGCAAACAACTACTCGCCGGTGCGGCCGGCCGGGGACACCGACGCGGACCGGGCCGCCGCCGCGGCGTACGACGCGCTGCACAACCAGCTCTTCACCGATCCGCTGCTCGGCCGCGGCTACCCCGACGCGCCGGGCGTCGACCCGGCCGTGATCCGCGACGGCGACCTGGCCGTGCTGGCCGCGCCGATCGACGTGCTCGGGGTGAACTACTACAACCCGACCGGCATCCGCGCGCCCGAGGAGGGCTCGCCGCTGCCGTTCGAGATGGTGCCGCTCGACGGTTACCCGCGCACCGCCTTCGACTGGCCGGTCGCCCCGGACGGGCTACGCGAGTTGCTGCGCCAACTCCACCACAGGTACGGCGACGCGCTGCCGCCCATCCAGGTCACCGAGAGCGGCTGCGCGTACGACGACGCGCCGGACGCGCAGGGCCGGGTGGACGACCCGGAGCGGATCGCCTACCTGGACGGGCACGTGCGCGCGGTGCGCGAGGCGATGACCGAGGGCGTGCCGGTGACCGGATACTTCGTCTGGTCGCTGCTCGACAACTGGGAGTGGGCGGAGGGGTTCACCAAGCGGTTCGGCCTGGTGCACGTCGACTACCCGACGCAGCGGCGTACCCCGAAGTCGTCGTACGCCTGGTTCCGCGACCTGGTCCGGCGATGACCACTGTCAATCCGACGCCGACCTCGCTGCCGGCGGCGCTCGCCGAGCCGACCGTGCCGGTACGGCGGAGCTGGATCGCGCTGATCTTCGCGGCGAACCTGGGCGTCTGGATGGCGTTCTTCACGCCGATCCAGGTGCTGCTGCCGCAGCAGGTGGAACGCATCGCGCCGGCCGACAAGGAGGCGATGCTCGCGGTGGTGACCGGCCTCGGCGCGCTCGCCGCGGTGCTGGCGAACCCGCTCGCCGGCGCGCTGTCGGACCGTACCTCCCTGCGGTTGGCCAACCGGCACTTCGGCCGCCGGCACGTCTGGACCGCGACCGGCGCGGTGGTCGGCGCGCTCGCCCTGCTGCTGCTGGCCCGGCAGAACAGCATCGCCGGGGTGGCGGTGGCCTGGGTGGCCGCGCAGGTCTGCTTCAACGCCATGCTGGCCAGCCTCACCGCCGCGATCCCGGACCGGGTCCCGGTGGCCCAGCGCGGCGGCGTCTCCGGCTGGGTGGGCATCCCGCAGGCGCTGGGCCTGGTGGTCGGCGCGGTGCTGGTGACCGCCGTGGTCACCGGAAACGCCGCCGGGTACGCGGCGATCGCGCTCGCCGTGCTGCTGCTCTCACTGCCGTTCGCGCTGCTCACCCAGGACGACCCGCTGCCCCGGGAGCACCGGTCGCCGCTGCGGGGGCGCGCCCTGCTCGCCTCCATATGGATCAGCCCGCGCCGCCACCCCGACTTCGCCTGGGCCTGGTTCACCCGGTTCCTGGTGCAGCTCGGCAACGCGCTCGGCACGCTCTACCTGCTCTACTTCCTCACCGACGGGGTGCGGGTGGCCGACCCCGAGGGCTCGCTGCTGGTGCTGATCCTGCTCTACACGCTGGGCATGATGCTCACCGCCGTGGTCGCCGGGCGGATCTCCGACCGGTCCGGGCGGCGCAAGGTCTTCGTGATCGTGTCCGGGCTGATCATGGCGGTGGCGGCGACGCTGCTGGCGGTCGCGCCGGTCTGGTCGATGGCGATCGTCGCCGCGCTGCTGCTCGGCGCCGGCTACGGGGTCTACCTGGCGGTGGACGCCGCGTTGATCACGCAGGTGCTGCCCGCCGCCACCGACCGGGCCAAGGACCTCGGGGTGATCAACATCGCCAACTCCGCGCCGCAGGTGCTGGGGCCGGCGCTCTCCGCCCCGATCGTGGTCCACCTCGGCGGTTATCCCACCCTCTACGCGGCCACCGCGGCCGTCACCCTGGTCGGTAGCGCGCTGGTCGTGAAGATCCGCTCCGTACCGTGAGCGCCCCGCTGTGCGCCTCGTGTTAAGCGGGGGCCCCGCCACCTCCGTAGGCGTTAAGAAGGGGCCCCTCCTTAACCGGTCGCGGGCCGCCGTAGGCTGGGGGACGTGACGGTACGTGTACGCTTCGCCCCCTCCCCGACCGGAATGTTCCACGTCGGCGGCGCCCGCTCGGCCCTGCAGAACTGGATCTTCGCCAAGCAGCAGGGCGGGGTGTTCGTGCTCCGCGTCGAGGACACCGACGCGGCCCGCAACCGGCCCGAGTGGACCGAGGGCATCCTCTCCGCGCTCGACTGGATCGGCATCGCGCGGGGCAGCTACGAGGGCCCCTACTTCCAGTCCTCGTACGCGGGCGAGCACCGCGCCGCCGCGCAGCGGCTGCACGAGGGCGGCCGGGCGTACTACTGCGACTGCACCCGGGAGGACGTGCAGGCGCGTACCGGCTCGCAGCACCGCGGCTACGACGGCTTCTGCCGCGACCGGGGCCTGCCGGCCGGCGAGGGCCGGGCGCTGCGCTTCCGCACCCCGGACGAGGGCGAGACCGTGGTGGTCGACCTGATCCGCGGCGAGCCGACGTTCGAGAACAAGCTGATCGAGGACTTCGTCATCGCCCGCGGCGACGGCTCCCCCGTGTTCCTGCTGGCAAACGTGGTAGACGACATGAGCATGGGGATCACCCACGTGATCCGGGCCGAGGAGCACCTGCCCAACACCCCGAAGCAGCAACTGCTCTGGGACGCGCTCGGCGTCAAGCCGCCGATCTGGGCGCACGTGCCGGTGGTGGTGAACGAGAAGCGGCAGAAGCTGTCCAAGCGGCGGGACAAGGTCGCCCTGGAGGCGTACCGGGACGAGGGCTACCTCGCCGACGCCATGCGCAACTATCTGATGCTGCTCGGCTGGGCGCCGTCGGGCGACCGGGAGATCGTGCCCTGGTCGGTGATCGAGGACGAGTTCCGGCTCGACGAGGTGAACCCGTCCCCGGCCTTCTTCGACGAGAAGAAGCTGCGCGCCTTCAACGGGGAGTACATCCGGGCGCTGCCGGTCGACGAGTTCGTCGCCGCCTGCCAGCCGTGGCTCACCGGCACCGACACCATCCCCCCGCCGCCGTGGCAGCCGGCCGAGTTCGACCCGGCCGCGTTCGCGGCGGTGGCCCCGCTGGCACAGACCCGGATCGCGGTGCTCAGCGAGATCGTGCCGAACGTCGACTTCCTCTTCCTGGCCGACCCGCTGATCGACGAGGCGGCCTGGGCGAAGGCGATGAAGGAGGGCGCGGCCGAGCTGCTGGACGCGGCGATCGCCGCGTTCGAGGCGCTGGAGCCCTGGGACGCCGAGTCGTTGAAGGCCACGCTTGAGGCGGTCGGCGCGGAGCGCGGGCTGAAGCTCGGCAAGGCGCAGGCGCCGGTGCGGGTCGCGGTCACGGGGCGCACCGTCGGGTTGCCGCTGTTCGAGTCCCTTGAGGTGCTCGGCCGCGACCGCACCCTCACCCGCCTGCGCGCCGCACGAGTCCGCCTGGTCTGAGCCCCGCCCCGTCACACGCGGGCGCGCCGCGGATCTTGGTACGGATTCGCCCTCGGGAGGGCGGATGCGTACCAAGATCCGGGTACGGGTCCCCGCGCGACGGGCGGGCGGTCAGCGGCGGGCGGCGCGGCGACGCAGCAGCAGCGCTCCAGCGGCAAGCGCGGCGAGCACCACCACCGGGGCGGCCACCCACAGCCAGCCCGTACCCCCGTCGTCGTCCGCCGCCGCGGCGGGCGTCGGGCTCACCGGCGACGGCGACGCGGCGGCGCTTGTGGGCGCGGCGCTCGGCGACGGCGCCTCCGCCGGGGTGCCGGTGGTCAGAGTGAACCGGACCTCCCCCTTGATCGGGTGTCCGTCGTCGGAGCCGAGCTGGTAGGCCACGATGTAGAGCCCGGCCGCGCCCGGCGTGAACGGCACGCTCACCCGCTTGCCGGAGAACGCCGGCGTGCCGCCCGCGGCGGGCACGTTGTCCGGCCCGGTGACGGTGACCTTCGTGTTGGCCTCCTTCGGCGTGGCGAGGAACCGCAGCTCGATCCGCTTCGGCGCGGTGGCCACCCGGGCCCCGTTCCGCGGATCGCTGCCGGTCAACGAGTTGTGCGCGGCGGCCGGCGCGGCCGGCAGCAGCAGCGACACCCCCGCCGCCACCCCGAGCACCGCCAGCCAGGTACGTGCCCAACGGGCGACCCTGCCCCCCATGAACTCCTCCGTCCGGGTAAGATCCGGCCGCTGATCATCGGCCCGCTCGTTTTGTCGGTCTCAGCTCGCAGATAGTTCCAAATACTCTTCCACCTGCTGCAACCACGCGACGTTCTGCGGAGTCTCTGAGGTGGAGCAGGTCCAGTGTGACCGGCAACGGAAGCCAGCCATCGAACGGGGCGAGGAGGCGGCGATGGTCCGCAAGGTGAGACGGCTGGCGACGATGGTGGCCGGGGCGGCGGTGGCACTCGCGTGCGCGCTTCCCCTCACCGGCGCCACGGCCGCCCAGGCCGCGCCGAAGCCGAAGCTCGCCCCGGCCGGGGTGGACATCACCGGCGACCAACTCGACCAGCCGCTGCAACTCCGCGCCGACACCCGCCCGGCCGAGGTCAACATGGTCATCGACCAGGTCAAGTGGCTTGGCACGACCGGGCAGCTACGCGGCCCCGCGGCCAAGGACCTCGGTCCGAAGTACACGGTGGTGGTGCTCAGCGCGGGCAGCCCGCAGCACACCTACGACCTGTTCCCACTGGCCAAGGGTGGCCCCCGGGTCTACCGGCCGGCGAAGCAGCCCGACCTGAGCCACCCCCGCGCCGGCTGGTTCTTCGGGCGTCTCAACATGTCCGAGACGCTGCGCTCCGTCGGGGTGCCGCTGGCGCCCCGGTTCGACACCCTCTCCGGCGGCATCGGCGGCGGCGAGCGGGTGCTGCCGGAGGACGCGCTCGACCCGGTGGGCAACCTGGACACCGCGCTCGGCGACCTGCAACGGCTGCTGCTGCTCAACGTCGGGGTGGTGCTTGTCATCACCGTCGGGCTGGCCGGCATCGCGCTCCTGGTGCGCCGCCGCACCCGCTGAGCCCCGGCTCAGCGCCGGCCGGCCGCGCCGTACCCGTCGACCGCCGTCACCCGCGCCCGCCTGGGCGGGCGGCGCGTGGTCAGCACCAGCGGCGCGGCGGACGCTCCCGGCGGACGATGCGGTTACGGGGGCGCACCGCGCCGTGCTGGTGGCCGCCCGCCCAGCCGTCCTGGTCGCTGAGGCAGCTCCGGGACGACGCCGGCTCGCCGACGGGATGCGCCGGCTCCCCGGACCGCTGGCGCGGCACCGCCACGTCCTCGTCGACACGCTCGGGCGTCCACCCGGCGGCCGGCTCGCCCGGATGGGTCAGGCCCACCCGGCGCGGCTGGTCGTGGCCCATCCGGCACGGCTCGTCCTGGGCGCAGCCGTGCTCGGCCTCCCCGTGCGCCATCCCGGTCTCCTCACCTTCGCCTTCGCCCGTCGGGCGGAACTCCCCGACGCGCCCTGACACCGTACTGGCCCGACCCGACGAGATCGTCAGCGCGTACCGGTGGCGATCGTCAGTCCGCGGCGGTGCCGTGGGATCGGAGTGGATCCGCTGGTCAGAGCGTGTCAGGCTGATGCGGTGAGCGAACCGGGCGGAACGGAGACGTCGGCGACGCTGCGCCGCATCGAGCGGGCCGCGGGCACCCTGGCCACCGCAAGCGTGGCCCGAATGGACGAGAGCCTGCCGTGGTTCCGGGGGCTGCCGGCCGACCAACGCTCCTGGGTGATGCTCGTCGCACAGGCCGGCGTGCGGTCGCTCGTGCAGTGGCTGCGCCAGGGCGGCGGCGCGACCGACCGCACCCAGGAGGTGTCGGACGAGGTCTTCGACTCCGCGCCGCAGGCGCTCGCCCGCTCGATCAGCCTCCAGCAGACCGTGGCGCTGATCAAGGTGACCATCGAGGTGGTCGAGGAGCAGGTGTCGGAGCTGGCCGTGCCGGGCGAGGAGCAGTCGCTGCGGGAGGCGGTGCTGCGCTTCTCCCGGGAGATCGCGTTCGCCGCCGCGCGGGTCTACGCCCGGGCCGCCGAGACCCGGGGCTCCTGGGACGCCCGGTTGCAGGCGTTGCTCGTCGACGCGCTGCTGCGCGGCGACTCGCCGGACGTGCTCGCGAGCCGGGCCGCGGCGCTCGGCTGGTCGGACGCGCCGCCGGTGGCGGTGGCGGTCGGTCGCTCGCCCGGCGGCGAGGTGGCGGCCGTGCTGCACACGGTCTACCGGCAGGCCCGGCGGATCGGCGTCGAGGTGATCGGTGGGGTGCACGGCGACCGCCTCGTGGTCGTGCTCGGTGGGGCGGCCGATCCGTTGGCCGCCGCCGACAAGCTGCGTCCGGCGTTCGGCGACGGGCCGGTGGTGGTCGGTCCCGCCGTACCCAGCCTGGACGAGGCGACCGAGTCCGCGCGGGCCGCGCTCGCCGGTTTCCGGGCCGCGCCGGCCTGGCCGACCGCGCCGTGCCCGGTGGCCGCCGCCGAACTGCTGCCCGAACGGGCGCTCGCCGGCGACGCCGAGGCCCGTCGCCGGCTGCGCCACGACGTGTACGCGGCGCTGGCCCGCGCCGGCGGCGAACTGCTGGAGACACTCGACGCGTTCTTCGCCGCCGGCGGCACGCTGGAGAGCGCCGCGCGGGCGCTGTTCGTGCACCCGAACACGGTGCGCTACCGGCTCAAGCGGATCGCCGAGGTGACCGGCTTCTCGCCGCTCGCCCCGCGGGACGCCTTCGCGCTCCAGCTCGCGCTGACGGTCGGCCGACTGGACCCGGTGGCACCGGCGGTCACACCCGTCCCGAACCAGACAGGGAGCGCGTCCGGGCGGAAAACCACCCGGAACGGCGATGACCGTCGCCGATCTTTGTAGGATTCCTCTAAAGCTTCTAGTGCGGTTTCGTGCCGTGCGTTACAGCGCGACCCGCGAATATCCGTCAGAGTCGTACACGTGCTCGCCGTACTCTCCCCCGGACAGGGCTCACAGAAGCCCGGTTTCCTGAATCCCTGGCTCGACCTCGCCGGCGTCGAAGCGCGCCTGCGCTGGTGGTCGGCGCTGGCCGGGGCCGACCTGGTGCACCTCGGCACCCGGGCGGACGCGGACGAGATCAAGGACACCGCCCGCACCCAGCCGCTGCTGGTCGCCGCCGCGCTGCTCGCCGCCGAACACCTGCCGATGCATGACGTCGCGCTTGTCGCCGGGCACAGCGTGGGCGAGCTGGCCGCCGCCGCGCTGGCCGGGGTGCTGCCCGCCGAGGCGGCCGTGACGCTCGCCGGCGTACGCGGCCGGGAGATGGCCGCCGCCTGCGCGCTGGAACCGACCGGGATGGCCGCGGTACTCGGCGGCGACCCGGACGAGGTGCTCGCCGCGCTCGACACCCACGGGCTGCACCCCGCCAACCGCAACGGCGCCGGCCAGATCGTCGCCGCCGGCGCGGTCGCCGGGCTGGAGAAGCTCGCCGCCGAGCCGCCGGGCCGGGTCCGGATCATCCGACTCCAGGTGGCCGGCGCGTTCCACACCCCCTACATGGCGCCGGCCGAGGCCGCCCTGGCCGGCGTTGCCGCCGGGGTCACCGTGGCCGACCCGACCCGCATCCTCCTGTCCAACCTCGACGGCGCCCCGGTCGGGCACGGCCGGGAGACGGTCCAGCGGCTGGTCCGGCAGGTGACCGCCCCGGTCCGGTGGGACCTGTGCATGCGCGCCCTGGCCGACCTGGGCGTCACCGGCGTGATCGAGCTGCCGCCGGCCGGCACCCTCGCCGGCCTGGTCAAGCGGGAGCTCAAGGGCGAGGGCGCACCGGAGCTCGTCACCCTGAACACCCCCGACGACCTGCCGGCCGCACGGAACCTCGTCGCCCGGCACGGCGGTCCCGCCGTCCGCCCGCCGGCGTCCCGCTTCCGGGTGGTGGTCTCCCCCGCCGCCGGCGTCTTCACGCCGGTGGCCGACCTGGCCGAGGGCGCCGAGGTGGGCGCCGGCCAGGTCGTCGGCCACGTCGCCGGCCGGCAGGGGCCGGTCGAGGTGACCGCCCACCACACCGGGCCGCTCACCGCATGGCTCGCGCACCACGACGACCCGGTCGCACCGGGCCAGCCCCTCGTCCGCATCGGAGGATCGCACTAAATGGCCGGCAGCCGGATCGCCGCGATGGGGCACTACCAGCCCTCCCGCGTAGTCACGAACGACGACCTCGCGCAGATGGTCGACACCAACGACGAGTGGATCCGGGACCGGGTCGGCATCGTCTCCCGCCGGATCGCCGGTGACGAGACGGTGGCCGACATGGCCACCGCCGCGGCCGGCAAGGCGCTCGCCAACTCGGGCCTCACCGCCGCCGACATCGACCTCGTCGTGGTGGCGACCTGCACCTCCGTGGACCGCAGCCCGAACGTGGCCTGCCGGGTCGCGGCCAAGCTCGGCATCACCGCGCCGGCCGCGTACGACATCAACACCGCCTGCTCCGGCTTCGCGTACGCGTTGGGCACGGCGGACCACGCGGTCCGGGCCGGCGCGGCGCGCAACGCGATAGTCGTCGGCGCGGAGAAGCTCTCCGACTTCACCGACTGGACCGACCGGTCGACGTGCATCATCTTCGGCGACGGCGCCGGCGCGGCGGTGGTCACCGCGACCGCCGACGACGAGCCGGCCGGGATCGGGCCGGTGGTGTGGGGTTCCGCGCCGGAGAAGAGCGACGCGGTCCGGATCGAGGGCTGGCAACCGTACGTCGCGCAGGAGGGCCAGTCGGTCTTCCGCTGGGCCACCACCGCGCTGGCCCCGCTCGCGCTCCAGGCGTGCGAGCGGGCCGGGGTGGACCCGTCCGAGCTGGCCGCATTCGTGCCGCACCAGGCCAACGGCCGGATCATCGACGGCATCGCCAAGCGGCTGAACATCCCGGACGCGATCATCGCCAAGGACATCGTCGAGTCCGGCAACACGTCGGCGGCGAGCATCCCGCTGGCCCTGTCGAAGCTTGTCGAACGGCGCGAGGTGCCCTCGGGCGCCCCGGTGCTGCTGTTCGGCTTCGGTGGCGGCCTGACCTACGCCGGTCAGGTCGTCCGCTGCCCCTGAAGACCCCCTCGGGCGCGACCGCGCTCCAGGTGCGGTGGCCGGCGTCGCCGGCCGCCGAGAAATCCCGATGAGAGGAACCAACCGCAATGACCCGTGACGAGATCACCGCCGGCCTCGCCGAGATCCTCGAAGAGGTTGCCGGCGTGAACCCGGACGACGTGGCCGAGGGGAAGTCCTTCACCGACGACCTCGACGTCGACTCGCTCTCCATGGTCGAGGTCGTGGTGGCGGCCGAGGAGAAGTTCGGCGTCAAGATCCCGGACAACGAGGTGCAGAACCTGAAGACCGTCGGGGACGCGGTCAGCTTCATCGAGGCGCAGTCCTGATCATGAGTCGCCCCGACGTCGTCGTCACCGGGCTCGGCGCGACGACCCCGCTCGGCGGGGACGTCGCGTCGACCTGGGACGCCATGCTCGCCGGCCGCTCCGGGGTGGGTCCGCTCACCCAGGAGTGGGCCGAGCAACTGCCCGTCCGGATCGCCGCCCAACTGGCGGTGGATCCGGCCGAGGTGATCGACCGGGTGAAGCTGCGCCGGCTGGACCGGTCCGAAGCGATTGCCATCATCGCCGCGCGGCAGGCCTGGGCGGACGCCGGGCTGGCCGACACCGGTCCGGACCCGGAACGGCTGGCGGTAAGCGTCGGCTCGGGCATCGGCGGCGCCACCACCCTGCTCGCCCAGGACGACATCCTGGAGGCGTCCGGCCCGCGGCGTGTCTCACCGCACACGGTGCCGATGCTGATGCCGAACGGCCCGGCCGCCTGGGTCGGGCTGGAACTCGGCGCCAAGGCCGGGGTGCACGCGGTGGCCAGTGCCTGCGCGACCGGCGCGGAGGCGATCTCGCTGGGGCTGGACATCATCCGCGCCGGCCGGGCCGACGTGGTGGTGGCCGGCGGCACCGAGGCGGTCATCCACCCGCTGCCGATCGCCGGCTTCGCCTCGATGCGGGCCATGTCGACCCGCAACGACGACCCGGAGAGGGCCTCCCGGCCGTGGGACAAGGGTCGGGACGGATTCGTGCTCGGTGAGGGCGCGGGCGTGGTGGTCCTGGAGCGGGCCGACCACGCCGCCGCCCGCGGCGCCCGGGTGTACGCGCGCCTGGCCGGCGCCGGGATCACCTCGGACGCGTACGACATCGTGCAGCCGCACGCCGAGGGCGAGGGCGCGGTGCGGGCCATCGCCCGGGCGCTCGCCGACGCGGACCTGCCCGGCCGGGACATCGTGCACGTCAACGCGCACGCCACCTCCACCCCGGTCGGCGACATGCTGGAGATCGGCGCGCTGCACCAGGCGGTCGGCGACCACGTGCTGCTCACCGCCACCAAGTCGATGACCGGGCACCTGCTCGGCGCGGCCGGCGCGCTGGAGTCGATCGCCACCATCCTGTCCATCCGGGACGGCGTGGTGCCGCCCACGATCAACCTGGACGACCCGGACGACGGGTTGAGCCTGGACGTGGCCGCGCACAAGGCCCGGCACCTGGAGATCCCCGCCGCGATCAACAACGCGTTCGGTTTCGGCGGCCACAACGTGGCGCTGGTCTTCACCCGCCCCTGAGCCGCTGCCGCGGCGTTAGGCGGGGCCCCTTCTTAACACACGTGTGTTAAGAAGGGGCCCCGCCTCACATCCGGTTGCGGGGATGCTGGCGGGCGGTCCGCTCGTTGCCGCGCCGGTAGTTGCCGGTCCAGCGCGCCATCACCAGTTGCGGGTCGTCCTCAACCTCGGCCAGGAACTGCGCGGCCCGACCGCCACGTAGCGTGCCGGCGACCCGCCCGTGATGCGTGATCACCACGGTGCCGTCGGCGCGTTCGACGTAGCGGAAACCGTGCGCTGCCTCTCCCATGGGCGCACCCTGCCACCCGTGCGCCCCGTGCCGCATCCGGTTTCGGCGCGCCGGGGGTGTTAAGCGGGGCCCCCGCCTATACCGCAGGCGTTAAGCGGGGCCCCCTCCTTAACCCCCGCAGGTGGTGGCGGGGAGGCCTGGGACCGGCACCGGGGAGCGGCCCGTGGGGCGGGCCTTGCCGGCGAGCACCGCGGCCAGCGCGTCCATCGACGCCCGGGTGGACGAGTAGGTCGCCAGCACCGTCGGCGACTTCGCTCCGGACAGCACGTACGGGGTGTCCATCGCCACCGTCACTGCCGCGTCGGCGCGCAGGTCCTTCGCGCCGTCGCCGTACCCCACGAGGTGCACCACGGTCCCGCCGGAGGACACCACCTTCATCCCGGCGGCGGTGAGCGCCTCGGTGAGCGCGGCCCGGGTGCGGTCCCGGCCGCCGGAGGAGGTGACCCGGATCGGGCCCTTCACCGCGGCCCCGCACCGCCCGCGCAGCATGGTCACCGCGGCGGCGGCCAGGTCGGCGGCGGCTTTGCGGTGATCGGCGCCGGCAAGCGTCGACAGCGCCGGCTGCGGACGCCCGGCCAGCCGGAACTTCATGGTCAGCACCCGGGTCACCGCCTCGACCAGGCGGGCGCGCGGCAGCGAGCCGTCCGTCAGCGCGGCGCGCAGCCCGTCGTACGCCTGGCCCACGTTCGGGGTCATCAGGATGAGGTCGTTGCCGGCCTTCAGCGCGCGGACCGCCGCCTCGCCCGGTGACCACTTCTTCGCCGGCGCCATGTTCATCCCGTCGGTGATCACCACGCCCTGGAAGCCGAGCTGGCCGCGGAGCACGTCGGTGAGCACCTTGTGGGAGAACGTGGCCGGGGTGCCCGGGTCGATCGACTTGACGTCCAGGTGGGCCGACATCACCGCCATGGCGCCGGCGTCGATCCCGGCGCGGAAGGGCGGGAACGCGGTGCGGTCCAGAACGGCTCGGGACTGCCCGACCACAGGCAGCTCGGAGTGCGAGTCGGCGGCGGTCAGACCGTGGCCGGGGAAGTGCTTGACCGCGGCGCCGACGCCCTCGGCCTGAAGCCCGCGCACCGCGCCGGCCACCTGGGGTGAGGCGGTCGCCGGGGTGGCGCCGAAGGAGCGGGAGCCGATCACCGTGCTCCGGGTGACAAGCACGTCGGCGACCGGGGCGAAGTCCAGGTTGATCCCCATCGCGGCCAGTTCGGCCCCGGCGGCCCGCCAGGCGGCCTCGGTGAGCGCCGGGTTCCCGGCCGCGCCGGCGGCGAGCGGGCTGGGTAGCTGGGTCACCCCGTCGGTGATCCGGGTGACCACGCCGTACTCCTGGTCGGTGCCGACCAGGAAGGGCGCGGCGCCGGTGGGCAGCTTGCCGGCGGCGGCCCGCAGCCCGTCGGTGAGCGCCCGGACCTGCTTCGGGTTGTCGACGTTCGTGGTCGCCTGGTTGCCGGAGGTGGGGTCGTCGGCGCTGAAGCCGACCAGGATCACCCCACCGAGGCGATACTTCGCCACCATCTCGGCGGGTGTGTCGACGCCGGCGAGGGCGCGGTTGCCGGCGGCCGAGCCGGTCGAGACCTCGGTGGCCGAGCTGCCGTAGGCGTACGGCATCAGCACCTGCCCGACGAGGTCCTCGTCGGAGAGCGTGGCGACCAGGGCGGCGGCCTGGGCGGCCGGATCGGCGGGGGCCGGATCGGTCGGGGCCGGCGTGCTCGACGACGACGCCGGGGTCGACGGGGTCGGGCGTGGCCGGTCCGGCCCGTCGGAGCAGCCGGAGACGAGCAGCGCGGCAAGTGCGGCGAGCGCGACGGCGGAGCGCCGCGGGGATATCGACACGCGCCCCACCGTATCGGGGCAACTCGCCCCGCCGTCACCCCACCCGGGTGAGCAGCGTCACCGGCGCGCCGTCGCCGGCGTACCGGTAGGGCTCCAACTCGGCGTCCCAGGCGGTGCCGAGCACCTTGTCGAGGGCGTGCGCGAGCGCCTCCGGGGCCCGGGCGGCGGCCATCAGGCTGCGTAGTCGGTCCTCGCCGAGCTGGATGTCGCCGGCCGCGCCGACCGTGGCCCGGAACAGGCCCCGGCCCGGGACGTACATGAAGCGTTCGCCGTCGACGCCGGGACTGGGCTCCTCGGTCACCTCGAAACGGATCATGGGCCACTGCCGGAGGGCAGCGGCCAGCTCGGCGCCCGTCCCCGGGCTGCCGGTCCAGCCGCACTCGGCGCGGCGGGCGCCGGGATCGACGGGCTGACCCGTCCAGTGCAGGTTGACCGGCGCGGCGAGGACGCGCGCGATCGCCCACTCGACGTGCGAGCACACGGCGAGCGGGGTCGAGTGGACGTATACGACGCCACGCGTTGGCACGGTGACCTCCCGGTGAGCCGAGGTGCGTCTTCCCCTACGACCTCGTCACCCGAGTGGTCTCTGGCACACATGATGACCGCTGTGACAGGTGGTGCGCCAGCGAATCGGAAAATTCGCCGGGGTCGGGCGGCGGGAAATAGCCAGGTGGCCGACCCGGTTGTGTCCGGCAGACGGCGCGACCACCAGCCAGGTGTCGTGTTCGTGTACAGTTCTCTGGGCGGTTCTGTGCCGCCGCACGTCTTCGCGGGCCGGCGCTCACCCCGGGCGTCACTCGCACAGCCCCCGGACGGCTTCCGTCCCCACCGTACGTCTGCAAGGAGTACCTCCGTGGCGAGCAACACCTCTAAGACCGCGCGCGCGTCAGTCCGGGCCGGCCAGGCTGGCCAGGGTGGCGCCCTCAGCGTGCTGGGCGAGTTCAAGTACCTCATCCCACTCAACGGCGGCAAGCACGCCTACGTGCGTAACCTGACCAACGGCAAGACCGCGCACCTGCGCACCGACTCCGACGCCTTCGTCGAGGAGATCCGGGTGCTGGCCGCCGCCGGCCACGCCGCCAAGATCCGGGCCGAGATCAACGGCCTGGCCCAGACCCACCCGGACCACGGCTGGGACGCCACCGAGAAGCGTCTCGTCGAGGCCGGTGTCTTCGAGGGCTGAGCGCCCTCACCCGCACCATCGCGACCGCCCGTCGGGGATCACCCCGGCGGGCGGTCGCGCGTATCCCCCTCCGGCAGCACCGTGACCGCACCGGTGGCCAGCTCGTAGAGCGCGCCCACCACGCCCAGCTCCCCGGCCGCCACCGGACCGGCGAGCCGGTCGTCGGCGCGCAGCGCGGCCACCGTCCGCCGCACGTGCCGGCGGATCGCCAGCGGGTGGACGGCCGGGTCGTCCACGCCGACCTCGACCACCGCCGGGGCGATCCGGTCCACCACGTAGGCAAGCGCGCCGCCGGGCCTCCGCCCGGTGCGCACCGCGTCGACCGCCGACCCCACCGCGCCGCAGCGCTCGTGGCCGAGCACCATCACCAGCCGTACGCCGAGCTGCCCCACCACGTACTCGATCGAGCCGCACACCGCCCGGTCCAGCACGTGCGCGCCGGTGCGGATCACGCAGATCGAGCCGAACGTCTGGTCGAAGATCGCCTCCAGCGGCACCCGGGAGTCGATGCAGCCCAGCACCACCGCGTACGGCTGCTGGTCGCCGGAGGCCACCGCGGCGGCGGCGCTGACGTCGTGCCCGTGCAGCGGCTGGCCGCTGACGAAGCGGCGGTTGCCGGTCAACAGCTCGGCCAGGGCGGCCCGGGGGCTCCGGGCGGCGGGGGTGGGCGGCATGCCCCCAGCCTGGTCACCGATCCGACCCGGCGCGGGCGGACGGTGAATCTTCTGCCGTCCCGGTTGCCGTGGTGTCCTGGCGGGTAACGCCGGTGTCACCACCGGGTCGCTCCGGTGACGCACCCCGACGGCCCGGGAGGTGGACCATGGAACTGCGACTTCCCGACGACGTACGCCTGCACGTCACGGCGACCGGACCGGTGGACGCCGAGGTCACCGTGGTCCTGCTGCACGGCTGGACGCTCGACGGGCGGAGCTGGCACCGCCAGGTCGCCGACCTGCGGGACCGCTTCGGTGACCGGGTGCGGGTGATCGCCTACGACGCGCGCGGGCACGGCCGGTCGAGCTGCCTGACGCTGCGCGACGCCACCCTGGCCCAGCTCGGTGACGACCTGGCCGCGGTGGTCGACGAGTTCGCCCCGTCCGGCCCGGTGGTGCTCGTGGGGCACTCGATGGGCGGGATGACGGTGATGGAGTACGCGCACCGCCACCCCGACCGGTTCGCCGCCCGCACCGCCGGCCTGGTCTTCGTCTCGACCACGGCCGAGGGGCACACGCACACCGCCTACGGCCTCTCGCCCCGGATCGCGCGCCTGATCCGGCTCGCCGAGACCACAGGCGCCGGCGTGCTGGCCCGCTGCGGCGGCTGGCGACCGCCGCGCGCGTTGCTGCGCGCGCTGCGCCCCAGCATCCGCTGGATGCTCTTCGGCGACCGCTGCGACCCGGCGGACATCCGGCTCGTCACCTCCGCGGTGGCGCGCGCCACGCTGCGCTCGATCGGCGGGTTCCGCGCGTCGATCGGCGCCCAGCACCGGCTGGACACGCTCGCGGCGCTCGGCGGGCTGCCGGCCGCCGCGCTCGTCGGTGACCGGGACCGGCTCACCCCGCCGCCCTGCGCCGAGTCCATCGCGGCGGCGCTGCCCACCACGGAGCTGACCGTCTGCCCCGGCGCCGGCCACATGCTGATGATGGAGCGCCCGGACGAGGTGAACGCCGCCGTCGCCGGCGTGCTGCGCCGGGTGCTCGCCGGACCGCCGGCGCCGAGCCGCCGGAAGGCGTCGAATCCCCGGAAGGCCCGGCGGACGACGCCGGCCCGCCGGACGGTGGCCGCCTGACCGCTCCCCGGACCCGCTCGGGAGGTGCCGGAAAACGGGCCGAGCGGCATGGCCCTGACATCGGGTTTGCCGGCGGCCCGTACCCTCATTCAGCCCGTCGTGCCGTCCGAACACAGGAGCGCCGCGTTGACCGACCAGACCACGCTGGACCGGGAGATCGCCGCCGAGCAGCGGCACCTCGACCGGGTGTACGCCCGGCTGGCCGAACTGCGCCGGTCCGCGGCCGACGCCGAGCGGGAGGGCTACCGGCTGGCCCGGGTCGGCACCTTCGGCGCGCTCGTCGAGCGGGACGCGATGGTCTTCCACGCCGCCCAGCGCCGGCACGTGCTTGACGCCGAGCACGAGGGGTTGGTCTTCGGCCGGCTGGACCTGCGCACCGGGCAGGTGCTGCACGTGGGCCGGCTCGGCGTACGCGCCGACGACGCCGAGACGCTCGTGGTGGACTGGCGGGCCCCCGCCGCCGCCGCGTTCTACCAGGCCACCCCCGCCGAGCCGCGCGGCGTGGTGCGCCGGCGCACGATCCAGTCGGCCGCCGAGAAGGTGACCCGGATCGAGGACGACCTGCTTGATCCGGAGGCCGCCCCGGCGGACATGGCGGTGGTCGGCGACGGCGCGCTGCTGGCCACGCTGTCCCGGGCCACCGGCCGGGGCATGCGGGACATCGTCGCCACCATCCAGCGGGAGCAGGACGAGGCGATCCGTTCCCCCGGCAACGGTGTCACGATCGTCTCCGGCGGTCCGGGGACCGGCAAGACGGCGGTGGCGCTGCACCGGGCCGCCTACCTGCTCTATTCCGACCGGTCCCGCTATGCCGGCGGCGGCATCCTGGTGGTCGGCCCGTCGGGCGTGTTCGTCGAGTACATCGCCTCGGTGCTGCCCTCGCTCGGCGAGGAGACCGCCACGCTGCGCTCGCTCGGTTCGCTGTTCCCGGGCCTGTCGGCGACGCGGACCGACCCGCCGGAGGTGGCGTCGGTGAAGGGGTCGCTGCGGATGCGCCGGGTGCTGGAGCGGGCGGCGCGGGACGCGGTGCCGGACTCCCCGGCCGAGCTGCGCCTGCTCTACCGCGGCGAGCTACTGCGGTTGGAGCGGCAGGCGCTCGACGCGGTGCGGGACCGGACGCTGTCCCGGGGCGCGCGCCGCAACGAGGTGCGCCGGGCGGCGTTCGACGCGGTCCTCGCGGCGCTCTACGCGCAGGCCCGCACGCTGCGGGTGGGCCGGCTGCCGGAGCAGCCCGCGTTCGAGGACGAGATCATCGAGCGGCCGGAGTTCCGCGACTTCCTGCGGGCCTGGTGGCCCCGGCTGCACCCGCGCCACGTGCTGGGCTGGCTGGCCCGGCCCGAGCGGCTGCGCCGGTACGCCGGCGGGATCCTCTCCTCGGCCGAGATCCGGCTGCTCACCGACGCCTACCTGACGCTCGCCGACGAGGGGCCGACGGTCGCCGACATCGCCCTGCTCGACGAGCTGGACGCGCTGCTGGGCAAGCCGGTGCAGCGGGCCCGGCCGAAGCGGGACCCGTATCAGCTCGCCGGCGGCGTGCGCGAGCTGAGCACGTACGCCGATCGGCAGCGTGCCGCCCGCGCGGCGGCGCGGGAGCGCCCGACGGACTACCGCGACTACGCCCACGTGGTGGTGGACGAGTCGCAGGACGTCTCGCCGATGCAGTGGCGGATGGTCGGGCGGCGCGGCCGGTTGGCGTCCTGGACCGTGGTCGGCGACCCGGCGCAGACCGCCTGGACCGGTGACCCGCAGGAACTGGACCGGGCCCGGGACCAGGCGTTGGGGCGGCGCCGTCGGCACCGCTACGAGCTGACCACGAACTACCGCAACTCGGCGGAGATCTTCGCGGTGGCGGCGGCGGAGATCCGCCGGCTGTACCCGGACCTGACGCTTCCCGACGCGGTGCGCTCGACAGGCGTGCCGCCGGTGCAGCGCCGGGTGGCCGCCGCCGAGCTGCCCGCGGCCACGGTCGAGGCGGCCGGGGCGCTGCTGGCCGAGGTCGAGGGCACGGTCGGCGTGATCACGCCGGTGCCGCGCCGGGACGAGGTGGCCGGCTGGCTGGGCCAGCTCGGCGCCGGCCGGCTCCAGGTGGTGACAAGCCTCCAGGCCAAGGGCATGGAGTACGACGGGGTGGTGCTCGTCGCGCCGGGCGAGATCCGGGCCGATCCCGGCTCGGGGGTACGCACGCTCTACGTCGCCCTCTCCCGGGCCACCCAGCGCCTGACCACGCTCGACCCGGTGGGGTGAGCCACCCTCACTTGCACACATAGCGATGTGAGCATAGATTGGTTCCGGCCGAGGCACGGGGCGGAGGTGTGCGCGTGGGCGCAGGTCATGACCACAGCGGCGCGGTGACAAACGCGGCGCACCGCCACCGGGGCCGCCTCTGGGCGGCGTTCGCGCTGCTCACCGTGCTGATGCTCGTCGAGGCGGTGGCCGCCTTCGCGACCGGCTCGCTCGCGCTGCTCTCCGACGCCGGGCACATGTTCACCGACGTGCTCGGCATCGGCATGGCGCTCGCCGCGATCACCGCCACCCGGCGCGCCCGGACCGACCCGCAGCGCACGTTCGGGCTCTACCGGCTCGAGGTGCTCGCCGCGCTCGCGAACGCGGTGCTGCTCGGCGCCGTCGCGGTCTACGTCCTGGTCGAGGCGGTACGCCGGTTCGGCGAGCCGCCCGAGGTGCTCGCCGGGCCGATGCTCGTGGTCGCCGTGCTCGGGCTGCTCGCGAACATCGCCGCCTTCGCGCTCCTGCGACCCGGCGCGCAGGAGAGCATCAACCTGCGCGGGGCGTACCTGGAGGTGCTCGGCGACCTGCTCGGCTCGCTCGGCGTGATCGGCGCCGCGCTCGTCATCGCGCTCACCGACTGGTGGTGGGCCGACCCGGTGGTCGCCGTGGCGATCGGCCTGGTCATCCTGCCGCGCACCTGGCGGCTCGGCCGGGCCGCGGTGCGCATCCTGGTGCAGGCCGCCCCGGAGCACCTCCAGGTGACCGCGGTGCATGACCGGCTGGCCGCCGTGCCCGGCGTGGCGGAGGTGCACGACCTGCACGTGTGGACGCTCACCTCGGGGATGGACGTCGCCTCGGCGCACCTGACCACCGACCCGCGCGCCGAGGTCGCCGCCGTGCTCGCCGCCGCCCGCGCCGCCCTGCACGAGGACTTCTCGATCGATCACGCCACGTTGCAGATCGAACCCGGAGCGTCCGCCGGCGGCTGCGGCCCGACCGAGTGGTAATTAGGACAGACTTAAATCTGAGTGGCTATTGTTGGCAATTGCCGGTTTTGCCCGGTATTCGGCTTCGACTGGTGGAGCCGGCACCGGGCAGCGCCGGTAGGCTCGATCGCGGTCACCCCGCAGGCGTCACTCCGACGCCCGGCGGAGCGGCCATCGCCTAATCGCCCGTAGGGCGAGCCGGGGAACCACGTACGTGGGGTGCATCCGCGTCAGCGGTAGGGATCTTCCGTCCCGAACCCGTCAGCTAACCCGGTCGGCGGTTGACGGAAGGACACGTGAATGCCCACAGTGGCACCTGTACGACGGACGGCCGCCCGATTGGCGGCCCTGCTCGTCGCGACGCTGGCCCTCGGCGTCGTGACCGTGCCGGTCTCCCCCGCCTCGGCGGCGGCACCGACCGGCCGGCTCGCCGCCGCACCCGGCGACGACGACGAGGGCGGCACACCGACACTGCGCGCCCAACTCGACGCCGCGAGCAAGGGCTGGCTGGACGCGAAAGCCGCGTTGAACCGCTCGGTGACCCGCCAGAAGCAGCTCAACGACCGGCTCACCACGATCGGCGCGGAACTGACCGAGCGCGACGCCAAGGTCGGCGAGATCGCCGGGGTGGCGTACCGCACCGGCCGGATGGGCACCGCCGCGGCGCTGCTCGCCAGCAACAGCCCGGAAGGTTTCATGGACCGGGCCGCCGCCCTGGAGACGGTCGCGGCGCACGAGGACCGGACGCTACGCGAGCTGATCGCCACCCGGGACGAGGCGATCCGCACCCGCACCGCGCTCACCGTCGAGATCGGCGAGCAACGCAAGCAGGTCGCCGTGATGGCCAAGCGCAAGGAGCAGGCCGAGCGGGCGATCGAGGTGGCCAACCGCCGGCCGTCGACAAGCGCCGGCAGCAGCAGCGGCGGCGGCAGCGCCCGGGGCTCGTCCACGGCGAACGCGACGCCGGCCAAGCGCAACTCCGACGGCTCGTGGCCGGCGGAGTCGTGCAGCGTCAACGACCCGACGCCGGCCAGCGGCTGCATCACCCCACGCACGCTGCACGCGCTGCAACAGGCCAAGGCGGCCGGCTTCACCAGGTACGTCTCCTGCCACCGGCCAAGCGGCTCCGGTGAGCACCCGAAGGGACGGGCCTGCGACTTCGCGGCCCAGAAGAACGGCTTCGGCGGCGTGGCCAGCGGCGGCGACAAGACGTACGGCAACAACCTGTCCGCGTACTTCATCCGCAACGCCGACCGGCTCGCCGTGCTCTACGTGATCTGGTTCCGGGAGATCTGGCTGCCCAGCAGCGGCTGGAAGTCCTACAGCGGGGGCAACGGCGACCCGTCCAGCGACCACACCAACCACGTGCACCTGTCGGTCTACTGAGCACTACGCTCCCCGACGTACACCGGGTGTCGCCGCGTGGCCCACGACGTGGGCCACGCGGCGGTCGACGATCGGTGGCATGGGACGACGACTCTCCCCCGCCGGCCGCAAGGCGCTGCTCACCGCGCACCTGGTCACCTCGCTGGGCTGGCTCGGCACCGACCTGGGGCTGCTCGCGCTCGGCGTGGCCGGGCTGCGCGGCGCCGACCCGGAGGTCGTCTACCCGGCGGCGGCGCTGCTCGCCACCTGGCTGTTCGCGCCGCTGAGCGTGGCGGTCTGGTTGGTCGGGACCGCAAGTGCGCTGCTCACCCCGTGGGGCCTGCTGCGCTGGCGCTGGGTGCTCGTGAAGTTCGCGCTCACCACCGTGATGCTCGGCCTGGTGCTGCTCCTGCTCACTCCCCGGCTCCGGCACCTCGGCGCGCTCGCCGGTGCCGCCGACACCCACCTGCGGGTGGACCTGGTGGTGCCGCCGGCCGTCTCCACCACGCTGCTCCTGGTCGCCACCGTGCTGTCCACGTACAAGCCGTGGGGGCGGCTGAGTCGCCGCGTCAGGCCGGCCGGCCCTCCAGGGTCGCGCCGAGACGGGCGGCGAGACCCAGGTGGGCGGCCCGGGCCTGCCGGAACGCGTAGCCGAACAGCGGCGCCGGAGCGGTCAGGGTGATCTCCACGTCGATCCGCACCACGCCGTCGGGCTCGTCGCGCAGCCGGGTGTGGTTGCGCACCGTCGTCGCCGGCTGCTGCCGGGCCACGGTGACCACCTCGTCCTCGTTGGCGATCAGCACGTCCGCCTGGTAGGTCACCGGGAAGTGCAGCGGACCGAGTTCCAGCCGGTCGGTGATCGCGTAGCTGGCAAGCGCGCCCGGCCGGGGCGGCAACTGCCGGACCCGCACGATCAAGGGATGCAGCTCACCCTGCCGGTTCAGGTCGCCGAGCAGGGCCACCGCGTCCGCCCGGCCGCACCGGGCCTGCACGGTGTAGCTGAAGGTGTCGCTGCTCTGCAACCCGTCCCCCTCGCCGTCATGGGTCCGGACGATCGTCCCGTACCGGGGCCGGGCTGGCAACGGGTCGAAAGTCCCCGACCGGCGAGGGCCGAGGTCGAGTCGGCGCGGCGCGGGCGGCTGGGCCGGGGTCGAGCGGCACGCCGACGGCGGGTGGGCCGGGTGGCGCTCAGGCGCCGGGGAGCACCTCGGGCGCCTGGTCGGCGAACCACGGCTCGGGCGCGCCGAAGAGGCCGAGCAGGCCGGTCACCCAGAGCTGCCGGTGCACGAACCGGCTCGGCTCGGTGACCACGAGCTTGACGCCGCTGACCTCGCACGTCTGGAAGCCGGAGACCATGGCGCTGATGCCGACGGAGTCGATGAACGTGACGAGCCGCATGTTGAGCTCGATCCGTGCGGGGCGCCCCTTGGCGAGCACCTCCGCGATCGCCTCCCGCACCTCGTACGCGGTGTCGACGTCGATCTCCCCACGGGGCGCGATCTGGACAACACCACCCGGACGCATCGACTTCACGATCGACAGGCTCACGCGAGCACCTCCACTCGCCCCTTCGGGCGCCTCATCAGTACGCGGGCCGCGACCGAGAGTATTCCTCCAACGGCCCCGGTCGCCACCCCCGGGGATGAGCAATTTGCGGACTGGGCACACCTGGGCGAACCCAATCCGGACTTCCGGGTTCCAATTTCCCCTTCGACGCGGACCGCGATCGGCCGAACGACAGGTCCGAGTCGGCCGATCCGCTGACCCAGGGTAGCGGGCGCACGCACGTCGCGGCGAACACGCGCCCCCTCGGCGCGTTCACCCGCTTCGTCCCGTTCCGCCCCCCGGAGCCCGGAGCCCGGAGCCCGGAGAATCTTGGTACGGAATCACCCCTCCAGGGGCGATTCCGTACCAAGATCCAGCACCGTGGGGTTTGGCGGGAGGCTCCCCGGGGCACTGCGCGGGGGAGTGAACCGTGACGCGCCGGATGAACCCGGAGTCCGAAGTGGCCGTCGGGCTTCGGCACCCGAGGAGGTAGAACGATGTTCGGATCCAGCCTGATGGACCGCCGCAGCAAGCCCGAGCGGGTCGCGGACCAGGCGTGGCAGCACCTGCTCACCGCCGTCGGCTCCGCCGGTGACAGCGTGCGGGACGCCGCCCACGCCGCCCGCCGCAACTCCTCCGGCCTGGCCGACGACGCCACCGACCTGGTCGGCTCCGCCGCCGACGAGGCGCGCCGCCGGGCCGGCCTCGCGTTCGAGGCGCTCGCCGGACGCCGGCCCGCGCTGCCGTGGACGCTGCTGATCGCGGCGGCCCTGACCGGCGCCGCCATCGGCTGGGCCGCCGGCACCGCCGCCCGCGCCGCCAGCAGCCGGGAGCGCAGCGCCGACGAGATCGAGTTCGTGGACGTCGACCGGCCGAACTCCCCGGCCGGCCTGGACGGCTGACCCCACTTCGTACCCGCACGCGGCCGGCCGCCCTCGGTCACGGCCCGGGTCACGAACGCGGCGGCCGTCCTCGGCACGGCCCGGGTCACGGACGCGATGGCCGCCCCCGACGCTCGGGGGCGGCCATCCCTGTTCACGAAAGGCGATGGCCGCCCCCGGAGTGCCGGGGGCGGCCACCTGGTGGGATCGGTGGGATCGGTCAGCGGGCCGCGCAGGAGACGGTGGGCACCCGGTTGCCGCCGGTGACGGTGCCGGTGAAGCCGACAGTGGTCGACCCGCCGACGGCGAGGTTGCCGTTCCAGCCGGCGTCGGTCACCGTCACCGCCGCGCCGGTCTGGGTGTACGACCCGCTCCAGAGCTGGCTGATCCGCTGCCCGTCCGGGAACGTCCAGGTAAGCGTCCACCCGGCGATCGGTGTGGTGCCGAAGTTGCGCACCGCCACCTCACCCTGGAAACCGCCCGGCCAGGTGTTCGTCACCGTGTAGGTGGCCGCGCAGCCGCGCCCGGTCGACGTGGGGGTCGGCGTCGGCGTGGGACTCGGCGAGGTGGGAGTCGGGGTCGGGCTCGGGCTCGGGGACGGGCTCGGCGACGTCGGGGTCGGCGTCGGGCTGGCCGAGGTCGGCGTCGGCGTGGGCGTGCCGCCGAGCCGGTCCGCCACCAGGACGCCCCGGCCGTTGGTGCCCAGGTAGACCCGCCCGTAGACGCGCGGGTCGCCGGTCAGCGCCTCGCCCGCGTTGCCGTACTGGTGCTGGTCGTCGTTGATCCGCACCCAGGTCGCGCCCGCGTCGTCGGAGCGGTACACCCCGTGCGTGCCGTCGACCGTGCCGACGGTGAACAACGCCTGGTACGTCTTCCCGGGCGCCGCCTTCCCGAAGCCGACGTTAACCGCCGTGGACACGCCTGCCATCTTCGTGAAGCTCGCGCCGGAGTTGGTGGAGTGCCAGAGACCGCCCTCGCCGGCCAGCCAGATGTCGCCCTCGACCCCGGGCAGCGCCTTGAACTTGACCCCGGTGGTGGGCAGGCCGGTCGCCGCGGTGGCGGTGAAGGCCGCCCCGCCGTTGGTGCTGACGTAGAACTTCCCGCCGCTGAACCCGTAGAACTTGTTCGGGTTGACCCGGTCGGACTCGACGGTGGCGTTGGCCGGGATGCCGGTGGCGGCGGTCCACGAGTTGCCGAAGCCGACCGAGCGGACGACCTGTTGGCCGGCGTCACCCGGCGACCAGACGAACTGACCGCCGTCGGCGGACGCGGCCACCGTGCCGCCGTTGTTGATCCCACCGGGCTCGGTGCCCTGGAACCAGTTCGCGCCACCGTCGGTGGAGAAGGCCACGTGGCTGTCGTTGGGCCGGTCGGAGTCGGTGAAGTTGCCGGCCCGGACCATGATCGCCGGCTTGGTCTCGGCGTAGTCGAGGCTCGTGGTGCTTGTGAAGACCGGCTGGGTGAACATCATCGGCGGCACCGCGTTGAGGTCGGTGTGGCGGAAGCCGCCGATGTCGCCGAGCCCGCTGATCAGGGGCGCGCCGGTGGGCGGGCTGATCAGGTCGAGCACGGCGGTCTCCTCCAGCCCCTTGACCATCGGGGTGATGGTGAAGGTGCCGCCGGTGTCCCATTTGGTCAGGCCGGTGGTGCCGTAGATCGTCGCGCCGGTGCCGTACATCATCCGGTCGCTGTCGAACGGGTCGATCTCCAACGACTCGTTCATCCAACCCAGCTTCGGGGTCTCCTCCGGCGGTGCCGGGTTGGCGCCGAACGTCAGCCACGGCACCGAGCTGACGTCCATGGCGTACTTCTTGCTCCGGTTCGGATAGCTTGTGAAGTCCCAGATCCGGGTCCAGGTCGCGCCCCCGTCGGTGCTACGCCAGAAGATCGCGTCCGGCCACCAGGAGATCTGGGTGGCGACCATGAGCGTGTTCGGGTGCTGGCGGTCGATGGTCAGCCCGGAGTAGCCGAAGTAGGCGTCACCGCTCGACGACGGGACCGGGCTGATCTGCGTCCAGGCGCCGGTGGCCCGGTTGAACTTCCACACGTCGCCCTTGCCGCCGTCGTACGGGCCGCCGGTGTCGCTCGTGGCGATGTAGAGGAAGCCGCCGACCGGGTCCACCACGCCCTTGTGCGCCAGGTAGCCGGTGGGCTGGCCGGGGATCCGCTCCCAGGTCACGCCGGCGTCGGTGCTGCGGTAGACCGGGTTCTGCTTGTCCGCCACCCCGACGTAGATCGTCTTGGTGGCGGCGCCTGCCGTACCCGTGCTCTTGTCGAAGCTGACCCAGGTCAGGCCCTGGTTCTGGCTCTGGTAGCCGGTGCTGTCGTTCGGGTCGGCCCGGTAGTTGCCCACGTTCGGAAACGCGGTGACCTTGGCCCAGGTCGCCCCATAGTCGGTGCTCCGCCACAGGCCGTTGCCGCCCTCGGCGCCGTAGTAGAGGACGCTGTTGCGGTTCGGGTCGACCGCCAGCCGCTCCCCCATGCCCCGGCCCGGCATGTTGCCGCCGTTCTTGAACGGCAGCTCGGTGGCCTGCCAGGTGGCGCCCTTGTCGGTCGAGCGCAGGATCGCCCCGTGGTTCGGGTCCCAGTCGTTCGTGTACATGCCGACCGCCGCGTACACCCGGTTGGTCTGCACCGGGTCGGTGGCGAGGCTCACCACGCCGTTCCAGCCCCACCGGTCCGTGCCGACCCAGTCCAGCAGCGGCGTCCACGACTTGGACGCCTGCTCCCAGCGGTACGCCCCGCCGATGTCGGTCCGGGCGTAGATCAGGTTCTTCTCGGTCGGATTGAAGACGATGCCGGGGACGAAGCCGCCGCCGTCGATCCGGACGTTCTTCCAGGTGTACGGCTCGGCCGCGGCGGCGGCGGCCGGGGACATGCCGGTGCTGGCGAGCGGCACGACGACGGCGGCGGCCGTGGCGGCGAGCGCGACGGCGGCCAGGCCGGCGAGGCGTGTGCGCATGGGGGGCGGTCCTCTCGGTTGCCCTGATGGGGGGGGACGGGAGCAGGGGGTGACGCTTCGTCGGGGAGCTGCCCGGGCTCCCCGTCGGCATGCTGGCTCCCGCAGCCGAGGGACCCTCAGCCTACGCCGTCAGATCGATCTATGGAAGCGCTCCCACGCTCATCCTTTCCGGGTGGGGGCGGCTCACCCGGTCGCGCGCAGGATCACAGGTGCGCCGACCGGGTGCGCGCACCGACCGGGAGGAGAGCCGGATGGCCACCGAGACCACCACCGAGACAGACCGGACGACGCACACCGCCGTGACGCGCGCCCTGGAATGGGACGCGTTCCTGCCGGTGGAGGCGGTGCGCGTAACGGTCGCCGACGGCTGGGTCACGCTGCACGGCGAGGTCGAGTGGGAATACCAGCGGCGGGCCGCCGACCGCGCGGTCGCCCGGCTGCCCGGCGTACGCGGGCTGAGCAACCGGATCGCCGTACGGGTGGGGTGACCGCCGGTACCACCCGAACCGGGTGAGCCGGCCTCACCCGGGCGCGGGCCAGGGTGGGAGGCATGAGTGATCCGAACGGGCTGCTCACCGCGGGGCGGCGGGTGAGCGCCCGATGACCACACCGTTGCAGGTCACCACCGCGCGGCTGCGGATCCCGGTCACCGACCGGGACCACGTCCGCGGGCCGGCCGACGCCCCGGTGACGATCGTCGAGTACGGCGACTTCCAGTGCCGGTACTGTGGCGCCGCCTACCCGAACCTGGCCGAGGTGCTGCGCCAGCGGGCCGACGTGGTGCGGCTGGCGTACCGCCACTTCCCGATCACGAACGTCCACCCGCACGCGGAGAACGCGGCCGAGACCGCCGAGGCCGCCGGCGCGCGGGGCCGGTTCTGGGAGATGCACGACTGGCTCTACGAGCACCAGGACCAGCTCGATCCGGTGCACCTGTCGCTCGGCGTCGAACAGGTCGGGCTGGCGCCCGACGAGGTGAACGCGGAGGTGGCCCGGCAGGCCCACGCCGACCGGGTCCGGCAGGACTTCGTGGGCGGGATCCGCAGCGGGGTCACCGGCACCCCGTCGCTCTTCGTCAACGACGTCCGCCACGACGGCGGCTACGAGCTGGCCGAACTCCTGGCCGTGGTGGACGCCGCCGCCGACACCTGACCGGGTCGGTCAGATCAACCGCAGCTCGCGTGCCCGCCGGACCGCCTCCCGCCGGCGGGTCGCGTCGAGCTTGCGGTAGATGTTGCGCACGTGGGTCTTCACCGTGTTGACCGACAACGACAGCTCGGCCGCGATCTCCACGTTGGTCAGGATGCTCTGTAGGTAACGCAGGACGGTCAGCTCCCGCTCGGTGAGCGGCTCGCCCAACGCCCGCGCCGGCGGGTCCGGCGCCCCGCCGGCCCGCCGCGCGTCCACCTCACGCACCAGGTCGTCCACTGTCGCCCAGTACGCCGTGCCGGTGTCCCGGTGGGTTGCCAGCAGGTCGCGTACCCCCGGCTCGGCCCGGGTGAAGACCCGCCGGCAGTCCTCCGGCTCGGCAAGCGCCAGCACCTCCTCCAGCAGCCGCCCGGCCCGCCGCCCGTCCCCCGCCGCCCCGGCCAGCGCCGCGTCGAGCAGCCCGGCACCCAGCCGGACCGGCAACGGCCAGCGCGTCGCGGCCGGGTCGGTCCAGTCGGGCAACGCCCGCTCGGCCGCGCGGGCGTCACCGGACCGCAACCGCAGCCCGGCCGACGCCAGCGCCAGCGCCGGATCGGCCGGGTCGCCGCCCGGCACGTCCAGCAGCGCGCGGGCCCCGCCCAGGTCACCGGCCGCGGCGCGGAGCTGGGCCTCGCCGGCGGTCAGCCACGCCGCCAGCTCGGGGCCGGGCGCCACCGCCCGGGCCGCGGTGAGCGTGCGCAACGCCGCCGCCGGTTCCCCGCCGTCGGCAAGCAGCCCGGCCCGGCAGAGCGCGACCAGCGCCGCCCCGCCCGGCTCCGTGCCGGCCGGCCCGGCGAGCGCCAGATGGGCCGCGGCCTCCGCCGGCCGGTCCCGGTGCCAGGCCACGAGCGCCAGCGCCAGGTACGCGTAGCCGCAGTCCGCCCGGGACGACCAGCCCTGGCAGGGCGGCATCGACAGGGCCGCCCGGGCATGTTCCTCGGCGGTCCGCAGCGCGCCCCGGGCCGCCTCCAGCACCGCCGACCGGCTGGCGCAGAGCAGTTCGGTGCGCGGCCGGCCGGCCCGGCGCGCCGCCGCGAGCGCGGTGGCGAACCATCCGCCCGCCGCCGACAGGTCCCCCTCGGCCAGCGCCACCAGCCCCAACGCCGCGCCCGCGACCGCCCGCACGTCGTCGGCGTCGACGCTCCCGGCGCGCGGGTCGACGCCGGAGACGGCAGGTCCGCCGGGTGGGGTGGGCGCGGTGGCGAGCAGGCGGTCGGCGGCCCGGCGTACCTCCTGGGGGTCGTCGGCGAGCCGGGCCAGGCCGACCTCGACCGCGGTGGCCAGCCGGCGGAACCGGTCGCGGCGCGGCGCCGGCAGGTCGGCGGCGTGGGCGACCGCCCGCCGCAACTGCCCGTCGGCGGCGGCCGGGTCCCCGGCGTACGCCCGCTCGGCGGCTGCCGCAAGCGCCAGCTCGGGATCCCGGCGGACCGCCTCGGCCGGCGGCTCGGGCGGGGCCGGCGCGGCGGCCCGCTCCGGCTCGCCCGGCGCCAACTCCGGCCAGCGGGTGACAAGCAGTTCGGTGGCGTCGGCCCACTCACCGGCGGCGAGCGCGTGCCGCAGCGCCTCGGCCGGCCGGTCGTGCGCGGCGAACCAGCCGGCCGCCCGCCGGTGCAACTCGCGCAGCTCGTCGGCGGGCAGCCGGCCCAACTCGTCGCGAAGCAGGTCGGCCAAAAGCGGGTGCGGCCGGTACCAGGGCGGGCTGCCGCCGTCGGACTGGACGAAACCGCCCTCCCGGGCCGCCTCGGCCAGCAGGCACCCGGCGTCGGCCCGCCCGGTCACCGCGACCGCCAGGTCGGCGCGGAGCGCCATCGCCACCGCGCCGAGGCGCAGCACGTCGCGGGCCGCCGGGTCCAGCGGCGCGAGCACCTCGCCGCGCAGGTACGCGGCCACGTCCGGCTGGTCGCCGGCGAAGTGGTCCACGGCGCGTGCCGGGTCGACGCCGGCGCCGAGCGCCAGCGCGGCGAACCGCAGCCCGGCCGGCCACCCCGCGGTCCGCGTGGTAAGCCGGGACACCGCCTCGGCCGGCACCGGCACGCCGTGCGCGACAAGCAGGTCGGCCACCTCGTCGGCGGTGAACGACAACTCGTCCGGACCGAGCACGGTCAGCTCCCCGGCCAACCGCCACCGGTGCAGCGACAACTGCGGTTCCCGCCGCGCGGCGGCCACCAGCCGCAGCCGCCCGTCCCCGTGGCGGAGCAGGAACTCCAGCCCGGCCAGCGCCGCCGGGTCGGTCACCCGGTGCAGGTCGTCCAGGACCAGCAGCACCTGGTGCTCCCGCTCGGCGAGCGCGGCGGCGAGCGCCTCCAACTGCTCCGGCCGGGGCGGGCCGTCCGGCACCGGCGGCCCCTCGCCCGGGTTCCCGGCGACGGCGGTGCGCAGCGCCGCGGCCAGGTATGCCCAGAGCCGCCCGGTGGTGTCGCCGTCGGCCACGGTCACCCAGACCGGCGCCGGACCGGGTCGCGCCGCCCGCGCCCAACCGGACAGCAGGGTCGTCTTGCCCCAGCCGGCCGGCGCGAGGAGCAGGGTGACAGGTGCGGCCACGCCCCGCTCCAGCCGGTCCACCAGCCGGGGGCGCAGCACCACCGGTTCGGGCGACGGGGGCGGCGCCAACCGGGACGCCAGCAGCGGCGGCACGGCGGCCCCGGACGGCACGGCGGCCCCGGCGGCAGCCCCGCTCGGCGCGACGGCCCCCATCGGCGCGGTGGCCCCCATCGGCGCGGTGGCCCCGGTCGGCGCGGTGGCGAACCGGACCCGGTCGGCCTCCTGCGGCATGTGTCCCTCCCCCGTCGGTGCGCCGGGCGGTTACCCGGCCCGCGCCGGTTCACCCCTTCGGGGCGAACCCGGGTCACCCGGGGCGTCGTCACCGTGGAGGAACGCGGGTGGCCGGCCGCGCACCGCCGGCCGCCCGGAGTGACCGCGACCTCGGGAGGGGCCTGTGGCTCGGACCGGACGACTCGCCGGCGGCGCGCTCGCCGTGGTGGCCGGCGGCGCGCGTGCCCTCGTACGGCGGCGGCCCGCGACCGACCCGCGGCCGGCGCGCTGGCAGGTGGTGACCGTGACCGGCCGACCCGAGCAGGTGCTCCCGGCCGGCCGGTGGCCCGAGCCGCTGCGCCGGCTCGACGGCGCGGTCGAGGTCTGGGCCCGCCCGGCCCCCGGCGGGCGCGGAACCGAGCTGGCGGTACGCCCGCTGGGCGGGACGCCGACGCTTCCCGGGCTCGCCGCGCACCTGGTCGGCGACGACCCGGGCCGGTTCCTGCGGCAGGTGCTCCGGGAGACCCGGCAGCTCCTGGAGACCGGCGAGGTGCTGCGGGCCGACCGCTCCCCGCTCGACCGCCCGGGGGCGGCGGAGTGAGGGCGCTGTGCTGGGAGGGCGCCGGCGCGCTCGCCGTACGCCAGGTCCCCGACCCGGAACTGCGCAACGCCCACGACGTGATCGTCCGGGTGCGGCGCAGCGTGACAAGCGGCGGCGACCTGCCGTTGCTGGCCGGGCGGGTGCCCGAGGCGGCGGCCGGCGAGGTGCTCGGGCACGAGTTCCTCGGCGAGGTGGTCGAGGTCGGGCCGGACGTACGCCGGCACCGGGTCGCCGACCGGGTGGTGGTCGGCGCGGCGGTCGCCTGCGGGGCGTGCTGGTTCTGCCGGCAGGGGCTGCTGGCCTGCTGCGACAACGGGACCAGCGGCGCGGCGGCCGAGCCGGCGTGGGGACCGCCGTCCGCCGGGTGCTACGGCCGGCCGGCCCGCCTCGGCGGCCTCGCCGGCGGCCACGCCGAGTACGTCCGGGTGCCCTACGCCGACGTCGGCGCGCACCCCGTCCCGGAGGAGGTCGACGACGACCGGGCGGTCTTCGCCGCGGACGCCGCGCCGGCCGGCTGGCACGGGGTGGAGCTGGGCGGCGTCGCGCCGGGCGACGTGGTGGCGGTCTGGGGCGCGGGCGCGGTCGGCCAGCTCACCGCCGGGGCGGCCGTGGCCCGCGGCGCGGCCCGGGTGCTCGTGGTCGACGAACACGACGACCGCCTGGACATGGTCGCCCGGCACACCGGCGCCGAGCCGCTCCACCACAGGTCCGTGGACGTCCTCGCCGAGCTGCGGGAACGCAGCGGCGGCCGGGGGCCGGACGTGTGCGTGGACGCGGCGGGCCCACCGTCGGCACCGGCGCGGTGGCCGTCGTCCGGGCCGGACGGCGGGGTGGCGCTCGGCGAGGCGGTGCACGCCTGCCGCAAGGGCGGCACGGTGGTGGTGCTCGGCGGCGGGACACCGTTCGTGGACCGGTTCCCGCTCGGCGCGGTGACGGACAAGGGCCTGGCCGTACGCGGCGGCAGCCGGGCCGGGCCGGACGCCATCCCCGCGCTGCTGGACCGGATGGCCCGGGGCGAGCTGGTCACCGAGCACCTCGCCACCCACCGGCTGCCGCTGGACCGGGGCGCACACGGGTACGCGCTGTTCCGCGACCGGACGGACGGATGCGTCCGGACCGTGTTCACCCCGTGATCCCGGCCGGTTCGGATGGCACACTCGGCGGATGCCCACCGACCGCCCGTACGACCTGGTCCTGTTCGGCGCCACCGGCTTCACCGGCGGCCTCACCGCCGAATACCTGGCCCGGCACGCGCCGGACCGGCTGCGCTTGGCGCTCGCCGGGCGCAACCCGGCCAAGCTGGCCGCCGTACGCGACCGGCTGGCCGCGATCGACCCCGGGCTGGCCGAGCTGCCGCTGCTCACCGCGGACGTGACGGACGCGGCGTCGCTGCGGGCGGTCGCGGAGAGCACCCGGGTGGTCGCCACCACCGTCGGCCCGTACGTGCACCACGGCGAGCCGCTGGTGGCCGCCTGCGCCGCCGCCGGCACCGACTACGTCGACATCACCGGGGAGCCGGAGTTCGTCGACCTGATGTACGTGCGGCACCACGCCGAGGCGGCGCGCACCGGGGCCCGCCTGGTGCACGCCTGCGGCTTCGACTCGATCCCGCACGACCTGGGCGCCTGGTACACCGTCAAGCAGCTCCCCACGGACGGGCTGGTCACCGTGGACGGCTACGTCCGGGCCGGCGGCCGGTTCTCCGCCGGGACCTACCATTCGGCGCTCACCGCGTTCTCCCGCACCGACGAGACGAGCCGGGCGGCGAAGGCCCGCCGGGCGGTCGAGCCGCGACCGGACGGGCGGCGGGTGCGGGCGGTGCCGGGCAGGGTCGGGCGGGTACGCGAGTTCGGCAAGTGGGCGGTGCCGCTGCCCACCATCGACCCGCAGATCGTCCGCCGGTCGGCGGCGGCCCGCCCGGAGTACGGCCCGGACTTCCGGTACCGGCACTTCGCGGCGCTGAAGCGACTGCCCACGGTGCTCGTCGCCGGGGTCGGGCTGGCCGGTGTGATGGGGCTGGTGAAGCTGCCGCCGACCCGGCGTTGGCTGCTCGGCCGGCTCGCCTCCGGGCAGGGGCCGAGCGCCGAGCAGCGGGCAAAGTCCTGGTTCCGGGTGCGGTTCGTGGGCGCCGGCGGCGGCCGGCGGGTGGTGACCGAGGTGGCCGGCGGCGACCCCGGCTACGACGAGACCGCGAAGATGCTCGCCGAGTCGGCGCTCTGCCTGGCCTTCGACGACCTGCCGACGACGGCCGGCCAGCTCACCCCGGTGGCCGCGATGGGCGACGCGCTGCTTGACCGCCTGGTGCGCGCCGGCATCACCTTCCGCACGTTGGAGCAGTAAGGCGGGGCCCCCGCTTAACGCTTTCGGTAGAGGCGGGGCCCCCGCTTAACACTTCGGGCAGTTGACCCTCGACCTGGTGGAGGGCACAGGATGACCGCTGTGGAGAGCGAGCTTCGCAGCATCGGCGAGCTGGCCCGGGCCAGTGGGTTGACGGTGAGCGCGCTGCGGTTCTACGACCGCTGCGGCGTGCTGCCGCCGGCCCGGGTGGACCCGGTGACCGGCTACCGCTGGTACACCGGCGACCAGGTGGGCCCGGCCCGCCTGGTCGCCGGGCTGCGCCGGGTGGGCATGCCGCTGGCCGGCATCGCGGAGGCGCTGCGGCACCGGCACCGTCCGGCCGAGGTGCACCGGCTGCTTGACGCGCACCTGCGCCGGCTGGAGGACGGCCTCACCGACGCGCGCCGCGAACTCTCCCGGATCCGTAGCCTGATCGACCCGGAGGAGACCGTCGTGACCACCCGCCTCGTGCTGTCCCGCACCGACCTGACCGCCGCCGTCGCCGCCGTACGCTTCGCCGTCGGCGCCGACCCGGAGCTGCCGGCCCTGTCCGGCGTACTGCTGACGGTCGAGCCGGACGGCGTACACCTGATCGCCACCGACCGGCACCGGCTGGCGGTGGCCCGGGTCGACGCCAGGGTCGACGGCCCGCCGGTGGGCGCGTTGCTGCCGGTGGCCGCCGTGGACGAGCTGTGCGCGCTGCTGGACGCCGACGCGGCCACCGTGGAAGCCGTCGTCGCGGACCGGGTGACGTTCGCCGTGGCCGACCGTACGCTGACCGCCGTCCCGCTGCCCTACGACTTCCCGGACTACCGCCGGCTGCTGCGCGCGCAGCTCGGCGACGCGCCCGCGTACCGCATCCCGGTGGACGGCGCGGCGCTGCGCGCGGCGCTCACCGCCGACGGTGTCCGGGTGTGTCACCTGACGCACGACGGCGTCGCGCACGAGGTGGTCGCGCTCGGCCTGGACGGCCGCGGTGAGCTGCGGCTCGTCGACCCGGCCGCCGCCGACGGCACGGACGGTGGGCTGCGGGTCGGGCTGAACCGGGAGTACCTGCTCGACGCGCTGGACGCCGGCGGCGGTCAGCTCGTGCTGGAGTTGGACGGGCCGATCACGCCACTGGCGGTGCGCCGGGCCGACGACGCGCGCGCGTTCTCCGTCCTCATGCCGGTGCGCCTGTAGCCCCGGCCCGGCCCGGGTCGGCGGGGCCGCGACGGTAGCATCTGGGGGTCCCACCTGACTGCCTGGACGGAGGCGTACGAGCAGCATGCTCGACATGGAGTTGATCCGGAAGGATCGCGAGGCGGTGGCGACCGCGCTGGCGAAGCGTCTGGATCCCGCCGAGGTCACCCGGGCGCTTGACGACGTCCAGCGGCTCGACCAGGAGCGACGCGCCCTGATCACGGAGATCGACGCCGAGCGGCAGCGCCGCAAGGCCGAGGCGCGCGCGTACGCGGAGGCGAAACGGTCCGGCGCCACGCCGCAGCCGGTCGCCCCGGAGGCCGAGCGCAAGCAGCTCGCGGAGTTGGAGTCCCAGCTCGACGAGGTGCAGTCCCGGCTGCGCTCGGCGATGAGCGAGCTGCCCAACCTGCCCGCCGACGACGTGGTCGCCGGCGGCAAGGAGGCCAACCGGGTGGTGCGGACGTTCGGCGAGGCGCCGGCCATCGAGAAGGTCCGCGACCACGTGGAGTTGAGCCGCGCGCTCGGCCTGGTCGACCACGAGCGGGGCGTGAAGCTCGGCGGCTCGGGCTTCTGGATGTACACCGGCCTGGGCGCCCGCCTGGAGTGGGCGCTCGTCAACTGGCTGATCGAGCAGAACATCCACGCCGGGTACGAATTCCTGCTCCCGCCGCACCTGCTGCTGGACACCGCCGGTTTCGCCGCCGGGCAGTTCCCGAAGTTCTACGACGACGTCTACCACCTGGACCGGCAGTCCGCCCCGCGCGGCCAGTTCCTGCTGCCCACGGCGGAGACGGCGATCCTTGGCGCCTACCAGGACGAGATCCTGGAGACGTCGAAGCTGCCGTTGAAGGCGTTCGCCTACACGCCCTGCTACCGGCGTGAGGCGGCCGGCTCGCACTCCGACGAGCGGGGCACGGTGCGCGGCCACCAGTTCAACAAGGTGGAGATCTTCCAGTTCACGCTGCCGGAGCAGGCCGACGCCGCGCTGGAGGCGATGGTGGGTCACGTCGAGGGCCTGGTCGGCGCGCTCGGCCTGCACTTCCAGACCAGCCTGCTGGCGGCCGACGACGCCAGCGCCTCGATGAAGAAGACGCTCGACATCGAGGTCTGGATGCCGAGCACCGGGAAATACAAGGAGGTGTCGTCGGTGTCCTGGGCCGGCGACTACCAGGCCCGCCGGGCGGCCATCCGCTACCGCGAGCCGGGCGGCAAGCAGACCCGGTTCGTGCACACCCTCAACGGGTCGGCGCTTGCCACCAGCCGGCTGTTCCCGGCCATCCTGGAGCAGTGCCAGCAGCCCGACGGCTCGGTGGTGGTGCCGGAGGTGCTGCGCGACAAGCTCGGCACCGACCGCCTCACCCCGACCCGCTGATCACCCGACGCGCGGGGGCCGGTTCCGCCGGCCCCCGTCGCGCGTCTCCTGTGGTGTTAAGCGGGGCCCCTTCCTCTACCGAATGCGTTAAGCGGGGGCCCCTCCTTACCACCACGCCCACCGCGACCAGCGCGAGCGCGGCGAGCAGCGCCGGCCCGGCGCTGTCAAGCGCGCGCACAAGCGTCTGCTGGACGGCGGCGGCGGCCACCACCACCGGGTCACCGAAGGCCTCGTGCCGGCCCAGGGCCAGCCGCACCTCGTACCAGCCGTACCAGGCGACGTAGCCGCCGGCGACAAACAGCACCAGGCCGCTGCACCGCGGCACCCACGCGCCGGCGCCGCGCAGCCGGGCCACCACCCGGCCGCGCAGCAACGCCACCGCGAGCGCGGCCACGCCGACCACGAGCGCCATCCCGAGCGCGTACGCGCCGAACAGCGCCAGCCCGCGCAGCGGTGAACCGGCCCGCAGGCTTGTCACCACGATCGCCAGGAACGGCGCGATGGCGCAGGTCAAGGACGTGAGCGCGTACGCGGCGCCGAACAGCACCATGGACGGCCAGGTGCGGGTGAGCCGGGGCGCGGTGGTGAACGGTCGCGGCGCGGGCAGCCGCCGGCCGGCGAGCAACCAGACGCCGGCCAGCGCCAGCAGCACGCCGAGGGTCACGGTCAGCCAGGGCAGGCGGGGGCGCAGCCAGTCGGCGGCCGGCGCCACGGCCAGCCCGAACGCGCCGAAGACGAGCGCGTACCCGAGCGTCAGCCCGGCCGTCGCGGTGAGCGCCCGGCCGACCGCGCCGCGCCCGTCGCCGGGGCCGGCCACAAGCAGCGACAGGTACGCGGGCAGCATCGCGAAGCCGCACGGGTTGACCGCGCCGAGCATGCCTGCGGTGAGCGCGAGCAGCAGCGCGCCGGTCATCCCCGGGCCAGCGTCTCGACCTGCCGGGTCAGCGCGTCACCGTCCAGGAAGCCCTGGTGGACCACCTTGCCGTCCCGGTCGAGGACCACGAACGTGCTCTGCTCGACCACCTTGAACCGGCGCCACACCGCGCCGGCCCGGTCGTCGAGCTGCGGGGTTCCGGCCAGGTCGAACTCGGTGACGAACTCCTTCATCGCCTTCTGCTCGCCCAGCCCGGCGACGCCGACGATCGGCACGGCGTCCCGGTACTTCGGGGCGATCTCGGCGACGGTCCACGCCTGGCTGGCGCAGGTGGCGCACCAGGGCGCCCAGAACCAGAGCACGACCGGCCGCCCGGCGAGGGCGGCGGCGGAGAACGCCGTACCGTCGAGGGTCTTTCCGCTGAACGACAGCGTCTTCGGCACGGTCACCGGCGCGGCCGGCGACGCCGTGGCGGTCGCGGCCGGGCCGGTGGTGGTCGCGGCGGCGGAGGGCGCGGCGGCCACCGCGTCCACCGGCGCGGCGGTCCGGTCCGCGCCGACCGTGCAGGCCGCCGTGCCGGCGAGCGTGACGGCAAGCACGGTGGCGGCGCCGAGGTGTCGGACGGTACGGGGTGGCATCGGCGGCTCCCTGGAGTGGCCGGCTAGTCGGACTTGACCAGCCGGAGCGCGAGTTCGGGACAGACCTTGACCGCCTTGAGCGCGCCCTCGCGCAGCCAGGTCGGCACCGGGGTGGGCGGGAAGGCCGGGTAGCCGTTGCCGTCGAGCCGGATGAAGTCCGGCACCACGTGCGCGCAGAGCCCGTGGCCGTCGCAGCGGGACCAGTCCAGGGTGAGTTTCTGCGGGTTGCCGTCGGGCGAGCCGGGCAGGCCCATCACGCCCTTGACGCGCTTGCCGCAGCCCTCCCCGGTGGCGTGCAGCCGCAGGTCGTCGGCGAACACCTCCATGGCGGACAGCGCGAACCGGGCGGTGCCGTCCGGGTGGCTGCACGCGCCGCGTCCCTTGACGTCGCCGGCCGCGGCCCGGACCAGCTCGATCGGCGCGCTGCCGGACACCGCGAGGTCGACGGAGCGGGCCAGGTCGGGCAGGCCCATCTTGCACGGGCCGCACTGCCCGGCGGACTCGCCGGCCAGGTAGCGGACCACCTGGGCGGCCTCGCCGAGCGGGCACGTGTCGGCGCCGAGCGGCACGATGATGCCGGCGCCGAGCGTGCCGCCCACCGCGGTGAGCCCCTTGCGGGAGACCTCGGCCCGGTCGGCCGCCTCGGCGGTGATCCACTTGCCGTGGTAGCCGCCCATCAGGATGCCCGGCCCGGGCGGCACCTCGCACAGGTCGAGGATCTCGCGCAGCGGGGTGCCGGCGGCGCACTCCACCACGGCCGGTCGTTTCGCCGACCCGGTGACGGTGAGCAGTACGGTGCCCGGTTCGTCGTCGGTGCCCAGCGCCGCGTACTCGTACGGGCCGATCCGGGCGGCGATGGCGAGCTGGGAGTACGTCTCGGCGTTGGAGAGCAGGGTGGGCAGCCCGTTGACGCCGGAGTCGCTTGACCGCTTCTTGGTGCCGGGCGGGATGTGCGGCAGCCCGTTGATGCCGTTGACGAGCGCGCCGCCCTCACCGGAGATGAACCGGTGCGGCACGGTGACGATTGTGGTCGGCACCGGCATCCGCCGTTCCTGCAACGCCTCGGTCAGCGAGGGCCGGCCCACGTCGTCGTCGGCCACCCCGATCACGATCTCCTCGGCGTCGAGCGCGAACGCGGCGAGCGCGGCGCCGTCCAGGATGAGGTGCGGGGCCCGGGTGAGCAGCACCTTGTCCTTCCAACTGGCCGGCTCGCCCTCGGTGGCGTTGACCACCACCACGGCGGCGAGGTCCTGCCGCTCGCAGGACTCCAGGACCGCGCGCAGCTTGCGGGCGAACGGGAAGCCCGCCCCGCCCTTGCCCTTGAGGTCGATGGCCTCGGCGAGCCGGAGCAACGCGCCCGGCTCCATCGGGCCGATCGGGCCGTGCACCTCCTCGTGCGCGAGCAGGTCGAGCCGGCCGAACTCGGAGAAGCCGGCGGTGAGCCGGGGCTCCCCGACGCAGGCGACCGGCGGAACGGTCGTCCGCATCACCGGGCCTCACCCCGCAGCCCGGCCCAGTACGCCCCGTCGACCGCGTCCGCGTCGGCCTTCTTGCGGCGGCCGGAACGGGTCTCCTTGGTGGCGCGCATGGCCCGGCGGGAGGCGAGGTCGACGAGCGTGGGGGTGTCGTCGACGAACGCGTCGTCGGCGGCGGCGTAGCGGGCCGGCGGGCGCCAGTAGTCCGGCTCCTCCGGCACCTCATCCTCGTCCCGGTAGCGCCGGCCGGTGCCGCTGCGCGGCTCGGCCGAGATCGGGGTGCCGGAGATCGGGCCGGCCGAGATCGGGCCGGCCGAGATCGGCTCGCCCGCCCAGCGGCGGGGGCTGTCCCACGGCTCCTCCGCCTCGTCGGTCGGGCGCGGCGGCGCGGAGTAGCGGGCCACCTCGGCCGCGGTGGCATACCGGCTGCTGTCCGGCGGCGCGGAGTGGCGGCCTCCGGTGTCCGGCGGCGCGGAGTGGCGGCCACCGCTCTCCGGCGGCGCGGAGTACTGCGCGGCCATGTCCTCGTCGGCCCGGGACCGGCGGCTGACCCGCTCCTCGGTGTCGCGGCGGCGACGGCGGGGCCGTTCCTCGTCCCGCCGGCCGACCAGCTCCATCTCCTCGGTGTTCCGCCGCACGGCGGGCACCCGCTCGGAGTCCCGGCTCCGGCGCGCCGGCTCGCGCTCGTCGTCGCGTACCCGGGTGGTGGTCACCCGGTCGTCGTCGCGCCGTGCGGTGCGCCGCGCGGCCGGGACCTCCTGGGTCCGGGTGCGGCGGGCCGGCTCGGCCGGCTCCCCGGTGCGTCGCCGGGCGGCGGCTGCGCGGACCGGCTCGCGCAGCGACCCGGGTTCCGGCACCACGGGTACGGCGAAGCGCTCGGGGTCGCGCTGCCGGGCGGTGCCGGCCGGCGCGGTCCAGGTGGCGGTGGCCTCGGCCCAGCGGCCCCGGCCGGCACCGCTGTCCTCCTTGCCGGCGGCCTTCTTGCGGGTCAGCGCCGCGAGCACGCCGGTACGTTCCTCGCCCTTGCCGGCCATCGCCTTGTTCAGCGCGGCGGCCTGGTGCTGCTCGCGGCTGCGCTTGCCGAGGTGGACGGAGAGGCGCACGAGCAGCGCCACGAGCACGAGCAGCACGCACACGAGGTAGCTGAGCACCACCCAGCTCTTCGCGGCCCGGCCGGCGTTGAGCCCGTGGAACAGCGCGAACGGCCAGGACACGTACGCCATCGAGTGCAGCGAGCGCCAGAACCACTTCGGACCGACGCCGGCGAACCGGACCCGGATCAGGCCGGTCCAGAGCACGCCGACCATCAGCACCGCGGCGACGGTGCCCAGCCCGACGTAGAGGCCGTTGCCGCCGATGAACGGCACCACGGCGTCGGTCGGCCCGGCCCGGCCGATCGCGATCTTGGTGATGACGTGGAACACCAGCCCCGCCACGCCGAGCACGCCTGTGGCGCGGTGCGCCGACTGGAGCAGCACCCGGTGCCGGATGAGCAGCACCAGCCGGTCCGTGGCGAGCAGCCCCAGCATCACGGTGAGGCTGAGTGAGACCAGGGCGACCACCCCGGCGAAGAACTCGGTGAAGAAGAATCCGTACGAGTACATGACGCCACCGGCACCGGCAAGCTCCACTCCGGCCCACACGAGGCCGATCGCGGAGGCGCCGAGTGCCACCATCGCGGACTTCGACATGGTCCGGACACCACGACTCGTGGTGGTGGTCCGGACGGTCGTCGACTTCTCGTTCTGCTGTGCCCGGCCCATCTGCTCCTCGATCGTCTCGCGGCGGCGCCCCCACCGGCCGACCCTGCTCCCCACTCAGGTACGGAGCGGCAGCCCGGACGGATCACCTCCGGTGGCGAATTTCTCGACCGATTCCTCGAACCGTCCCGACCGGACGCGCGTGTAGCGCCACACGCAACTACGGATGCCTATGCATTGACATTTCTTGCAACACGCTCGTAACCTTGCGGAAAATTTCAGTGCCGGCTGCAAGAAGTCGGCACCGACGCCGTACCCGTAGGAGTCCTGATGCATCGACGCCGATGCCGCGCCGCGGCGCTCTCCCTGGGCGTGGCCGCGAGCCTGCTCGCCCCGACCACCGTGGCGGCGCCCCCGGCCGCCGCCGCTCCCGCGGGCGGCAAGAAGGTCATCGTCCAGCTCTTCGAGTGGAACTGGACCTCGGTGGCGAGCGAGTGCACGAGCACGCTCGGCCCCTCCGGCTACGGCTACGTCCAGGTGTCCCCGCCCCAGGAGCACGTCAACAGCAGCCCGTGGTGGGTGTCCTACCAGCCGGTCAGCTACCGGATCGAGTCCCGCAAGGGCACCCGCGCCCAGTTCCAGTCGATGGTGAACACCTGCCACAACGCCGGCGTCAAGGTGATCGTCGACGCGGTGGTCAACCACATGTCCGGCAGGAGGTCATCTACGGCGCGGGTGAGCCGGTGCAGCCGACCGAGTACACGGGCAACGGCGACGTCCACGAGTTCCGGTACGGCAAGGACCTGGCCCGGATGTTCACAAGCGAACGCCTGGCGTACCTGAGGAACTTCGGCGAGTCCTGGGGCTACCTGCCGAGCGGATCCGCGGTGGTCTTCACCGACAACCACGACACCCAGCGCGACGGCGGCGTGCTCACCTACCGCGACCGTGGCGCGTACGCGCTCGCCAACGCGTTCATGCTGGCCTGGCCGTACGGCACCCCGGCGGTGATGTCGAGCTTCACGTTCGGCAACAAGGACCAGGGCCCGCCAGCCGACGGCAGCAACCGGATCACCAACACCACCTGCTACGCCGGCTGGGAGTGCGAGCACCGCTGGCCGGTGATCGCCAACATGGTCGGTTTCCGCAACGCCACCGAGGGCGCGGCGGTCGCCAACTGGTACGACAACGGCTACCAGCACATCGCGTTCAGCCGGGCCGGCAAGGGCTACCTGACGCTCAACGACGAGGACTCGGCGGTGACCGGCCGGTCGTACTACACCGGACTGCCGGCCGGCCGCTACTGCGACGTCGTCCACGGCACGTTCCGCAACGGCTCGTGCAGCGGGCCGGTGGTCACCGTGGACGCCGCGGGTTGGTTCGCCGCGACAGTCAACCCGCACGACGCGATCGCCATCCACGTCGGCGCGAAGCTGAGCTGACCCGGCCCGGGGCCCCCGCACCGCGTGGGGGCCTCCGGTCGGTTACAGTCGTTTCGTGCCTTTTGACCAGATCTCGGGGCGGCGACTGTCCGGCTGGCTGTTCGCCGCTCTCGGCGTACCGCTGCTGGTGGCCACCGCCCTGCTGGTCGGCCACGCGCTGACCGGCGCACCGCCGCCCACGCCCGTCGTCGTCGGCCCGACCACCCCGGCGCCCACCCGCCCGCCGCCTGTGGAATCCGTGCCGCCCGCCGCGCCCGCGTCGGCCGACCTGCCGACTGTCACCTACGCTCCGGCGCCCGGCGGCTTCCCCGCCGACCCGGCCCCCGCCGACACCGGGCCACTGCACGAGGGCGCGCGTCCGAACCGGAAGGTCGCCGCGTACGACGCACCAGGTGGCCGGCCGCTCGCGTTCCTCGCGCCGACCATCAGCGACGTCCGGCTGACCATGCCGATCGTCGAACGCCGGGTCGGCTGGACCGCGGTGCTGCTCCCCTCGGCCAACCGCACCATCGCCTGGCTGCCCGCCGGCGGCTGGACCACAGTGGTACTGCGCGACCAGGTCGTGGTGGAACGCCGCACCCACCGGCTCACCTGGCGCCGGGACGGCCGGACCGTCCACACCTGGCCGGTCAGTCTCGGCATGTCCGGCCAACTCACCCCGCTCGGCCGCACCTTCGTGCTGGGCCGCACGCCACCCCCGGAGGACGTCTACGGCGGGGTCGACATCTTCGCGCTCGGCGCGATCCCCGACGACCCGGACGCGGTGCCCACCGGGCTGCGCGGCGCCCACATCGGACTGCACACCTGGTACAACGACGACACGCTCGGCGAGAACGTCACGAACGGCTGCATCCGGCTGACCCGCAGCGCCCAACGCCAGCTCCTCGCCGAACTGGTCCCCGGCACCAGCTTCGTCGTCGTCGACCGCCTCCCCTGACCACCCCGCCCCGTCCGCCCGCTCGCCCGGGTTAGGCGGGGGCCCCGCTTAACAGGCACCGGTTAAGCGGGGCCCCCGCCTCTACCAAATGCGTTAAGCGGGGCCCCCGCCTTCAACCCAGCAGCCAACCGTTGGCCTCCGCCAACCGGACCGCGTCGGCGCGGTTGCGGGCGCCGGTCTTCCCGATGGCCGCCGAGAGGTGGTTACGGACCGTGCCCTCGGACAGGTGCAGCGTCGCCGCCAGCTCGGCCACCGTGCCGCCGCCCCGGGCCGTCCGCAGCACCTCCGTCTCCCGCTCGGTGAGCGGACTCGATCCGGTCGCGAGCGTCTCGGCGGCAAGCGTCGGATCGACCACCCGCAGGCCGGCGTGCACCCGGCGGACCGCGTCGGCGAGCTGCCGGGCCGGCGTGTCCTTGACCACGAACCCGTTCGCGCCCGCCTCCATCGCCCGGCGCAGGTAGCCGGGCCGCCCGAAGGTGGTCACCACGAGCACCCGGCAGCCGGGCAGCGCGGTCCGGAGCGCGGCAGTCGCGGCCACCCCGTCCAGGCCGGGCATCTCCACGTCGAGCAGCGCCACGTCCGGCCGGGTGCGCAGCGCCTCCGGCACCACCTCGTCGCCCCGGCTCACCTCGGCCACCACGGCGAGGTCCGGCTCCAGCGACAGCAGCGCGGCAAGCGCGCCCCGGACCAGCGCCTGGTCGTCGGCGAGCAGCAGCCTAATCGTCTCGGTCACCCGCGGACCCTCCCGTTCGTCTCCGGCAGCGTGACCCGGAGCAGGAATCCGCGCCCGCCGGACGACCGGGCGACGGTCACCGTGGCATCGAGCCGGCCCGCCCGCTCGCGCAGCCCGACCAGCCCGTGCCCGGTCGTCGGCGCCTCGCCGGCCGGCCCCCGGCCGTCGTCGCGTACCTCCACCGCCGCCGGTTCCACCCGGATCACGCACCGCCGCGCGCCGCTGTGCCGCACCACGTTCGTCACCCCTTCGCGGACCGCCCAGCCGAACAGCTCGTCCACGTCCGCCGGCAGCGCCGGCACCGTCTCCGGCAGCTCCGCGACGACACCGGCGGCGGCCAGCGCCGACCGGGCGCCGGCCAACTCGGACGCCAGATCCACCCCGCGGTACGCCCCGACGGTGCCCCGCACGTCGGCGAGCGCCTCCCGGGCCAGCCGTTCCACGTCGGCGATCTCGGTGGCCGCCCGGGCCGGGTCCAACTCCAGCAGCCGGCCGGCCAACTCTGCCTTCACCGCCACCACGGTCAGCGAGTGGCCGAGGATGTCGTGCAGGTCCCGGGCGGTACGGGCGCGTTCCTCGGCCACCGCGAGCCGGTGGATCTCCTGCTGCGCGGCCTGGAGTTCGGCGTTGCGTTGGGCCAGCCGGCTCACCCCGAACATGGCGAACGAGGCGAGCAGCACCGCGAAGACGACTGTGCTCTCCGACTCCCAGCCGGGCACCAGGCGTGAGGTGACGGGTGGGGTCACCGCGGCCAGCACCACCACGATCAGGGACTCCGTGAGCGGCAGCAGGAACACCGCGGCGGCGGCCACGAAGACCAACGTGGTCAACCAGTCCCCGTCGGTGCCCGGGATGCCGATCAGACCGAGCGCCAGCAGCAGCGCGACAAGCAGCCGGGCTTGGCCGACCGGGGTGGGGAGGTGCCGCTGCCGGCGGGCGCGGGACCACTCGAAGACAAGCACGTACGCCACGCCGAAGGCGATCACGGAGCCGAGCCCGAGCAGCCGCCGCCACAGCTCCGGCTGGTGCAGGGCGGTGAGGAACGGGATGTTGAGGAAGAAGAGCCATACCGCCGCCAGCAGCCAGCCGGTGAACCGCCAGCGGCGGTTCACCGGCCGGAAGGGGCCGGGCGGCGGCGTCACGCCCACCACGCTAGTGCCTCCCGCGTCCGGTCAGACGCGGGTGGTGTCGCGGCGGAACAGGCGGGTCGCACCGAGGCCGAACAGCGCGGTCCAGGCGGCCACGTTGCCGACCGCCGCCCAGTCCACCCCGGTGCCGGTCAGCGGCGCGCGGGCGAGCTGACCGACCCCGTACACCGGGGTGAACTTGGCGATCTGCCGCATCACGTCGGGCAGCAGATCGAGCGGGACGAACAGGCCGCCGAGCATGGCCAGGATGGCAAGCGCCGGGCCCATGAACTGCATGACGTTCTCGGCCGGGGCGAGGTAGCCGACGAAGAGGCCGAACGCGGCGAAGACGAGCGATCCGATCCAGGCGGTCAGGCCGGACTCCAGCCAGATGTGCGCCGGCAGCCGGACGCCGGAGGCCGCCCCGACCACGAACTCCACGAGTACGCCGGCCAGGCCGAGCACCATCGCGGTGGCCACCTTCGTGGCCACGTACGCGGCGGGGCGCAGCGGGGTCAGCCGCAACTGCCGGCTCCACCCCAACGCGCGCTCGGTGGCGACGGCGGCGCCGGCGCTGGTGGTCGCCACCATGGCCGCGTACACGGCGAGGCTGATCATGATCCAGCCGGTGACCGGCAGGCCGTTGTCGAGCTTCTCGCCGCGCGAGGGCAGGCCGAAGAGGAGGAAGAAGACCGCGGGCATGACCAGGATGAACATCAGCGTGCGGCGGTTGCGCAACACCCGGCGGACCTCGATGCCGAGTACGGCGGCGGAGAAGCCGCCGAGGGCTGGCGGCCGGCGGTCGGCCCGGCGCGTGTCGGTGGTGGTGTCGGGCGAGGTCGTGGTGGTCATGGCGAGGCTCCCGGTCAGGCGGCGGTCAGGGCGAGGAACGCGTCCTCGAGATTGCGTGAGGTGATCTCCAGGTCCCGGGCGTCGGTCCGGGTCAGCAGGTGCCGGGCGACGACGTCGGAGTCCTCGCTGTGCACGAGGACCGCGTCGCCGCGTACCTCGACGGACCGGACGCCCGGCAGCGCGGCGAGCGCGGCCTGGTCGGCGCCGGGCAGGGTGGCCCGCACGATCCGGCCGGCGGCCAGGTTCTTGATCTCGGCGGTGGTGCCGTCGGCGACCACCCGCCCGGCCCGGACCAGCACGATCCGGTCCGCGTACGCGTCGGCCTCGTCCAGGTAGTGGGTGGCGAACAGCACGGTCCGGCCGGAGCGGGCGTCGGCCCGGATCGCCTGCCAGAAGTCGCGGCGGCCCTCGACGTCCATCCCTGTGGTCGGCTCGTCCAGCACCATCAGGTCCGGGTCGGGCAGCAACGCGAGCGCGAACCGGAGCCGCTGCTGCTGGCCGCCGGAGCACTTGCCCACCTGTCGGTCGGCGATCTCGGCGATGCCGGCGCGTTCCAGCACCTCGGTCACCGGGCGGGTGTGGCCGTAGAAGTGCGCGGTCATCCGTACCGTCTCGGCGACGGTGAGGTCCTTGAGCAGGCCGCCGGTCTGCATCACGGCGGCGACCCGGCCGAGCCGGACGGCGTCGGTCGGGCTGCCGCCGAAGACGTGGACCGTGCCGGCGTCCGGGCGGGCCAGCCCGAGCAGCATGTCGACGGTGGTGGTCTTGCCGGCGCCGTTGGGCCCGAGGAAGGCCACCACCTCACCGGGCGTGATCCGCAGGCTGAGCCCGTCGACGGCGGTCACCGGGCCGAAGGTCTTGGTGAGTCCGGCCAGTTCGACGGCCGGTGCGGTGTCGGTCATGCACTCATGCTGCGGCGTACGGAGACCCGGACCCGGGAGCAGCCGTCACCTTCCCGCCGTGACATTTGTCAGGTGCGCCGGCATGGCGTACCGACAGCAGTCACCGCACCCGGAACCGACGTGCGCATGCGCCGTCGTGGTCGGGCCGGAGCCGACAGCGCTGCGCGCCCGCCACCCGGCGGTCGCAGAAGACCCAGTGGCGTACGTTCTGGTCGTCCTCCGGCGAGACCGTGGTGCTGCCCGGCTCGGTCTGTGGCAACACGTGCGTCCAGTGCGCGACCACTCGGGCCAACCGTTGGGCGGACAGCAGATCGTTCACGACGACCGGCAGGTGGATCACCCATCGTTCAGTCATGACCTGAGCACCTCTCGTCGAGTCTGTGGAGGGGCGGGACCGCCGACCCCGCCCCGCACCGGCGGACCCGCCCGGCACCTGCCACCGCAGCCCTCCTCGGCGGTACGGCGGCAGGGCACTCTCGGATTCGTCTCGGCCTCGTCACCGATCCGAAGGAAGTCCTCACTCATCGTGCATGGGCCTGTTCCTTTATGCAACTCCCGATTTGGACCAGGGTCGTTGCGTGTCGCGCTCGGATACTCCACACTGTCCGACATGACTGGAAGTCCGACCGTCCGTCGCCGGCGTCTCGCCGCTGCCCTCCGCCGACTCCGTGAGCAGACCGGCATGACGGCTGACCAGGCAGCGAAGGAGATCGGCATCTCCAAGTCGGCGGTCAGCCGCATCGAGAACGCCCAGGTGTCCGTGATGCCGCCGGTCGCGCGGGCCCTTCTCCACCTCTACGGCGTCGAGGGTGACGAGGTCGACGCGCTCGTGCAGGTGGCCCGGGACGCCCGTAAGCGCGGCTGGTGGCAGGCGTTTGACGACGTCCTGCCGGACTGGTTCGAGGTCTACGTCGGGCTGGAAGCCGAGGCGTCGGAGATCCGGGCATTCCAGCCCCAACTGATTCCGGGTCTGCTTCAGACCGCCGACTATGCCCGCGCGGTCGTCCGGGCCGAACACCCGGACGCGCCCGACAACGAGGTCGAACGTCGCGTCGAGCTGCGGATGCGCCGCCAGTCCAACGAGTCTCCGCCAAAACTGTGGGTGGTGCTGGACGAGGCCGCGCTGCGACGGCCGGTCGGCGGCGCGGAGACGTTCACGGCGCAACTGCATCGGCTGGCCGAGGAAGCCGACCGTCCCGGCAACACCGTCCAGATCCTGACGTTCGCGGCCGGCGAATACGGCTCGATGGGCAGCGCCTTCAGCCTGCTCGCCTTCCCGGAGCCGGCCGACCCGGGCGTCGTCTACGTCGAGACCCGCGCGGGTAGCCTCTACCTGGAGGGCCAACAGGTCAGGGAATACTCCCGCGTCTTCGAGCATCTGGTCGCCACGGCGGCCGGCGCCCGCGAGTCGCGCGACCTGATCCGGGAGGCGATCAACCAGCTCTGAGGGGACGACCGGGGTGGACGAGACCAACCAGGGCGCGGTGACCTGGCGGAAGAGCACCCGCAGCAACGGCTCCGGCGACTGCGTCGAGGTCGCGGACAACCTCTCCGGTCGGGTCGGCGTGCGGGACAGCAAGAACGCGAGCGGCCCGGTCCTCCTCTTCGACGGGCAGGCGTGGCGGAGCTTCCTTCGCGGTTTCCAGCAGGAGCGCCCGGTCGGCTGACACGCGTCGGCGCGGTGCGGTGAGAAGGGTCAGCGCACGACTTCCACCGATTTCGACTCGAACGGCGAGCCACACACCCACCCAACTCAGGCAGCCGGGCATGACGTGGCCGCCAGCGCGGTCCGGGCCGCGAGCGCCTTGGAGATGCGCCGCGAGTTCGCCGCATGGCTCAAGAGCGGCGGCCTCCCGGACCTCACTGACGTCTCCCCCACCGCGTCAAACAGCCGCCCGGCACAACCCTTGTCAGTTCTCGCTCAGTGCAGACCGAACCAGTTAAGCGGGGGCCCTTCCTCTACCGAATCCGTTAACAAGGGCCCCTTCCTTACACGTCCTCGCGGGCCCGGCGCGGCAGCAGGAACGCGCCGGCGACGGTGACCAGCACCAGGCCCAGTTCCGCGACGAGCGTGACCCGCACCGCGTGCCCGACACCGCCCGACGCGGCGTCGAAGAAGACGGTGCCCAGCAGCGCCACCCCGAGCGCGCCGCCGAGTTGCTGGACGGCGGTGAGCGTGCCGGAGGCCGAGCCGGTCTCCTCCTCGTCCACACCGGAGAGCACGATGTCGAAGAAGGGCGCCATCACCAGCCCCATTCCGAGGCCGACCGCCAGCAGCGCGGGCACCAGCCGCCACGGGGTGACGTCGTCGCCGATCAGGCGCAGGGTGAGCAGCATCCCGGCGACGCCGGCCAGCACCACCACGAGGCCGAGGTGGATCAGTCGCCGGCCGAGACGCCGGGCGAGGCCCATGCCGGCCAGCACGAACGCGAGCACCATGCCGAGCGCCTGCGGCACCGAGGCCAGGCCGGTGCGCAGCGGCGACCAGCCCAGGCCGAGCTGGAGATAGAGGCTGAACACCAGCGAGAAGCCGGTGAGCGCGGTGAAGAACGCCAGGCCGGCGGCCAGCCCGCCGGTGAAGGCGCGCCGGCGGAACAGCGTCGGCACGACCAGCGGGTCGCGGCCGGCGCGCTGCCGAACCCGCTCGTAGCGGGCGAAGACCGCGAAGACCAGCGCCGCGCCGACCGGCATGGCGAGCGCCCAGCCGGGCCAGCCCAGCTCGCGGCCCTGTACCAGCGGGTAGACAAGCAGCACCGCGCCGAGCGAGACGAGCAGGACGCCGGGGAGGTCGAGCCGGGTGGCCCGGGCGGCCCGGGACTCGGGCAGGAAGCAGACGGCGCCGAGGGCGGCGAGCAGGCCGAGCGGCACGTTGATCAGGAAGATGGCCCGCCAGCCGGTGCCGGCCAGGTCGGCGTCGACGAGCCAGCCGGCGAGGATCGGGCCGCCGACGGCGGAGAGGCCCATCACCGGGCCGAACGCGCCGAACGCGGCGGCGAGTTCCTCGCCCGAGAACATCTCCTTGATCAGGCCGAGCCCCTGCGGGAGGAGCAGGGCGCCGAAGAGGCCCTGCACGACCCGGGCGGTGATCAGCGTGCCCGGTCCGGCGGCGAGCGCGCACAGGGCCGAGGCGGCGGTGAAGCCGAGCACCCCGACCAGGAACATGCGGCGGCGGCCGTACAGGTCGCCGAGCCGGCCGCCGGTGACCAGACCGACGGCCATGGCCAGCGTGTAGCCGGCGCCGAGCCACTGGATGAGGGCGGGCGACCCACCGAGGTCGGCCCGGATGGCCGGGCCGGCGAGGTTGGTGACGAGCACGTCAAGCAGGTCCATCACCTCGGCGCTGAGGATCACCGCGAGCGCGACCCAGCGCCAGCGGTGACCGGTGACGGGTGCGCGCTCCGGCACCAGGATTTCGGCGGTCATGGTTCCCCCATTCGATACGAACAGCGTTCGTTGTCGAACGTTGTTCTATCAACGAACGGCGTTCGCAGCAAGTACGATGTTCGAGTCCCGACAGCCGGAGGTGTCCGTGAGCGACCAACTCGCCCCGCCGTGGCGTACCCGATCCCGGGGTCGGGCGGCCCGCGCGCCGCTCAGCCAGGACGCGGTGGTCGACGCCGCGCTCGCCCTGGTCAACCGGGAGGGTCTGGGGGCGCTGAGCATGCGGCGGGTGGCCCAGGAGCTGGGCACCGGGCCGGCGTCGCTCTACGCCCACGTCTCCGGCAAGGAGGAGTTGCTCGAACTGCTCGTCGACCGGGCCAGCGCCGACATCGTGGTCCCGGCGCCGGACCCGACCCGGTGGGCCGCGCAGATCCGCGAGGTGGCCTGGGCGGCGTACCGGGTGTACGCCACCCACACCAACCTGGCGCTCGCCTCGCTCGCCACCATCCCCACCGGCCCGAACGCGCTGCGGGTCACCGAGGGGATGCTGGAGATCCTGCTCGCCAGCGGCGTACCGCCCCAGCGGGCGGCCTGGTTCCTCGACCGACTCTTCCTCTACATCGCCGGCGACGCCTACGAGGGCGCGCTGTACGCGGAGAAGGCCCGCGCCGCCGGGCAGGACTCCCGGACCTGGTGGGCGAACATGCACCGGCAACTCCGCGGCTACTACGAGGGCCTGCCGGCGTCCAGCTACCCCCGCATCCTCGCCCACCTGGACGAGTTCATGGCGGGCACCGGCGACGAGCGCTTCGGCTTCGGCCTGGACCTGCTGATCCAGGGGCTCGCCGCGGAGATCCCGACCGGGAGTGAGGGCCGCCGGGCCGGGTAACCCGCGCCATGGGCGTACCGACCGGACGTGTCGACACGATCGTGCTCATCCACGGGCTCTGGATGACCGGCCGGAGCTGGGAGCACTGGGCCGACCGCTACGCGGCGCGCGGCTTCCGGGTGCTCACCCCGGCCTGGCCGGGCATGGACCGCGAGCCGGCCGAGCTGCGGGCCGACCCCACCCCGATCGCCGAGCAGCGGATCGCCACGATCGTCGACCACTATGCGGCGATCATCCGGGAGCTGCCCCGGCCGCCGATCGTCATGGGGCACTCGTTCGGCGGCCTGGTCGCCCAACTGCTGCTGGACCGCCGGCTCGGCGCCGCAGTCGTCGGCGTGCACCCCGCGCCGGTCAAGGGCGTGCTCAAGCTGCCGCTGAGCACGCTTCGCTCCGGGTTCTCCATCCTGCACAACCCGGCCAACCGGCACCGCGCGGTGCCGTTCACCGCCGAGGACTTCCGGTACGCCTTCGGCAACACCCTCACCCGCGCGGAGTCGGACGCCGCCTGGGAGCGGTACGCCGTCCCCGGCGCCGGCCACGTGCTGTTCGAGGGCTCGTTCGCCAACCTGGACCCGGACTCGGCCACCGAGATCGACCGCAAGCGCGACGACCGCGCCCCGCTGCTGATCACGGCCGGCGGCGAGGACCACGTGGTCCCGCCGTCGCTCGCCACCAGCGTGGCCAACCTCTACCGCAGCTCGACCGCGATCACCAGCTACCGGGAGTTCCCCGGCCGGTCGCACTTCGTCGGCGGCGAGCCGGGCTGGGAGGAGGAGGCCGACTTCGCGCTGGAGTGGGCGGTCGAGGCCGCCAACGAGTTCTCCCCCACCGTGGTAAGCGAGGCACCCCGGCACTGAGTGCGGTCAGAGAACCACGAAACGCGCAGGTTCGCCAAGCACAGCGGCTGCCCGGTCAAGGTCGGCCAGCCGTGCGGCGAGTGTCGCCGTGGCCAGGCGGGTCGGCAGGGCGATGTTGAACTTCAGGCCGGTCAACGCACGTTCGTCGACTTCTGCTGGGCGACGATGTGCCTCGGCTCGGGTGGCGCGCTCACCGGTTCGACCCAGCCCCGCGACCAGAGCAGCAGAAGCGCCGCAGCCTCGGTCAGCACGTCCCCCGCCAGGGTCAGGAACAGGCAGTTGCGGCTGCTGCCGGCCCGGCGGCCGGTGAGGCCCAGTGGTAAGGAGGTGGAGCCACCAGTGACCTACCTGGAGTCGGCTACCGGCGCGATCTACCTCGACAAGCCGCACGAGATCACGGCGTACAACGCAATTTGGAGCGACATGGCCAGCCATGCCGCTGACAATCTCGCCGAGTTCGTCGGCGTGCGTGACAGCAAGGACCCGACCGGCCCGATCCTCACGTTCGCGCCCGAGACGTGCGCGTCCTTCGTGTCAGGGGCCAAGCAAGGCTCGTACCACCGCTGACGGAACCGGATCCTCGGGTGCTGACCTGCACCAGCCGGCACCCGAGCCCCTGCTTCCTCGCCAGTCGCCCCGGAGCGGTGACCGATGGGCGACCGTGGGCTGACGGATCGCCGGTCGTACCGTTCTCGATGTGACGCGGTCCGCCGCGCGGTTGTTTGACAGCCACCGCCCCCGGTCCGACGATGTGCCGATGGTTTCCGATGAGTTGAGGGCCAAGGCGGTCGCGTTGCGCGCCTCGGGACGTACTCCGAAGCAGATCGCCCGGGAGTTGGGCCTCACCCGCGCGGTGGTCGGCCCCCTGGTGCGCGGCGTCGCCGTGGAGCGGCCCGGGCGGAGCCGGCCCGCCGACCTGCCTCTGCTCGGATGCTGGATCAGCCCCGGGTGGAGCGAGGGTCTGCTCATCGAGGACCGGCCGGACGACTGGGTGGACGTCCTCGACGACGGATCGATGTCCGAGACGGCTGGTCTGACCAGCGTGTTGGTCGCCCGCCGGGAGGGCGAACGGGTGAGCCTGGCCGGTTTCCTGGTGGACACCTACTGTCTCGGGGCGAAGAACGCCCTGCCGCCCAGCACCTTCGACGAGCGGGACGTGCCCGCGTTCGCCGACGAGTTCTTCGGCAGCTACGAGGCGCTTCCGCTGACCGCGCCGATCGACCTGGCGCGGCATCTCGTGTTCGGTGCCGTCGAGTACGCCCGCGGCCTCGGTTTCGACCCGCATCAGGACTACTACGCGGCGGCCGGTCACCTGGGCGAGTGGCAGCCGCCGAGCCGGATCACCTTCGGCCGCGACGGCAAACCATTCTTCCTCCAGGGGCCGAACGACAACGCCGCGCGCATCATGCGAACGCTGGACCGCACGGTCGGCGCCGGCAACTACCACTTCACCACCGTCGTCGTCGGCTGACAGCCTTGAACTGTCGACCCGGCTCTCCGCAACGATTATTCCTGCCGGTTCCACTGCGGAGGGAGGGTGAGGTTCACTCCCCCGGCGATGTCGCGGGCCTGCACCACCGCGCCGGTAACCCGACCGGACACCGTGTTGGTCACCGAGTCGGACCGAAGCGTCGTCTGGTGGAAGACGCTCCATCGACGCCGTAGCTCCTGGTCGAATCGCGGATCCTCGGCCGCCGCGTCCACCAGCGCACCGCGCAGGGCGTCCGTTCTCCCGGGGACCGGCGCGGAAACGGGTTCGATGTCGAGGGCGTCGTGCAACCCGCGATGGTCCTCCGCCTTGCGGCGGACGAGTCGCATCAGTGCGGCGAACGCCTCTCGACCGGTGTCGGCCAGACTCTCAGCGGCGCGGGTCGAGAGTGCCACGGCAACCGCCGTGAGGATCGGGTCATCCATCGGTCTCTCCTCGTTCCGTCCCGATGTCGCGGTCCACTGCCGCCAGCTTCCGCTGCACCTCCACCGCGAGGGGGTCGTCGAGTTCCAGCAGCGTCAGGAGGGCGTCAGCGAAGGCTTCGCGGGCCGCACGCGGACGCCGGCCGTTCAGGTGGGCGTCGCCCTCACACGATCGGGCCAGGGCCGCATGCCGCCGGTCGCCGAGCTCTCCGAACAGCTCGACGGCCGAGGTGAGGACAGCCAGCGCCGCATCGTGATCGCCCGCGCGCAGCAGCGTCTGTCCCTGGTGGAGTTCGACGAGCGCCTGACTCCAGCGATTACCGAGGTGCCGGAAGACCTCCATCGCGGCGCCGTACGACATCAGCGCCTCGGTCAGGAAGCCGCCGCCGCGTTGCGCGTTGCCGAGGCTCATCAGGGCCAGACCGGTGCCGCGTTCCTCTCCCAGCCGCTGAAAGGTTTCCAGCGCTTCCTGGGAGTAACGGACGGCCGCAGCGAAGTCTCCCCGGTCCTCGTCCACCAGACCGCATCCGCGCAGGCCGTAGCCGACGGTCCACGAGTCTTCGACGTCTCGTGCCGCATCCAGCGAGCCGGCAAAGCAGCGCCGGGCCTCGTCGAGGTCGCCGCGGTCCCACCACGCGTCGCCGAGACTGAGCAGTAGCCAGCTTTCAGCGCCGCGGTCGCCGAGTTGGCGGGCGCAGTCGAGGCCCATCACGTGGCTGTCGATCCACGCCTTCCAGTAGGAGCGCCGTTCGAAGAAGGCCATGCCGGCCAGGGCGAGTTGCCACCCGAACCGGTGGTGTCCCCACTCGGTCGCCGCGCGGATGAGATCGAGCAGATTGAGCCGCTCCTGCTCGCACCACCGGAGCGCCTCGTCCAACCCCTTGTCGGGGGGAGCGGTCACCCCGGGCAGCGGGCGGCCCTGCGGGAGGATCGCCCGATAGGCCGCGTACGTGTGGTGCAGATACCAACCAAGCAACCGATCCCGCGCCTGCCTCGTCGCATCGGGATCCTCGTCGGATTCCGCACATTCAGCGGCATAGAGCCTCAACAGGTCGTGCAGCCGGTAGCGGTCGGCTCCGCTGCGGGTGAGCATGTGCAACCCCACGAGCGATTCCAGGTGTCGGCGCGCGGACGGCGGGGTGAGACCGGCGAGACGGCACATGGCGTCCAGTGCGATGTCCGCCCCGGGATGGATGCCGATCAGCCGGAACACTCGCGCGGCGTCGGCGTTCAGAGCCCGGTACGACCAGGAGAAGACGGTTCGCACGGCCGACAGTTCGTCATCCTCGACGCTCAGCGCGTCGAGCCTGCTCTCCTCGGTCGCCAACTCGCGCACCAAATTCGCGAGCGGGGTGTCGTCTTCGAGGCGCGCCCGGTCGGCCACGATCCGCAGGGCGAGCGGCAGGTGGGAGCAGAGTTCGACGAGCGTGGCCACCGCTGTCTGTTCGCGCTCCACCCGCCCGGCTCCGACCGTCAGCCGGAGCAGCCGCATCGCTTCCTGGCTCGACAGCACATCCAGCACGGCACGGATGGCACCGTCGCGGACGGCCAAGCCGGAGAGTCTGCTGCGACTCGTTATGATCACCATGCAGCTCGGGGAGGCTGGCAGGAGTGGCCGTACCTGCTCGGCGCTGGCGGCGTTGTCGAGCAGGATCAGCATCTTCCGTCCGGTGGTCAGCGATCGGTAGAGCGCGGTGCGACCGTGCAGGTCCCGCGGGATCTTCTCGGCGGGCACGTCCATCGCCCGGAGAAACCCGTCCAGGGCCTCGTGCGGCGTCAGCGGTGGCACGGCATCGTAACCGCGGAGGTTGATGTAGATGTCACCGTCGGGGAAGCGTTCCCGGACACGGTGTGCCCAGTGCACGGCAAGCGCGGTCTTGCCGACGCCGGCGGTGCCGGAGATCGTGGAGATGGTCACGACCGGGAGTGTCACTTCATCGGTAACCAACTCGACCTCGTCGAGCAGCGAGTCGAGTTGCCGGATGTGCACCTCGCGGTCGACGAAGCCTTTGGTGGCGGGGGGCAGTTGCCGTGGTGACGGCAGCGGCACCTCGGTGACCGCGCGCAGGTTCACGTTGCCCTGGATGAGACCGGCCTGGATCACCGCGCCACCGTGGCCGGAGAAGTCGTTCTCGACCGCGCCCCTGTCGTCAGTCATCTGACCGGGCATCCGGCGGCCGGGCCGCCAGGAACTCGCGGGCGAGCAGACCCATGAGAACGACATCGCGACGGCGGCCCGCCAGATATTCCTGATCCCTGAGCAGCCCTTCCCGCGCGAAGCCCAGTCGGTCGTGCAGCCGCAGCGACGCGGCGTTGTCGGCGTGGATCTCGACCAGGCACTTGTGGTAGCGGCGCTCGGTGAACATGTAGGCCAGCAGGATCCGGGCCGCCGCTCTGCCGTAACCACGCCTGCGGTGCGCCGCGCTGACCGCGAGGCCGTAGCTGAAGGTGCCGGTCCGCGTGTCGGTGCGGTGAGTCGACAGTGCGCCGATCATCTCCGCGTTGCCGATCCGCTCGATCGCGAGAGCGAAGCAGTCGTCATCCGCCCCGGCGAGGCTGAGCCGCTCGACGTCCTGCCGGATTCGTCCCCGTGACCGTGGTGGTTCGGCCATGTGGACGGCGCGCGACCCGGTGAGGTCTGTGGCGAAGTCACGATAGTAGCCGTCGTCCTCGGGCTCGATGGCCCGGAGCCGCACCAGCTTGCCAGACCAACCAGCGAACATGGCAGCGCCGTTCAGCGCCCGGCCGTCACAGCCGCCGGAAGCTCCGAGAAGCGGATGGCTCTCGTCCACGCCCGGTCCCGCCACTGGCAGTGCCTCACGAGTTCGGCAGGCTCTTCGGTGACGGTGAACCCCTCGAATCGGTCATCATCGGTGAAGTGCAGGAACGCCACCACACGCGAGTCGAACAACCAGAAGTCGTAATCCGGCAGTGCCAGCTCTGCCGCCCGTCGCCGCCCGAGGTAGCGGATGTCCTCGCCCGCCGCCAGGTTGTGCGGTGTCACCGACATCTCGAACCGGAGGTAGTCGCTCGGGGGCTCATCAATGACCCGAACCCGTTCCACGGTTTTGCCCCTTGAGGTCTCCGTCTGCATCAGATCAAGCCAGGACCGGAGCCACTCGATGCCCGGATCCGCACCGGCAAGGAACGCCTGGAACGGCTCGTCCTCGGAGGGGAGCCCGTAGGATCGGCGGACCTCCAGCTTGAACGCGGCGTGTTTGAAGTCTTCGAAGAGACGCTGGAAGGCGTCTGGATCATCGATGAGCGCCCCCATCTCAGACCTTCTTCTCGAACCAGGACATCAGTTCGCGAGGCACCACGACGAACGTCTCGTTCGGCAGCACGTCGCGCAACTGCTGGAGCGCCTCCGGGTCGGTCAACTCGCAGCCCTGCACGACGATGTCACCTTCGTCGGTCTCGTAGAGACTGGGACAGGACCCGGAGTTGCTCGACGTGGTCAGAAAGCGAAGCTTCATCGTTTCTCCTCCAACGGCCGCTAGCTACGGATAGTAGTCAACCGATTACGAGCCATCAATAGACTCCTGCCGTTGGATGCCCGCCGTTCAGGTCAGTTCGAGTAAGCCCCGCAGTAACGCCAACGCCGACCGGTCGGAACTGAGCTGCGCCAACTCCGTGTCGATGAACGTGGTAGAGAAGTCGGCCGGTGACCCACCCATGAATGCTTGCTGCTTCTCCGTGTGCCACTGGTGCAGCCACGGCTCGATCTCGAGGCTGACCAACCGCTTGGCCTTTCGGTTGGCCAGGATGTAGGGGTTGCCCTCCGGGATGAGCCGGGAGTTGCAGGCGCGCCGCACACACTGGGTGCTCCCTGCGCGGCGAGTCCTCCCGCATGCGCCGCCCCCTCTTGCCCGATCGTCGCTGTTACGGCTCCAGCCCTGGCACCTTACCTGGCGCCCGCACGGGCCGATTGAGCTTGCGCAGCAGCTTGGCCGCCGCTCGATCAACCTGCACGGCCAAGGCCGGCGCGGGCGGCACGCTCACGGGCGGAGCTCGTCACGCAGTTCACTGAGCGGAACTGGGGCGTCGCCAGCGTCGATCCGGGCGAGTGCGTCGAGGGCCGCTGAGACGTCGGCAGCATCCTCGGCTCGTTCGATCGCTTCGGCCATGTCGGCGGGGACGATGGCAACGGCGTCGGGCAGGTTGCTGCTGATACCCCGCGTCATGCTCTCAGCATCGTGGGTGCCCGCTTCGTGACGAGTGCGACGCGCTGGGCGGTTCGGGACTGGTGTGGAGGTGCACCCGCCGGGTATCACTGAACGATGAGGGCGAGTTTCCGGCTCGGCCGGGTCGCGGGCGTACCCGTCGGCGTCAACTGGAGTGTCCTGGTCATCTTCGTGCTGATCGCCTGGACGCTGTCGGCGAGCCTGTTCCCGCGCTCGTACCCCGGCCACTCCGCGGTCGCCTACCTCGCCGCCGGCCTGGCCGCCGCGGTGGTCTTCTTCCTCGGCCTGCTCGCCCACGAGGTGTCGCACGCGGTGGTGGCCAAGCGCAACGGCATCGAGGTCGAGGGGATCACGCTCTGGCTCTTCGGCGGTGTGGCCGAGCTGAAGGGCGAGGCGAAGGACCCGGGCGCCGAGTTGCGGATCGCCGGCGTCGGACCGCTTGTCAGCCTGGTCATCGGCGTGGTGTTCGGCGCGATCGCGGTGGCGGTCGCGGTGGCCGGCGGGCACGGGCTGCTGCTCGGCGCGCTGTCCTGGCTCGCAGGCATCAACGTGCTGCTGGCGCTCTTCAACGTGCTGCCGGCCGCGCCGCTTGACGGCGGGCGGCTGCTGCGCGCGGCGGTGTGGAAGGCCACCGGCGACCGGACCCGGGCGTCCGTGGTGGCCGCCGGCGCCGGCCGGGTGCTGGGCATCGTGCTGATCGGCCTCGGGCTGTGGCGGTTCCTGTCCGGCGCCGGGTTCGGCGGGCTCTGGCTGGCGCTGATCGGCTGGTTCCTGATCGGCGCGGCCGGCATGGAGGAGCGGCAGGCCCGGATGGGCGACGCGCTGCGCGGCGTCCGCGTCGGCGACGTGATGACGCCGCAGCCGCAGACCGCGTCCGGCGACCTGACCGTGGCCGACTTCGTCGACCACTACCTCTTCGCGTACCGGCACTCGGCGCTGCCGCTCACCGAGAACGACAGGCCGGTCGGCCTGGTCACGCTCGACCGGGTACGCGGCGTCGCGGCGGACCGCCGCCCGTTGACCACCCTGGCCGAGGTCTCGTGCCGGGCCGACGAGCTGGTGCTCGCCCGTCCGGACGAGCAGCTCACCGACCTGCTCCCCCGGCTCAACGCGTGCACCGACGGCCGGGCGCTCGTGGTGGTGGACGACCGGCTGGTCGGGATCGTCTCACCGAGCGACATCAGCCGCGCGGTGCAGCGCGGCAGCATGCGCGCGCAGGCGCCCGCCGGCCGCTGACCCCGGCCGCGCCGGAACACGGCGGCGTCTGATCGTCAGTCGCGGGGGAAATAGCGGTCCAGCTCGTCGGTGCGGAACTTCCCGGTCGGGTCGTAGGAGCGCAGCAGGGCCGCGAAGTCGGCGTGCCTGGGGTACGCGGCGGCCGGGTCGCGGTCGAACAGCTTGCCCCAGTGCGGGCGGGGCGCGAACGGGGCGAGCCGCTGTTCCACCTCGGCCAGCACGGGCGCCACCGCCACCGGGTCACCGATCCAGGTGAAGTGCAGCGCCAGCGTGTCCCGGCGGAAGTTCGGGCTCAGCCACAGTTCGTCCGCGGCCACCGTCCGCAGCTCGCTGATCTGGAGCACGGCGGCGATGCGTTCGGCGGCCGGGTCGAGCGCGGTGAGCGCCGCCGCCGCGTCGGCGCGGGCCACGTGCCACTCGGACTGCAACTCGTCGCCGCTGCTCGGGGTGAAGCCGAGCCGGAAGTGCGGCAGCCGCTCGTGCCAGGGACCGGGCTCGCCGAACTGGGCGGTGCAGTGCTCGGGCGACATGCCGGGCACCGGGTGCTGCGGCGTCTCGGCGGGGACGGTGTCCAGCCAGTCGGCGGGTGGCGGCGCCTGGTCGGCGTGCTGCTTGATCCACACCTGGTCGAAGCGCTCGGACCGCCAGTCGGTGAAGACGCTGACGCTGTACGCGGCGCCGAGCGCCTCGTCCAGCGCGATCCGGGGCAGGCCGAGCCGGACGTACTGGCGCACCGCGTACGTGGGGACCACGTCGAGCGTGAGCCGGGTGACCACGCCCAGCGCGCCGAGGTTGACCACCAGGCCGGCGAAGGTCGGGTCGGTCCGGTCGACGGTGCGCAGGTCGCCGTCGGCGGTGACAAGTTCCAGGGCGGCCACGGCGGCGGCCAGGTTGCGGTTGGCGACGCCGGAGCCGTGGGTGGCGGTGGCGACGGAGCCGGCCACCGAGATGTGCGGCAGCGAGGCGAGGTTCGCCAGCGCGTACCCCTTTGCCTGGAGCGCGGTGGCCAGGTCGCCGTAGCGGATGCCGGCGGCGACGGTGACGGTGCCGCGGTCCGGGTCGAGCGCGACGGTGGGCGGCAGCCCGCCGAGCGCGATCTGGGCGCCTGTGGTGTCGCCGAGCCGGTTGAACGAGTGGCCGGTGCCGACGGCCCGGACCCGGTCCGCGTCGGCGACCAGCCGGCGCAGCTCGTCCAGGGTGGTGGGCCGGTGCCGGGTCCGGGCCGACCAGCGGACGTTGCCGGCCCAGTTGGTGTCGGTCATGCGCTGCATCATCCGCCATCGCGGGCGGGCAGGGTTGCTCCGGGGTCGAAGCGGGAATCCTGGGCGGATGAGCAGCTACCACGACCCGAGCCTCCACGGTGACGTGTACCCGTCGGAGGAGGAGATCGACCCGACCGGGCCCGGACCGGACCTGACCGCGCCGGTGCCGACGCCGGAGCCCGAGCCGGCCCCGGCGCCGCACCCGGGGCCGCCACCGCGCGACGGGCGGAGCCGGTCGATCGTGACCCGGCACCTGGACGGCTCCGTCGAGGTGGTGACCGACCTGGACGGCGACGGTGTGGCCGACGTGGTGCAGGTCGACATCGACGGCGACGGCGTCCCGGACGTGATGTATCTGGACAGCGACCGGGACGGCCGGCTCGACACCGTGCGGCGGGCGTAGGCCCGTTTAGAGCTGCGGCATCACCTCGGCGGCGACCAGCTCCAGGTGGTCCAGGTCAGCCAGGTCGAGCACCTGGAGGTAGGCCCGGGCGCTGCCCGCCTCGGCGTACCGGCCGAGCGTGTCCACCACTTCGGCGGGCGTGCCGGCGGCGCCGTGGGCGCGCAGCTCGGCGGCGTCCCGGCCGATCGCCTCGGCGCGGCGGGTCACCTCGGCGTCGTCCCGGCCGCAGCAGAGCACGAGCGCGTTGGACCAGGTCATGGTGGACGGGTCCCGGTCGATCTCGGCGCAGGCGTCCCGCACCCGCTGGAACTGTGCCGTGGTGTCCTCGACGGAGACGAACGGCAGGTTGAACTCGTCGGCGTAGCGGGCGGCCAGGCGGGGGGTGCGCTTCGGGCCCATGCCGCCGAGCAGGATCGGCGGCCGGGGCCGCTGCACCGGCTTGGGCAGCGCCGGTGAGTCGCTGACCGGGTAGTGCTTGCCCGGGAAGTCGAACGTGGACCCGGCCGGGGTGGACCAGAGCCCGGTGATGACCGCGAGCTGCTCCTCCAGCCGGTCGAACCGCTCGCCGACGGGCGGGAACGGTATGCCGTACGCGGTGTGCTCCTCGGCGTACCAGCCGGCGCCGATGCCCAGCTCGACCCGGCCGCCGCTCATCTGGTCGACCTGCGCGACGGTGATGGCCAGCGGGCCGGGCAGGCGGAAGGTGGCGGCGCTCATCAGCGTGCCGAGCCGGATCCGGGTGGTGTCGCGGGCCAGGCCGGCGAGCGTGGTCCAGGCGTCGGTGGGGCCGGGGTCACCGCTCACCGAGCCCATCTTCAGGTAGTGGTCGGAGCGGAAGAACGCGGCGAAGCCCGTTTCCTCCGCCCGGCGCGCCACGGCGAGCAGTTCGTCGTAGCTGGCACCCTGTTGGGGTTCGGTGAAGATCCGAAGTTCCATGCACCGAGCATAGGGGAACAGCCAGTATGCCTTGACATGCATATAACGCTGGCGGCATATTAAGACGGTGAACGCCTTCGCCGTGCTGGCCGAGCCCGCCCGCCGCGACATCCTGGACCGGCTGCGCCGGGCCGAGAGCAGCGTCGGCGACCTGGTGGACGCGCTGGGCATGAGCCAGCCGGCCGTCTCCAAGCACCTGCGGGTGCTCCGCGAGGCCGGCCTGGTCACCTGCCGCGCCGCGGCCCAGCGGCGGATCTACCGGGTGGACACCCGGCCGCTGCGGGCCGTGGACGACTGGCTCGGGCCCTACCGGCTGATGTGGACCGAGCACCTCGACGCCCTGGAGCGCCATCTCGACCGTCAGGAGTGACGATGCCGCGTGACACCTTCCACCCCGGCCCGCTCGCCGACGTCGCCCGGGTCCCGGCCGACGACCGGTGGGACCTGGTCTTCGTGCGGGACCTGCGACACCCGCCCGAGAGAGTGTGGGCCGCGTTGACCGACCCCGGGCAGCTCGCCGAGTGGGCGCCGTTCCTCGCCGACCGCGACCTCGGCAGCCCGGGCGGGGCCACGCTCAGCACCGTCGACGGCGAGCAGGCGCACCCGGCGCCGGCCACGGTGCTCCGCGCGGACCGCCCGCGCCTGCTGGAATACACCTGGGGCGACGGCCTGCTCCGCTGGGAGCTGGCCCCGACCGGCGCCGGCACCGCGCTGACCCTGCGGCACCGGATCGACCGGCCCGACCTCGCCCCGATGGTCGCCGCCGGCTGGCACCTGTGCCTGGACGTCGCCGGTCACCTCCTGGACGGCGACCCGGTCGGCCCGATCCGTGGCGCGGAGGCGAAGAACTTCGGCTGGGAGGAGCTGCGCGACGCGTACGCCGAGCGGTTGGACCGGCCCTGACCTCAGGCCGCGCGGGCCGGCAGGTCCGGCAACGTGATCGCGGTGGCCGCCCGACGGATCGGCTCGGCCACCCGGCTGACCATCCGCTCCCGGCCGGGCAGGTGCGGCAGGAGGCGCAGCATCAGCGTCTGGAACCGGATCTGCCCGGCCGAGCCGAGCACCATGCCCTTCAGGTTGCGCTCGGCAAGCGCCTGGTTCGCCGCGACGAACGGCCGCATCCGGCGCTCGTACGCGGCGAATCTGGCCGCCGGCTGCCCACCCGCCTCGGCCAGCGCGGCGGCCAGCACGTACGCCCCGACCAGCCCGAGGCTGGTGCCCTGGCCGGACGCCGGTGAGGCGGCGTAGGCGGCGTCGCCGACCAGCCCGACCCGGCCGGCCGACCAGCTCTCCATCCGCACCTGGCTCATCGCGTCGAGGTAGAGATCCGGCGCGTCGGGCAGGGCGGCGAGCAGCTCGGGCACCCGCCAGCCGGCCCCGGCGAAGGCCCGGCACAGCAGCGCCCGCTGGGCGGCCACGTCACCGAGGTCGCCGGCGTCGGCAGGCGAGCGGAAGAGGAAGAGCGCCCGGGCGTCGGGCGCGCCCGCGGTCCGGTAGACGCCCACGGTCCGCCCCGGCGTCGGGTGCAGCAGCTCGACCCGTTCCTCGCCGAACCCGGCCGGCACGGTGCAGATGGCGATGTGGTGCCCGAGCGGGCGCAGGTGGCTCGACGCCTGGCCGAACGCGAGCCGCCGTACCGTCGAGTGCAGCCCGTCGGCGCCGATGACCAGGGCGAAGCGGCGGCGCGGGCCCCGCGCGAACGTCACGTCGACCCCGTCGGCGTCGGCGCGCAGCGCGGCGACCGAGTCGTCGAAGCGGTGTTCCACGCCGTCGGCGGCGGCCCGCAGGATCCGGGTCAGGTCGCCCCGCATGATCTCGACGTCGTCGGTCGACCGGCCGCCGAACAGGGCGGCGTCCATGGTGGCGAGTTGCCGGCCGCGCCCGTCGAGGAAGCGGGCCAGCCGCATCCCGGTGTCGTGGGCGCGCACCTGCCCGGTCAGGCCCATCCGGTCCAGCACGGTCAGGGCCACGCCCCGGACGTCCACCTTGTAGCCGCCGTCGCGGGGCCCCGGGGCCCGTTCCACGACTGTCGGTCGGAAGCCGTGGCGGCGCAACCACCAGGCGAGCGCGGAGCCGGCGACACCGCCGCCGGAGATCAGGACATCGGTCATGACAGTGACGGTACGGACGTGTGAGACGTTTGTGCAAGACAGATGTTCAAGAACTTCGGTACGCTGCTCCCATGGGAAATCGGGAGGATCTCCTCGCCGGCGCGAAGCGCTGCCTGATGGAGAAGGGCTACGCCGCCACCACCGCCCGCGACGTCGCCGCCGCGGCCGGCACCAGCCTGGCCGCCATCGGCTACCACTTCCGCACCACCCGGGCCCTGCTCGACGAGGCGCTGTTCGAGGCGATGGCGGAGTGGGGCGAGGAGTTGGACCGCGCGCTCGCCCACGACGCCGGCCCGGACGCCGACCCGGAGCAGCGGTTCGAGCTGGCCTGGGAGCGGATCATCGAGTCGTTCGCCCGGCTGCGCCCGCTCTGGGCGGTCCAGTTCGAGCTGGTCGCCCGGATGGACCGCGCCCCCGAGCTACGCGAGGCGTTCGCCGCCGCCAACCGGCGGGCCCGCCTCGGCCTGGCCGAGGTGTTCCACCAGCTCGACGCGGGCACGGACGAGGCCACCGCGCTCACCCTCGGCGCGTTCCACCAGGCGCTGCTCGGCGGCGTGGCCGCCCAGTGCCTGGTGGACCCGGACGCCGCGCCCACGGCGAAGGAGCTGACCCGCGCGCTGCGGATCGTCGCCCGGGACCTGGGCCCCGGCCTCCCGGGGTGACCATGGGGGGTCACGCTCGGGCACCCGCACTGGGCCTACGCCAAGTACGAGTTGAAGGACCTGACCGACCTGAAGGGCACCCTCGGCCAGGCCGAGGAGATCAACACGTTCACCCGCCTGGGCTTCGGCGAGGACTTCCCCGAGATCACCGCCATGCTGAAGAAGTTCAAGATGGACGGCGACCAGCTCGCCTCGCTGGAGGACCTGATGTTCAACGTCCACAAGGGCGACGAGGAGAAGGCGGTCGAGGAGTGGCTGAAGGCCAACCCCGACTACCTGAAGACGCTCGCCTGAGCGATCCCGCGCACGACAGGGGCCCCGCCGGTTCGGCGGGGCCCCTCGCCGTTCACCCGTCGAGGTGGTCGGCCGGCGCGGTCTGCAACAGCCAGGCCAGTGGCATCCGGGCGTGTTCGGCATACCGGCCGTCGCCGGTCAGCTCGTGCAGCGTCACGGTCTGCGGACCGTCCCGTTCGACCACCCAGTAGCGCGGGATGCCGGCCGAGGCGTACTCCCGGACCTTTGTCACCGAATCCATCGCCTCCGAACCGGGTGAGACGATCTCGACCACCAGCACGAGGTCGGCCACGGTCGACCAGACGCCCCGCGCCGGCGGCTTGCGCCACACGCTCAGGTCGGGGATCCGGCCGCCGTCGCCGCTGCGCCCGGGAACCCGGACGCCGACCGCCTGGAGCACCTGCTCGGGCGGCCAGCCCGCCCTGATCAGCCAGGCGAAGAGGCGACTCGCGATGATCGCGTGCTCGGAGTCGGGCGGCGGCATGACCGACAGGACCCCCTCGGGGCTGGTCTCGTAGCGGTGACCGTTCGGGTCGGCGGCGTTCATCGTCGCCACGTCGTCGAGCGTCACGACGGCGGGCATGTGCATGCCGACGGCCTCAGCGCTCATACCTCCATCCTAGGCGAGAGTCCGACTCCACCCCGGTATCCGTGCCCGCCAGCGCCCCCGCGAATGGCAAGATCACGTCCATGACGAGTGTGTCCGACCCGTGCGGCGCGTTGCCGCGGATCGTACGGGCGGAGGCGTTCGCGGACGTCCCGCCCCACCGCTTCCTGGCGGTGCTGGAGGCGGTCACGATGATCCTCACCATTCCCGGTCGGGCCGCCGAGCGGGTCGACGCGCTGGTCGTGCCCACCGGGCAGGGCGAGGACTGGCGGCTCACCGACGCGATCCGCGCCTGGGAGGCCGGCCCGGCGCTGCGTCACCTGCTGGTGGCGAGCACCAATCGGGCCGAGCGGACGTACCGCCCGCTCACGATGGACCGTATGCGGAGTCTCGGCCTGCGCCGGGTCGACGGCGTCGTGCTCCAGGCCGAGCCGGCCACCGACACCGGCCGGCAGGCCGCGTGGATCGCCGACCGGGTCCGGGCCCTGGGCATCAGCAGCATGGCGCTCGTCGTCTCCCCGTACCACCTGGCCCGGGCCTATCTCACGGTGCTACGGGCCTGCGACGAGGCAGGCCTCCGGGTCCCGATTGTCCCGCTTCCGGTCGCGGTCGCCCCGGACGCCCCGGTCCCGGAGACCGGGGCGTCCGGCTACGACCTGGTGGCCGGGGAGGTCGGGCGGCTGCTCCGCTATTCCGACGAGGGGTGGATCGCCACAGCGGAACGGCTGCGCGACTATCTGCGCCGGCTCTGGGCCGACCACCCGGCCCTGCTCGCCGACCCCGGGTCCGGGCCGGTCAGTGCCAGTCGCTGATCTGCACGTCACGCGGCGACGGCGCGCCCTCGCCGGTTTCCACAAGCGACTTCAGGCTCAGCAGGTACGACGCCCACTTGGTGCCGCAGTGGTGCATGAACTCGACCGGCTCGCGCCAGCCTCGGTGGGTGAAGAGCACGATCGTCCAGTCGCCGTCCTGGCGCAGGTCCCACTCGACGGTGGTGCCGACCCACTCCGCCGGGCCGTCGACCACCCGCCACACCACCCGTTCGGACGGCCGCAGCTCGATGACCTCCATGTCGAAACCACCAGGCGGGAAGCGGAACGCGAGGACGCCGCCGACGTCGGCGCTGCCCGTCGTGTCGTCGGTCCACCAGCCGGCCAGCCCATCGACTGTCGTCAGCGCGTCGTACACCGTTTCGGGCTTCGGGGTCCGGACCCCGATCCGATGCAGGATGTCCACCATGTCGATCTCCCTGTCTCTCGTTCGTCATTCCGGTCGGCTTCGTTGGATCTCCTCGGCGATCCGCTTGATCCGGCGCAGCCGGTCGTCCCAGGCCGAGCCGACGGACGCGAGCTGGGCCACCGCGCGGGCGAGCTGGGCGTCGTCGACGCGGTAGCGCCGTTCCCGGCCTGCCGGGTCGCCCCGCACCAGGCCGACCCGGTCGAGCACGCCGAGGTGCTTCGCGACCGCCTGGCGGGTGACCGGCATCTGCCGGCTCAGCGAGGTGGCGGTGCCGCCGTCGCCGGCGAGCAGCAGGTCGAGCATCCGGCGACGGGTCGGGTCGCCGATCGCGGACCAGAGGTCGTCGTCGACCGGTTCGACAAGGGTGGCGTTCACGGCCGTACGGCAAGCGTGGCGGCGTAGGGCACGAGCCGCGGCAGGAAGTGGTCCCAGCCGCTGACGTGGTCCTGGTACTGGTGCTCAAGGACGGCGAGTTCCCAGCCCATCTCGCGGAAACCGGTCTCGGTCATCCGCAGCATCGTGCCCGCGCCGGCCGGGGTCAGCTCGAACGTGACAAGCAGCGAGTTGCCCTCGACGGCGGTGTCGCCGGCCGAGTGCGTCCACCGGAACGAGAACGTGCGGGGCGGGCGCGCGTCGACGACCGCGAACGGGACGACTGTGTCGCCGAAGGCGATCTCTCCCACCGACCCCGGCGTGGGCTCGTAGCGGGCTTCGTCCGGCCACCACTTCCGGAGATGCTCGGGGCTGCTCACCACCTCGAAGACGATCTCGGGCGACGCCTCGACGTAGATCTCGCGCTCGATGGTTCCGTACTCCATGACAACCTCCTGCAACCGTTGGTTGCACATCACGCTAGTCAACGCAGCCCAGATGCGCAACCATTTGTTGCGTGTGCGCGTGGCTGCCAGCGCCGTGTGCGTCCGCTGCCAGCGGCACCGGCCAGGGTCGGTGCCATGACATACGCATTCGAGGCGGAGGGCCTGGTCAAGCGGTTCGGTACGACGACCGCGCTGGCCGGGATCGACCTCGCCGCACGACGGGGGACCGTGCTGGGAGTGCTGGGGCCGAACGGCGCCGGCAAGACCACTGCGGTGCGGATCCTCGCCACCCTGCTGCGCCCGGACGGGGGCCGGGCCACGGTCGGTGGCCACGACGTGGTCGCCGACGCCGGGAAGGTACGCCGGATGATCGGGCTGACCGGGCAGTACGCCTCGGTCGACGAGGATCTGACCGGCACCCAGAACCTGGTGCTCATCGGCCGGCTGCTCGACCTGAGCGGACGCGACGCCCGCGCCCGGGCGGCCGAGCTGCTCGCCTGGTTCGACCTGACCGAGGCGGCCGGGCGCCCGGCCAAGACGTACTCCGGGGGCATGCGCCGCCGGCTGGACCTGGCCGCGAGCCTGGTCGGCCGGCCGGACGTGATCTATCTGGACGAACCGACGACCGGCCTGGACCCGGCCAAGCGGGAGGAGATGTGGGGCGTGGTCCGCTCGCTCGTCGACGACGGCTCCACGGTGCTGCTGACCACGCAGTACCTGGACGAGGCCGACGCGCTCGCCGACGAGATCTCGGTGATCGACCACGGCCGGGTGATCGCGCACGGCACGCCTGGCGAGTTGAAGCGGATCGCCGGCACCCAGACCATCGTGGTCCGGCCGACCGAGGCGGACCGGATCGGTGACGTCGCCGACATCCTGCGGGCCAGCACCGGGGCCGATCCCGAGCTGCCGCGGCCCGGCCTGCTCACCGTGCCGGTGGACAACGACGCCACGTTCACGACCGTGGTCCGCCGGCTCGACGACGCCGGCATCGGGGTGGTGGAGCTGGCGTTGCGGCTCCCCAGCCTCGACGAGGTGTTCTTCACGTTGACCGGCCACGGCGCCGAGGAACCCATGGAGGTGGCGGCATGACCACGATCACCCGCACGGCGGCCACGCCGCCCCGGACCAGCGCTCCCCAGTCCGGCTCCCGCCCGTTCGGGCTGGCCCGGCACAGCCTCGCGCTCGCCAGGCGCAGCCTGATCAAGACGCTGCGCACGCCCGAGCAACTGCTTGACGTGACGCTCCAGCCGATCGTCTTCGTGCTGATCTTCGTCTACCTGCTTGGCGGCGCGATCTCCGGCTCGCAGCACGCCTACCTCCAGTTCCTGCTGCCCGCGATCATGGTGCAGACCGTGCTGTTCGCGTCCATCGCGACAGGCGTCAGCCTCAACACCGACATCGAGAAGGGCGTCTTCGACAGGTTCCGCAGCCTGCCGATCGCCAGGTCCGCGCCGCTCGTCGGCTCCGTGGTCGGCGACCTGGTCCGGTTCGTGGTCTCGATCACCGTGCTGCTCACTTTCGGCTACGCGATCGGCTTCCGGATCGGCACCGATCCGCTGTCCACGCTTGCGGCCTGCCTGCTGACCATTGCGTTCGCGTTCGCGGTCACCTGGATCGGCGTGCTGCTCGGCATGCTGATGCGCAGCCCCGGCGCCGTGCAGGGCACCGCGTTCCTGGTGCTGTTCCCGCTGACCTTCGGCACCAACATGATGGTGCCGACCGACACGCTGCCCGGCTGGTTGCAGTGGTGGGTCGGGGTGAACCCGGTGGCCGACGTGATGGAGGCGGCCCGGGGCCTGATGATCGGCGGTCCGGTCGCCGGGCCGGTGACCCGGTCGCTGCTCTGGACCGTGGCGATCATCGCGGTCTGCGCGCCGCTCGCCGTCCGCGCGTACCGGCGCCGCGCCTGACCTGTCTCACCGAGCCGGGTCGACGCCCACGAACGCGAGGGCGTCGGCCCGGCTGAGGCCGTGCCCCCGGGCGTACGCGGCGGCGTATCCGTCGTCGCCAAGCTCGGCCCGCAGCCGCTCGGCGAGCCGCTGCGCGTCCGCGTTGGACCGGTCCGGCCAGCCGCGCAGCGAGTCGGACGTGCCGAGCAGTTCGGCGGCCCGCTCGTACCGGCCCTCCGCCTCGGCGACCGCCACCCAGCCGACCGCGATGGTCGCGACCACCGGCATGTCCCGGGCGGCGATGCCCCGGACGACGGCCTCGGCCATGCATGCCCGTGCCCCCGCCACGTCACCGCGGGCCAGCGCCAGGTGCCCCGCCTCGGTCAGCAGCAGCCCGCGGAACTGCGGCGCGAGCAGCGGCGCGTCCTCCTGGCGACGCTTCGCCTCGGTGAGGCACTCCTGCGCCTCGTCGAGCGAACCCTCCTGCCGCGCGATGGCACCGAGCATCATCAGCCCGAACGCGGCGTCCCGACCGTCCCGGTCGGCCGCCCGGTCGGCGACGAACCGGCGCAGCTCCGCCTTGGCGCCGGCCGCGTCGCCGGAGCGGGCCCGGATGGCGGCCAGCCAGATCAACTGGAAACCCGGCGCGGCGCCCGGGTCGAGTTCGCGCGCCAGCCGCGCCGACTCTTCGAGCGCGACCGTCGCCGTCGCAAAGTCGCCGCGCTTGGTCATGGCGTCGGCGTAGTTGCTCAGCACCATCGACAGGCTCCACCGCTCGCCGACCGCGCGTAGCTCCTCGATCGCCTGGATCGAGTCGCGCAGCATGCCCTCGGCGTCGCCGTCGTTCTCCTTGATCTGGCCGCGCATCGCCAGCAGCGTCCCGTTGGTCCAGGGGTCGGGATGCCCGCGCGCCCGGTCCACCGCCTCGATCCCGGCGGCCGTGTCGTCGGTGAAGATCGACAGCGCCGGTTCGAGCAGCGCCACGATCGGGTGGTCCGTGCCGTCCGCCGCCCGCACGGCGGCGGTCAGCTCCGCGACCCGCTCGTCGGTCGGCTCGGCAGCGCCGTGGAACATCTCCGTCACCACCCGGATGGCGAGCACCACGGCCCGCTCCCCCGCCGGCGCCGGCCCGGGCAGCGCGAGCGCCCGGACCAGCACGTCACCGCCGATACCGCCGTCGTCGCCCCAGATCGTCAGCGGCAGCGCCAGCGCCGCGCCGATCCGCAGCGCGGTGTCGGCGTCACCGGCGTCGCAGGCGAAGTGCAGCGCGCCGACGATGTTCTCCCGCTCCGCCGTCAGCAGCCGCAGCCACGGCAACTGCCCGCCGGTGCGCAGGTGCGGCTCGGCGGTCCGGACCAGGTCCCGGAAGTACGCCGCGTGCGCGGCGCGCGCCTCCGCGGCCGTTCCGGCGGCGGCGAGCCGCTCCAGCCCGTACTCCCGGATGGTCTCCAACATCCGGAACCGCCCGTCGCCGACCACCTGGAGCAGCGACTTGTCGACGAGCGCGTCGAGCAGCGCGGCGGCGGCCGGGCCGGCGACGCCGGCGGCCGAGTCGGCGGTGACGGAGGCGGGGAACACGGCGAGCCGCTCGGCCAACCGGCGCTCGTCGTCGGTGAGCAGCCCCCAGCTCCAGTCGACCACCGCCCGCAGCGTCCGGTGCCGGGGCAGCGCGGTCCGGCTGCCGCCGGTCAGCAGCCGGAACCGGTCGTCCAGGCCCGCCGCGACCTGCCGGGGCGAGAGCGTCCGCAGCCGCGCCGCGGCCAGCTCGATGGCGAGCGGCATGCCGTCCAGGCGGCGGCAGATCTCCACCACGTCCGCGACGTTGTCGCCGGTCACCGCGAAGCCGGCGCGCACGGCCACGGCCCGGTCGCGCAGCAACTGCACCGAGGGGTACGCGACCGCGTCGGCCGCGGTGACGTCGGCCGGCGGCAGGCGCAACGGCGGTACGGGCTCCAGCGCCTCACCGACGATGCCCAGCGGCTCACGGGACGTGGCAAGCACCCGCAGCCCCGGGCAGCGGCCGAGCAGTTCCTCGGCGAGCCGGGCCGCCGCCTCGACGACGTGCTCGCAGTTGTCGAGCACGATGAGCGTCTCGGCGCCGGCGATGACGTCGACAAGCCGCCCGAGCGTGTCGCGGAACGTGGGCCGGGCGGGTTCCCGCGTCAGGTCCCGCCGGCCGAGCGTGTCCAGCACCGCCCGCGGCACGTCGGCCGGGTCGGTGATCGGGGCCAGCTCGACCAGCCAGGCGCCACCCGGCACGCCACCGGCCAGCCGGGCCGCCGCGACGCCGGCCAGCCGGGTCTTGCCGGCCCCGCCCGGCCCGATCAGCGTGACCAGCCGGTTGCCGGCGAGCAGCCCGGTGAGCCGGCGCAGGCCCTCGTCCCGCCCGACGAACGTGGTGAGCGCGGCGCGCAGGTTCCCCGGCGGCGCGACGGGCGTCGGCGGCGGGGTCGCCTCACCTCGCAGCACCGCCAGGTGCGCGGCCCGCAACTCGGGTGAGGGGTCCACCCCCAGCTCGTCGGCGAGCCGCTTCCGGATCCGGTCGTACGCGCCAAGCGCCTCGGCGGGCCGCCCGGCGGCGGCAAGCGTCCGCAGGTGCAGCGCGGCCAGCCGCTCCCGCAGCGGATGCGCGACGGTCAGCTCGTCCAGCTCGGCGACAAGCAGCTCCGGCCGGCCGGTGACCAGCTCCGCCTCGATCCGGTCCTCCTGCGCGGTGAGCCGCAACTCGGCCAGCCGCGCCACCGCGGCCGTCGCATAGGGCGCGTCGACCACCTCGGCCAGCGCCGGACCCCGCCACAGCGCCAGCGCGTCCCGCAGCGTGGCGAGGGCGGTGGCCGCGTCCCCGCCGCGCAACGCCTCCCGGCCCACCCGGGCCAGCCGCGCGAACCGCTCGGCGTCCACGTCGTCGGGGTCCAGGTCGAGGCGGTAGCCGGCCGGGCCGCTGCGTACCCCGAGCCCGGGCACGGCCCGGCGCAACCGGGACACGAGCGTCTGCACCGCGTTCGCGGTGTCGGCGGGCGGCGCGTCCGCCCAGAGCGCCTCCGCCAGCGCCGGCACGCTCACCGGGCGGCCCGGGTCCAGGGCGAGGCGGATCAGCAGCGCGCGCAGCCGCGCCCCGGCGACGTCGACCGCCAGCTCGCCGTCGCGGACCTCAAGCGGCCCGAGTATCCCCACCCGCACGCTGTCACTCTCTCACCCGCGCGCCGTCCCCAGCCGCCGGGCCCGACCGGGCACCTCGAAGGGCAGACCCTCGCCTCCGATGCCGTGATCATGAGGTTGACGGCGATGTTGATCTCCGTTGATGCCGCCAGGCTCATGATCACCCACCTCTCCCGCTCTACCTCCCTTCTGGGGCATGATCAAGGAGTTTGTGTCGGAGCTGCTGCGGCGGCGTCCCGTCGTTCGCGCCGCTGGGCGTACGCCCGCGGCACGGCGATCACGAGGGCGGTCACGAGCGCGCAGGTCGCCGCTGTCCGGGGACGGCGGAACGTTTGTCACCGCCGCATGCGGGCCTGCGGTGAAATCGGGTTTCAGTCAGGCGGGGCGAAGATCTGCGTGAAGATGATGACCAGCGTAGCCACCGCGATGACCATGGCACCGAGGGCCGGGTTGACCGTCAGCGCCAGCACCAGCCCGACGAGCGCCAGCCCCATGCCGGCGACCACCACGACGCGCTGCTTCCTGGTGAGGCGATACCACGCCGCCCGCTGCCCGCTCATCACGCCAGGGTGCCACAGGTAGGCGGTCACTCGTCGCCCCGGACGCGGGCGTGCAGATGCATGTCGTGCCGGCCGTCGGCGTGGACGGCGTCGCTGCGCTTGGTGCCCTCCAGGCGGAACCCGGCCTTCACCGCGACCCGGCAGGAGGCGTGGTTGCGGGTCGAGTGGTCCAGGTAGAGACGATGGAAGCGACCCTCGGCGAGGGCCCAGGCGCTGACCGCCCGCAACGCCCGCGGGGCCACGCCCGCTCCGCGCGCGGCGGGAACCACCCAGTACGCGCAGCCGGCCACCCCGTCGCCGAGGTCCCAGCCGCCCACGGCGAGCCGTCCCAGCACCTCGCCGCCGCCCCGGGTCACCGCCCAACTCGCCCCCGTCTCCTGCGTCCAGGCCCGGCGGTAGTGCGCGACCCATTCCCGGACCTGCTCCTCGGACGCGGGCCGACGGGTGTGCCAGCGCTGGATCTCCGGATCCTGGTAGGCGGCGAAGACCGCTGGCGCGTCACCGGCCGCCCAGGGCCGCAGGACGAGGCCGGCCCCGGCGCTGAGTGTCGGCTGAGGCCCGGCGGCGATGGTGCCGACGGTGATGGCCGGTGGTGTCGACAGTGGAAACCTCATCCGCCGATCCTCCACCACCCCGGCGAAATGTGGTGACACCGACGGGTGGGTCCGCGATGCTGCGGACCATGACCATCGTTCGCGCCAACCCCGAGGGCCTGCACCCCACCCCGGGATACCACCACGTCACAGTCGTTCCCGCCGGACGTACCGCCTATCTCGCCGGCCAGTGCCCGCTGGATGCGGCCGGCGCGCTGGTGGGGAGGGACGACGTCGACGCCCAGGTCGACCAGATCGCCGCCAACACGCTTGCCGCGCTCCGGTCGGTCGGCGCCGGACCGGAGCACGTCGTGCGTACCGTGATCTATGTGGTGAGCGCCGACCGGGCCGTGCTCGCTGACGTGTGGCAGCGTTTCCTGGCCTCACCCCTGGCGCCCGCGTTCACCACCGCGAGCACCCTGCTCGGCGTCGCCCAGTTGGGCTTTCCCCGGCAACTGGTCGAGCTGGACGTGACCGCGACCCTTCCCGAGACGCAGTAGGCCCTCTCATCGGTCGCTGGCGCTGTCGTACGCCTCGCGGGCATCGAGCAGTTCGTCCCAGTGCCTCTCGGTCCAGGCGCACGCCGCCGCGATCGGTCCGAGCATGCTGCGACCGAGCGGCGTCAACTCGTACTCGACGTGCGAAGCACGCCCGGCGCGGACCGTGCGCGTGACCAGACCGTCGCGTTCGAGGGCGCGCAGCGACCGGGTGAGCACTTTCGGGGTGACCCGGCGCAGCGGCACGCGAAGCTCGGAGAAGCGGCGCGGCCCACCCTCCAGGCATCGGATGATGAGCGCCGCCCACTTGTCGCCGAACCGGATCGGGTTGAGCGAGGACGGGCACAGCTCGTCGAACATGTCGGCGGGCAGCGGTTGCCTCATGTCGCTGACGATAGCCGGTATCCTCGGGGTAACCACAGATGTCACTAGCGTCGGCGGAATCGGCCGGGCGTGAAGGTTCCGGCCTCGGGGAGAGGCGAATCGTGATGGACATCGTGATCTTCGGCGCCGGCGGTCGCGCCGGGCGGCAGGCCGTCGCCGAGGCGCGGCGGCGCGGCCACCGGGTCACCGCCGTGGTACGCGACCCGGAGCGCCACCGCGACATGGCTGACGCGCGGGTGGTGGCAGGCGACGTCACCGACGCGGCCGACGTCGCACGGGTGGCCACCGGACACGACGCGGCGATCAGCGCGGCGGTGGACCTGACCGTGCCGCCGCACGACTTCTTCACCGCCTCCTCCCGCGCCCTGGCTGCCGGGCTGGCGAAGGCGGACGTACGCCGTCTGGTGATGGTCGGCCTCGCGCCGGTCCTTCCCGGGGCGTCGGGCGGCGCCCTGATGGACGAACCCGGCTTCCCGCAGGAATACCGCCCCTTCTACCTGGGTCACGCGGCGGGCCTGGCGGAACTGCGGACGTGCGACCTCGACTGGGCGTACGTCGCGCCCGCCGGCGACTTCGACCGCGACGGCACCCGCACCGGGCGCTACCGGTTGGCCGAGCACGGCGATCCGGCCAGCAAGATCAGCTACGCGGACTTCGCGATCGCGCTGCTCGACGAGATCGACGCACCTCGCCGTCGTCGTGGCACCGCAAGCATCGGGGAGGCGTGACCCGGGTCACGCCGCTCAGCGGAGGTGCCGCGCTCCGGCCGCCACGCCTGTGTCAGGCGTCGCGCCGGAGCGCGGACAGACCCCACAACTCGGCGATGCGGCGGGCCAGCCGCAGGGCGAGCGCCTCACCGTGATCGCTGTCGCCCCAGTTCGCCCGGGCCCGGACCGGGTCGGCGAACCGCGCACGTAGCGCCCCGTGCCGGAACGTCGGCGTGGGCAGGAGAAATGCTGCCTGCTCCGGCCACGTCAGCAGCGGAGCGACGTCGCGGGGCAGCGTGCGGAAGTCGTCGACCAGGACGGGCCGGTCCGAGGGCAGCGCCAGCAGGTCGTCCACCACGAAGCCGAACGTCTCCCCGTGCAGGCTCGGCATCGAGGCGAAGACCTCCCGCGCGCTGCGGCCGTTCCACCGCCGCGCCCCCGAGGCGTGCAGTAACGCCCACAGGTGGGGCTGCTCCGCGGCGGTACACCGACTGACGTAGCCGCGCTCCGCGTGGTCACCGTCGTAGATCAGCACGTCGTGGCGCTCGGCCAGGGCGCGGGCGAGGGTGCTCTTGCCCGTTCCGGTGCCTCCCGCGAGCCAGCGCACATGCGACAGCCGGCGACCCAGGTCCACGTCGCGCTTCTTGGTGGCCATGCCGACGACAATGCCGACGTCACGGGCGAAGAACCAGTCTTGTTCTCCGCCCGGAGCCGGATGAAGATGAGGAAGAGGACAGGCACGTCGGCGGCGACGCCGACATTTGGGTGGACCGATCTCGGCAAGACGCGCGTACGGTGAGGGGTACACGATGTACCTGTGCGGAGGTGCCCGATGGTCGACCAGTCCGCTCCCACTCCCGGCCAACGCGTCGAGCGGCTCCGCCGCGCCGCCGGCCTCTCCCGCGACCGGCTGGCCGGGCTCGCCGGGCTGTCCCCCACAACCGTCAAGTTCATCGAGAACGGCCGCCGCTCACTCACCCTGCGTGCGGCCCAGCAGCTCGCACCGCATCTCGGCGTACACGATCTCGGTGACCTGTTCGGACCGCACGTCGCGCTCTCCCTGGACGGCCGGCCCAGCCACCCCGCCGTCAACGACGTCCGCAAGGCGCTCACCGCCTGGCACATAACCGTGACCGGTGAGCCGGAATCCCCCGACTACCTCCGTGGTGCCGTCGACTCCGCCTGGCAGACGTGGCACACCAGCCGTCACCAGCGGACGGAAGCCGGCCTGGTTCTTCCCGGCCTCCTCGACGCCACCCAGAAAGCGGTCCGGCTCCACACCGGCGACGACCGGCGAGCCTCCCTGGCGCTGCTCGCCCAGGCATACCATCTCGCCCAGGCATACCTCGCCTGGCACGGTGACCGCGAGTTGTGCTGGCTCACCGTCGACCGGGGCATGACCGCCGCGCTCGACGCCGACGACCCTCTCGCCATCGCCAGCAGCATTTGGTACGCCGCGCACGTCCTCCGCGCGGTCGGCCGTGGCGACGAAGCCCTGGACCGGCTGCGCGAGGCGCGCGCCCTGGTCGAGCCCCGGGTGGGCGAGGGCGGAGTCGAGTACGCGGAGATGCTCGCCGACCTGCACCTCTGCATGGCCCTCACCCGCGCCCGTAACGGCGACCAGGGTGCGTGGTCCGATTGGGACACTGCACGCCAGGTCGTCGACCGTGCTCTGCCCGAGGGCTACGTCGGCCTCCGGACACGAGTGTCCCGCCCCCTGGTCGATGTGTACGCGGTGATGTGCGCCGTCGACCTCGGCGACCCCGACGAGGCCCAGCGACGCGCCCATGCCCTCGATCCGCAGTCGATCCCTTCGACGGAGCGGCGCGGCCGGCACTACGTCGAGCTGGCCCGCTCGGCCGACCTCGAAGGCGCCCAGGAAGCCACGCTGCACCTGCTGACCCGCGCCGAGGCGACCTCACCGGAGACGGTGCGTTACTCGCCGGCAGCGCAGGACATGGCCGGCCGACTCGCCCGGGATGCACCGGCGGCGATCCGGGCCGAGGCAGCGGATCTGGCCCACCGGATCGGGGCTCCGGCGTAGAGGTACACCACGTCACCGGGTACGCCGCGTACCCGCAGCGACGACTGCCGCTACCTACCGTCATCTCCACTAGTGGTAGCGGGGACTACCTGGTGCGTATGAGTTCGCCCCGCCGCCTTGATCCAGGTGGGGGCCTATGAATCAAGCGTCAATCGCCTTCGATGCCGGCAGCCCGCAAGATCTGCCGCACGCGTTCGCGGCTGTAGCCGGTGCGCCGGATGAGGTCGACCTGACGAGCGCCGGCCCGGTACTCCGCCACCATGACGCGGTGCAACTCGGCGCGAGCGTTCTCGACTCGGGCGCGGGCGTCGGCCTTGATCTGCCGAGCGACCTGCGCGGCGCGCTCGTCCGCATCGGGTAGCGCCTCTTCGGCGGCCCGCAATGCTCGCATCGCCCCATCGAGATCCACTTGGCCATCTTCGCCGGCAGACACTTGGGCCAATCCAACCGGGGCATAAGTTAGGCCAAACGAGCTACTATTGCACTTGGCCTACTCGCTCTCACAGAAGTTGGCATTGAAAGCGAGATCTCGCCCCGAACGCTGACGGGGACCTGATCGCATTGGAGGTGTGACCCGTGCGCAATCTACCGTTCGAGCTGGACGACTGCGGCGAGCCGGCAGCCGGCCGAATCGAGATCTACAGCGACCTCGTGACCGAGTCGCTCGACGGCGTCGCCTACGTCTGCCATGCCCACCCCGAGGCGGCGGCACGAGCTATCGCGGCAGCCGGTTTGACCACGTCCACGTCCTGGAGCGTGCCGCCGCACATCGTGCGTAAGTGCGGACACGTTAACGTCTTCGCCACGGGCATGTTGGCGGCTCACGACCGGCACCCAGGATGGTGTGACCGGGACGGGTGCGATCGGCGAGCCGGACACCGGTCGCGAGCTTCAGAGATCAACACCGAACGGCCAGAGGCGTTCATCGTCACCGTGGCGCTGACGCAGGCCCTGCACGCGGCTGCCGAACCAGTCGTGATGGTGGACGCGACCGACGACGCGGAAGCCGATCAAGTGTCGTTGTCGTTGTCGATCGGTCAGGCTCGCGCGTTGCGGTACCGGTTGGGCGAGTCGCTCGACGCCGCTGAGAGCCGACGGGGATGACCTACCGGATGACCGAGCCCTGGAAACCGGTGACGCAGTGCATGGATTGCGTCGAGGGATCATCGTCACCGAGCACCGATGCGCAGGCGACAAGGAGTTGGTGCCGTACGGCGGCTTCTGCGGATGTCGACGGCCCGGCTGCGGACCGAGCGGACAGCGGGCAGACAAGCCCCATTCGATCAAGCGGACCACCCGACGCGCATCCCCATGACCCGCAATTGACCGGTAAGCCTCATCGGCCGGCGGCCTCACGCGCGTTCCGCTCCACCATGTCCCGATGCGCGGCCCAGGTCCCGTCATCCGACGCCGGCACGTTTGTGGTCGTGGGAAGAAGACCGACCGCGCCGTCGATCAGCTCCCGGACAATGTCGGCGTGGCCGGCGTGACGCTGCGTCTCGGCGGTCACATGGACCAGGACGTAATGCAGCGTCACCTCGCCGCCGTCGCCCCACCACGGTACCCGCCCGACCGCGTCCAGTGGCAACGCCTCGATCGTCGCGTCCGCGTGTGCCCAGGCCCGCCGGTACAGGTCGACGATGGATTCGCGCGACTCCGTCGGCAGCGCCCATGCCTCCCACGCCTCCTCCCCCTCGGGCCATCGCGGTACGGCATCACTTGGGCGGCCGAAGGTCTCACCGAAGTATCCGAACTCGCCACGTGCCAGGTGCTTGACCAGGCCCAGCAGGTTCGTCCCAGTGGGCGTCAGCGGACGGCGGGCGTCGTATTCGCTCAGCCCGTCGAGCTTCCACACCACCGCCTCGCGCGCCCCGCGCAGATAGTCGAGGAGGTCCGCCTTCGGGTCGAAGATCGCCATGGCGGACAGCATGCCGCACACGCGCCCAGTTGCGCGGCCCAGCCGCCTGTGGTCCACGAGGTAGACGCGCCCGGCTCGACGCTTCGTCGGGCCGGGCGCGATCAGACGTGCATCGGCCAACCTGGGGAGGCTCTGCTGCCTTTAAGCAGCACCTCGCCGATTCGTTGCACGACTACGCCGACCGAACGGAGTTGGAGCGGGTTAGGCGCTGCACCGAGGCTGACAGGCGACACGGACCTCTCGCAGGTCCGTGTCGCTCGGAGGTCAGGCTGCGACGACTTCGCGGTTCGGCTTGACGGCAGGCTTCTTGCTGGTGCCCTTACTTGCTCGTCCAGTTACCGCCTTGCGGCTTGTCACCTTGGCTGCTGTCTTCTTTGGCGCCAACTGTGACACCCGCTGAGCAGAGATGCCGAGCAGCGAACCTGCATCGCGGACTGTGTAGCCATTGTCGAGCAGCGTTCGGGCAGCAGCGACGGTGGCCTCGTCGGCGGACTGTTCGGCCTCGCGCAGCGCGATGCGCGCTTTGCGTGCTTTGATGACTTCCCTCGGGACTTCGGGCTGCACCTCAACATCGAAGCTGTTCGGCTTGACGTCGAGCATGAGCGCGATTGCTTCCCGTGCCATCTTTTCGACCTGGTCCAGGCGGCGGGCCTGCGAGAAGACGCCCTTGATCTCCGGGACGGTGATGGCCCACCAGCCGCCGGAGCGGACGCACGTTGCGGTGTACTTCATCGGCGGTAGTCCCTTCTACTTCAAGCCGAGAGAGCGCAGGATGCCCCGCGCGGTGAGTTCGTTGATCTCCTTGTGTCGGGGTATGACGACGTTCTGCGAGCCATACCGGTAGATGGTGTGATTGCCTCCTTCGCGGACCATCTCGAAGGTGGTGCCTGCGTCGGCGGCGGCCTTGCCGATCCGATTGATCAGGTCGGTTCGCTTCACGCAGCAAGTCTAGTGTAATAGATGACGACAGTAAAGCGGGCTAGACTTGGCTCCGTGGGAGAGTACCGCCGCGTCAGTCATCCACTACGCCGGCTGCCTTGACTTGATCAAGATCGGGTTTACGACCTAACCACCGCCACGACGAATGGCGGCCATCCAAGCTGCGCGTGGTCTGCACGGACTCGGGCATGGGGACGGCTCGGCTGTTCCAGCGCCGCAGTTGCAGAGACGCGGGCGTCCCGGTTGCCTGGGAGGGCCGATAGGGCGCGATTAGTCGTTGTGGTGCACCTCGTGGGCCACCTGGTGCATCCACGGTGCACCCAGAACGTCAATCTAGTGATCTTCGACCCGGTGTTCTTGCGGGTGGGGCGGGCGGGGTTCGAACCCGCGACCGAGGGATTATGAGTCCCCTGCTCTAACCGGCTGAGCTACCGCCCCGTTACCGCGCCGGATCGTAACCTGCCGATCGATCACCGGCCACCACCGACCCGGCGACGTACGCCGCCACGACAGCACGATGGGCAATGCGAGAATATCAGCGCGCAGTGCCGCGCCGGTTCAGCCCCGCAGTTCGTCGAGCACCGCGCCTGCGGTACGCCAGCCGCTTGCCAGTGCGCCCTGGATGGACGGGCTGTCCCGGTGGTCGCCGGCCATGAACAGGCCGTCGCCGAGCGCGACCGGCTTGCGCAGCCGGCCCTGCGGAGGCGGGGCGGCCGGCAGCGCGTCCGGCACCGTGACTGTGGTGAGGTGGGTCCAGTCGGCGGTGGGGCGACCGTAGAGGCGGTCCAGCTCGCGCCGGATGACCGGTTCGGGCGGGGCTTGCGGGCCGACCACCGAGGTGGCCACCAGGTGTTGGCCGGTCGGCGCGTACGTGGGTGCGGCCATGCTGAGCACCACCGTGTTGGTGACAAGTTCCCGCCGCTCGCCGTCGAGCAGCAGGATCGGCTCGTCGAGTGGCGGGGAATCGGTGCGGTGGTAGTAGGTGGTGTACGCGTGCATGCGTACCCGCTCGATTCCGGGCAGCAGCGTGGCCGCCGCGGGCGGGTCCGCGGCGACCACGACGGCGCGGCAGGTGATCTCGCCGGCGGAGGTGCGGACCCGGCCGGGTGCGACAGCGGTGACAGGCGTGCGGAGGGCGATGAGTTCGGTGGGCAGGGGCGCGGCGACGGCCCGGGGCAGCGCGCCCATGCCCTGCGCGGGCAGGCCGATCCGGCCCCGGGCGAAGGAGCGCAGGATCATCGCGAACACGTGGCTGGAGGTGGCCAGCTCGCGGTCGAGCAGCACGCCGGCCAGGAACGGCCGGAGCAGCTCCTCGATGATCGCGTCGGAGAGCCCGGCCCGGCGTAGCGCCGTCTCGGTGCTGGTCTCGGGCGCGGTGAGCAGCCGCCCGACGGGCAGGGTGGCGCAGCCGCCGGCGAGCGCGGCCAGGCGCAGCCGGTCGCGTAGTGAGCCGACGCCTGCGGTGAGCGTGCCGGGCGCGCCTGTGGGTTCGCGCAGCGGGTTGACGAGCCGTTCCAGCCGGTCGCCGCGGCGCACCAGCACCCCGGAGGTGAACCAGCCCAGGTCGAGGGTGTCGAGGTCGAGCAGCGCGCCGAGCCGGGGGTAGGCGGTGTTGAGCACCTGGAAGCCGCGGTCCACTGTGAAGCCGTCGACCTCGTCGGTGGCGACCCGGCCGCCGAGCCGGTCGCCTGCTTCCAGCAGCCGCCACGGCACGCCGGCGCGGTGCAGCCGCCGGGCGGCGGCGAGGCCGGCCAGGCCGCCGCCGACGATGACCACGTCGGTGTCAGGCACGGTCCACCCCCGCCCCGACGCGGTCGCCGCCGCGGTGCGACCGCGACAATCGGCCCGGCCACCAGACCTTCGGGCCGATGTCGTACGCGAGCGCGGGCACCAGCAGCGAGCGGACCACGATGGTGTCGAGCAGCACCCCGGCGGCGACCGCCACGCCCAGCTCGACAAGCACCACGAGCGGCAGTACGGCGAGCGCGGAGAACGTGGCGGCGAGCACGATGCCGGCGGAGGTGATGACGCCGCCGGTGACGGCCAGGCCGGCGAGCACCCCGGCCCGGGTGCCGCGTCGCACCGATTCCTCGCGGACCCGGCTCATCAGGAAGATGTTGTAGTCGATGCCGAGCGCGACCAGGAACACGAACGCGAACAGCGGGAAGGACTGGTCGACTCCGGGGAAGTCGAAGACGTGTTTGAAGAGCAGCGCGCAGAGGCCGAGCGTGGCCAGGAACGACAGCACCACGGTGGCGATCAGCAGCACCGGGGCGACCAGGGCGCGCAGCAGCAGCGCCAGGATGACCGCGATGACAAGCAGCACCACCGGGATGATGACGTTGCGGTCGCGGACGGACGCGTCGGCGGTGTCCACGTTGATGGCGGTGAAGCCGCCGACCACGGCGTCCGCGCCGGGCACCGCGTGCACCGCCTCGCGCAGGTCGCGGATGGCCTGTTCGGCGCCGTTGCTGTCGGGTGGGTCGGCGAGCGTGACGTTTAGCTGCACCCGGCCGTCGACCACCTTCGGCGGCGCGTTCGGGTTCGGTGGCGCCAGCTCGCCCTGCTGGCCGAGCGGGGCCACCGAGTCCACGCCCTTGACGCCCTGCGCCACCTGGGCGACGCGCTTGGCGGTGGCCTGTTCGGTGAAGATGGTGGCCGGGCTGCCGGTGCCGGCCGGGAAGTGCCTGTCGATTACCTCCTGGCCGGCCACCGAGTCGGTGCGATTGGTGAACAGTTGGGACTGGCCGAGGGTGGTGGCGCCGAGTTGGGTCACCCCGATCGCGAGCGCGGCCAGGACCACCGCGGTGACGATCCAGAGGGTACGCGCGCGGCGCGCCACGAAGCCGGCGATGCGCCCCCAGATGCCGTGCTCGGTGCGCGGGTCGGCGTCGTCGTGCCGGGGCCGCCGGGGCCAGAACGCCCACCGGCCGCCGAGCACCAGCAGTGCGGGCAGGAACGTGAGCATCACCAGCAGTGTCGCGGCGATGCCGACGGCGCTTACCGGGCCGAGCGCCCGGTTGGAGTTCAGGCTGGACAGCAGCAGGCAGAGCAGGCTGACGATGACCGTGGCGCCGGAGGCGATGATGGCCGGGGCGGCGCCCTTCCAGGCGGCAGTCATCGCGTCCCAGGGGCGTTCGTGCCGGTGCAGTTCCTCCCGGTAGCGGGCGATGAGCAGCAGCGCGTAGTCGGTGCCGGCGCCGAACACGAGCACGGTGAGGATGCCCTGTGCCTGTCCGTTGAGCTTGACCACGTCGTGCTTGGCGAGTTGGTAGACGAAGACGGCGGCCAGCGAGTAGGACATTCCGGCGGCCAGCAGCGGGAAGACCCAGAGCACCGGGCTGCGGTAGACGATCAGCAGGATGATCAGCACCACGACCAGGGTGACGAGCAGGAGCGGTCCGTCGATCGCGGAGAACACCTCGATCAGGTCGCCGAGCAGGCCGGCCGGGCCGGCCACGTCGACGGTGAGCCCGTCGCGGTCGGGGCCGGCGATGGTCCGCAGTTCGTCGACGACGGCGCGGATCTGTTCGCCCTCGGCGCTGTCGATCGGCACGATCACCTGGGCGGCCTGCTTGTCCTGGCTGACCACGGGTGGCGGCAGCGGGGCCACCACGCCTGGCACCCGGGCGAAGCGGGCGGCGTCGCCCTGGATGCGCTGCTCGTCGGCCGGGGTGATGCCGCCGGCGCGTTCGTAGACCACGAGGGCCGGGGTGGTCTCCCGGTCGACGAAGCCGGCGGAAAGGTCCTGGGCACGGGTGGCCTCGGCGTCGGCCGGGAGGAAGGAGGCGTTGTCGTTGGTGGCGACGTCGCCGAGCTTGCCGGCGTAGGGACCGGCGATCCCGCCGACGACAAGCCAGCCGAGCACCACCGCCACCGCGACAAGCGTCGCGGTCCAGCGGGTGCGTCCTGCGGCCATCCTCACCACCCTCGAATCGACGCGCGGATCGACGCAGCGGGAGTCTAAGTCGACGTCGACAATCCTGCCGGTCGAAGCGGCGTTCGCGGGTGGAAACCGGGCGGGCGGTACCGTACCGGCAACGAGAAACGCCCGTCGGCGTGGCCGACGGGCGCGTGGTGTGGAGCGAAGCTCCCCCGATTGGACTCGAACCAATAACCTGCCGGTTAACAGCCGGCTGCTCTGCCAATTGAGCTACAGGGGACCGTGCACCGCCCGGGCGAAGATCTCTCCGCGCCGTGCGACGGAGAAAAGAATACAGGACATCGGGGGGTGGCGCGCCAGTGGGTTGCGGGCACCCCAGAATCGGGACAAATCGTCATCTCGGCGCAGGGAGGTATGAGCGGAGAGCAGGATGGGTAGTTAGCGGTCAACAGAGTCAGGTACGGAAGGAGCCGCCATGCGCGGAAAGATCATGTTTCTTGGCGGGCTGGCTGCGGGATTCGTCCTGGGCGCCCGTGCCGGCCGAGAGAAGTACGAGGAGCTGGTGGTGCGCGGGCGCAAGGTGCTCGACCACCCGACCGTCCAGGAGGCGGCCGGCGTCGCGCAGGCACAGGCGACCCGGCTCTACTCCGAGGGCAAGGACAAGCTCGGGCAGAGCAGGATCGGCGAGAAGATCTCGACCGGCAACGGCAGCAAGTCGGGGCTGACCGAGGCCGACAAGCCGTTCGCCGGCACGCCGGCCGCCGTCGGCAGCAAGGCCGGCACCAGCGGTACGGGATCGACCGGCGTGACCGGTTCGACCACGACCGGCACGAGCACCAAGCCCAACGGCACGAGCAGCACCCTCTGACATCAGCGGACAGCGGGCCGACCACCCTCGGGTGGCCGGCCCGCTTCCGCATGCCGGTGTGGCACATTCTCCGGTGGGGAGGGGGATGATCACATGGCTATGGTCGGACCGGAGACCGAGGACCAGGCACGGCTGCTGCGGCTGCTGCGCGACGACGGCCCGCGGTCGCGGGTCGAGCTTGTCGACGTCCTCGGGCTGCCCCGGGCGCGGTTCGCCGCCGAGGCGGACCGGTTGGCCGAGCTGGGCCTGGTGGAGACCGCGGGACCGGCCGCGTCCCGGGGCGGGCGCCGCTCGTCGCTGCTGCGGATCGGCGCGCATGTGCGCTTCGGCGCGGTGCTCGTCGGCGACGGCCGGCTGCGGGTCGCGCTCACCGACGGCGAGCTGAACCCGCTCGCCCGGCACGACGAGCCGGTCGACGTGCGACTCGGCCCCGAGGCGGTCACCGGCCGGGCGGTCGAGCTGCTCGGCAAGCTGCGGGCCGAGGCCGGGCTGGCCCGGCTCAGCGGCGTCGGGGTCGCGCTGCCCGCGCCGGTCGCGGTCCGCGACGGCACACCCGTCTCCCCGCCCGCCCTGCCCGGCTGGCACCGATTTCCGGTACGCGACACGATCGCCGCCGAACTGGGCTGCCCGGTGCACGTCGACAACGACGCGAACGCGATGGCGCTCGGCGAGCGGCACGCCGGCACCGGCCGGCCGTTCGACGACTTCCTCTACGTCAAGCTCGGTGACGCCGTCGGCTGCGGCCTGGTGCTCGACGGCACGCTCTACCGGGGCGCGGCCAGCGGGGCCGGCGACATCGGGCACCTCCAGCTCGCCGAGGACGGGCCGCTCTGCGGGTGCGGCAATACCGGCTGCGTCGAGGCGTACTGCGGGGATGCCGCCCTGGTGCGGGAGGCGGTGACGGCCGCCCGGGCCGGACGCTCGACGGCGCTGGCGGACCGGCTCGCGACGGCCGGCGCGATCACGGTGGCCGACGTGGCCACGGTGGCCGCCGAGGGCGACCCGGCGGCGCAGACGCTTGTCCGCGACGCCGCCCGCCGGCTCGGGCAGGTGCTGGTCGGGCTGGTCAGCTTCGTCAACCCGGCCATCGTGATCATCGGCGGCGCGACGCCGGGCCTCGGGCCGGTCCTGCTGGCCGAGATCCGCGGCGTGGTCTACCGGCGTTCCACCCCGCTGGCCACCGGCAGCATGCCGATCGTCCTGTCCGACCTGGGCGACCGCGCCGCCCTCATCGGCGCGGCCCACCTGGTAAGCGACCAAGTCTACACCCCCCGCTGACCCCTCCCCCCACCCAACCCCACCGATCCAAGATCGCCGAAGCGGGCGGGCGGGGGCGAGGGCGGGGCGTCAGTCGCGGGTGGTGCTGAACGCGGCGTCGAACGCGGCGGTCGGGGCGTCGAAGGCCAGGCGGCGGACGAACTGGAGCGCCTCCGGCGCGCCGACGAGGCGGTCCATGCCGGCGTCCTCCCACTCGATCGAGATCGGGCCGTCGTAGCCGATCGCGTTCAACGCCCGGAAGCAGTCCTCCCACGGCACGTCGCCGTGGCCGGTGGAGACGAAGTCCCAGCCGCGTCGCAGATCGGCCCAGGGCAGGTGGGAGGAGAGCCGGCCACGCCTGCCGTCCCCGGTGCGGACCTTCGCGTCCTTGCAGTCCACGTGATAGATCCGGTCGGCGAAGTCGAAGATGAAGTTCACCGGGTCCAGCTCCTGCCAGACGAAGTGCGACGGGTCCCAGTTCAGCCCGAACGCCGCCCGGTGCCCGATCGCCTCCAGGGTCCGCTTGGTGGTCCAGTAGTCGTACGCGATCTCGCTGGGGTGCACCTCGTGCGCGAACCGCACGCCCTCGGCGTCGAAGACGTCCAGGATCGGGTTCCACCGGTCGGCGAAGTCCTGGTAGCCGCGCTCGATCATGGCCGGCGGCACCGGCGGGAACATCGCAAGCGTGTGCCAGATGGACGAGCCGGTGAAGCCGACCACGGTCCGTACGCCGAGCTTCGCCGCGGCCCGCGCGGTGTCCTTCATCTCCTCGGCGGCGCGGCGTCGCACCCCTTCCGGCTCGCCGTCGCCCCAGATCCGGGCCGGCAGGATGTCCTGGTGCCGCTCGTCGATCGGGTGGTCGCAGACCGCCTGCCCGACCAGGTGGTTGGAGATGGTGAAGACCTGGAGGTTGTGCTTGGCGAGCGTCTCCCGCTTACGTTCGACGTACGAGTCGTCGGCGAGCGCCCGGTCGACCTCGAAGTGGTCACCCCAGCAGGCGATCTCCAGGCCGTCGTACCCCCACTCGGCGGCGAGCCGGCAGACCTCGTCGAACGGAAGATCGGCCCACTGGCCGGTGAAGAGCGTGATGGGTCGCGCCATTGTCCTTCTCCCCTGTCGTGTGCTGGGGGATTCCGTTGCGGACCGGGGCGAGGGTGACCGGAACGGCGACGGCTCGGCACCGGTGGGCGCGGGAGCGCCTGTGCCCACCGGGTTGCGCCTCCCGACGGGCCACCGGCCACCTCGCGGTCGCCGTCCCCACTCTATGGCCTGCCTCAGGGCAGGGTCCAGCGCTGGTTCGCGGCGGCGGTGCACGTCCACAGGTGCACAGACGTGCCGTCGGCCGGGTTGTTGCCCGACACGTCCAGACACTTGCCCGACTGCGGATTGCGTACCGTGCCGTCGGCCCGCGCCGACCAGTTCTGCGCCCCGCTGCCGTTGCACGTGTAGAGCTGGATCTTCGTGCCGTCCGCGCTCGCCCCGCCGGACACGTCCAGGCACTTGCCCAACGCCTTCACCGTCGCGTTCGGCGTCACCGTCCACGACTGCGCCGCCGAGGAGTTGCAGGTGTAGAGCTGGATCTGGGTGCCGTCGGCGGTGGCCGCGTTGCGTACGTCCAGGCACTTGCCGGCCAGGCCCTTCACCGGCCCGGTCCCGCCGGTGCTACCGCTCCGCACCAGCGTGAAGTCGTCCACGTCGAACAGCCCGGACCCGCTGCCGGTGAACGTCAGGTACACCGTCTGGGTTCCCGACGGCACGCCGCTCAGCGCGGTGGTGACGTCGGCGAACGTGGTCCAGCTCCCGGTGTTCGGCACCGCCACCTGACCGAGCAGCGGACCGGTCGGCGAGCCGGTGCGCACTCCGATCGTGCCGCCCGGGCCGCCGGAGACCACCCGGGCCCGCAGCGACGTCACACCGGTCAGGTCCAGGCCCTGGTAGGCGGCCCAGTCGCCCGGGTCGACGTACCCCAGGGTCTGTCCGCCGTTGGCGCCGGCCTTGGCGAACGCGCTGACGCCGCTGGCCGTGCTGAACGCCTCGGCCTGCACGGTGGTGGTGCCGCCCGGCGGTGGCGTGCCGCCCAACTCCTTGATCCGGACGTTGCGGAACGACACGTCGTCGCCGGTGCCGTGGTTCTGGAGGCCGACGTGCCCGGCGAGCGACCGGACCGGGTCGGTGTTGGTGAAGTCGTTGATGCGTACGCCGTTGAGGAAGACCTGCAACCGCTCCCCCTCGACCAGGATCTCGTAGGTGTTCCACTCCCCCGGCGGGTTGAGCGCCGCGTCCCGGGTCGCCAGGTCCGTGATCGATCGGCTCTTACTTTTGACGCGCTTCGACAAAAGTTCGGTCAGGGAAGGTCGAGCCGGCCGGACTGGCCGTAGAACTCCACCGGGTTGCGCCACAGCACCCGGTCCACGTCGTCGACGTCGAACCCGGCCAGCAGCATCGCCTCGCCCGTCACCCGGGTGAGCAGCGGATCGGAACGCCCCCAGTCGGCGGCCGAGTTGACGAGCATCCGCTCGGTCCCGTACGTCCGCAGCAGCTCGACCATCCGCGGCGGCGACATCCGGGTCTCCGGATTGATGGAGAAGCCCAACCAGCAGCCGGTGTCCCGGACCAGCCCCACGGTCACCTCGTTGAGGTGGTCGACGAGCACCCGCCCGGGTGGGATGCCGGACTCGGCGATCACGGCCAGGGAGCGCGCCACCCCGCGCGCCTTGTCCCGGTGCGGGGTGTGCACGAGCGCGGGCAGGTCGTGCGCGACGGCCAGGGCGAGTTGCCCGGCGAACGCGGCGTCCTCGGCCGGCGTCATCGCGTCGTAGCCGATCTCGCCGACCGCCACCACCCCGTCCTTGTCCAGATAGCGGGGCAGCACGTCGAGCACCGGGCGGCAGCGCGGGTCGTTCGCCTCCTTCGGGTTCAGCGCCACGGTCGCGTGGTGCCGCACGCCGAACTGGGCGGCCCGGAACGGCTCCCAGCCGAGCAGCGAGTCGAAGTAGTCCACGAAGCTGTCCACGCTCGTGCGCGGCTGGCCCAGCCAGTACGCCGGCTCGACCACCGCGCGCACCCCGGCCGCGGCCATCCGCTCGTAGTCGTCGGTGGTCCGCGACGTCATGTGGATGTGCGGGTCGAAGATGCGCATGTCACGCCTCCGTGGTGGTCAACCGGTCGAGCAGGTCGGTGGCGTCGGCGGGCACGCTCCGGCCCGCGGCGTGCCGCTCGGCGGCGAACGCCGCGAGCATCTGCGCCAGCTCGCCGTCGGCCCGGCCGGGCAGGCCGTCGACCACGGCCAGCGGCACCCCGGTGAAGACGCACTTGAGCACCGCCTGCCGCCAGGCCGGCTGCTCCAGGTGCCGGGCGTAGGGGCCGAGCGCGGCGGCGACCAGCCGGGTGTCGTCGGTGCGGATCGCGTCGTGCAGCAGCGGCACGCACGCCGCACCGATCGGCAGCAGCGGCAACGCGCGCAGCACCGCCCGCTTCTCCCCGGCGTCGCCCTCCCGGTAGAGCGTCTCGGCGGCGGCGGCATGACCGGTCGGGAGCGCGGTGAGCAGCAGCGCCCGGGCCGCCTCGTCGACCGTCCAGCCGGGCGGGTCGGGCACCAGCCCGCGCCCGCACCGCCGGGCGGCGACGGCGAAGTAGCGCGGGATCGCGGCGGGTTCGGTCGCCACGCGGCGCAGCGCCGCGTCCAGCCAGCGCGGATCGGGTACGCCCCGCAGCGCGGCGCGAAGTCGGTCGGGTGTCAACTCGTCTCCCCTCTGCCGGATGGTGGAAGGGACGCCGCCGGAGCGGCTGCCGGTCCACCGGTGCGGTTGGGGAATCCCGGTCCGGCCGCACCGGTGGTCCGTGCGTGTCGTGGCCCCGGGGTCCCGGCGGCCCCCCGCCCCGCGCCGGCCGCCGCCCCCCCCCCGGGCGCCCCCCCCGCGGGGGCGGGGGGGGGGCGCCCCCCCGCCCGCCCGCCCCCCACGCCTCCCGGCGCCGGCCTCGTCCCCGCCGCGGGGCGCAACCGCGGCGGGCCCTCGCCGGCCGGCGTCGGGACGGTGTGTGGCGGCGCTTGCGCACCGCGCGGGTGTTAAGCGGGGCCCCCTCCTCTACCGGAGGCGTTAAGCGGGGCCCCCTCCTTCCCCACCTCGACCCAGGCGGAGTCGGCAGCGGACCGCGAAACCGCATCAAGCACCAACTGCACCTGGAGCGCGTCCGCGAACGACGGCGTAGGGTCGACGCCGGTGGCGACCGCCTCGACGAAGTCGCGCATCTGGTGGGTGAAGGAGTGCTCGTAGCCGATGATGTGGCCGGGCGGCCACCACGCCGCCAGGTACGGGTGCTCCGGCTCGGTCACCAGGATGCGGCTGAAGCCCTGCTCGGGGGCGGGCCGGGTGCCGTCCAGGAACTCCAGTTCGTTGAGGCGTTCCAGGTCGAACACGACGCTGCCGCGCGAGCCGTTGATCTCGACCCGCAGGGCGTTCTTGCGGCCGGTGGCGAACCGGGTCGCCTCGTACGTGGCGAGTCCACCGCCGTCGAGCCGGGCCACGAAGACCGCCGCGTCGTCCACCGTGACCGGCCCCGTGCCCTGACCGTTGTCGCCGGCCTGCGCGGCCAGGCCACTCGACTCGGACGGCAACGGCCGCTGCCTGACGAACGTCTCGGTGAGCGCGCTGACCCCGGTGATCTGCTGCCCGGTGACGTACTGGGTCAGGTCGATGATGTGCGCGCCGATGTCACCGAGCGCGCCGGAGCCCGCCCGCTCCTTCTGCAACCGCCACACGAGCGGGAACTGCGGGTCGACGATCCAGTCCTGGAGGTAGGTCGCCCGGACGTGCCGGATCTCGCCGAGCCGCCCCTCGGCGACGAACTGCCGCATCAGGGCGACCGCCGGCACCCGCCGATAGTTGAAGCCGCACATCGCGCGTACCCCGGACTCCCGGGCCCGCGCGGCGGCAGCGGTCATCTCCCGCGCCTCCGCGACGGTGTTCGCAAGCGGTTTCTCGCACAGCACGTGCTTGCCCGCGGCCAACGCGGCGAGGGCGATCTCACCGTGACTGTCCCCCGGCGTGCAGATATCGACCACGTCGATCTCGTCGGACTCGACGAGCCGCCGCCAGTCCGTGGTGTACCCGTCCCAGCCGAGCCGGTCGGCGGCCTCGGCCACCTTCGACTCGTCCCGGCCGCAGACGAGCGACATCCGCACCCGCGCCGGCAGGTCGAACACCCGGTTCACGGTGCGCCACGCCTGCGAGTGCGCGGCGCCCATGAACGCGTAGCCGACCATGCCGACCCGAAGGATCCTGTCGTGACTGGACAACCCGGTCTCCCCCCTTGTGTCAGAACCCGAGCTTCAGGTAGTCGCCCGAGTTCTGCTTGGTGATCGTCTCGGAGGAGAGCACGATCTCCTTCGGCACCTGGAGTTCCACCAGGTCGGACATGCCCTTGCCCTGCCCGATCAGCCGGGCCAGGGAGATGGCCGACGATGCCATCGACGGGCTGTAGGTGACTGTCGCCTTGAGCACCGTGTTGTCGGCCGCGATGTCCTCCATGGCCTTCTTCGAGCCGGCGCCGCCGACCATGAAGAACTCCTTGCGGTTGGCCTGGTTGACCGCGGCCAGCACACCGATGCCCTGGTCGTCGTCGTGGTTCCAGACCGCGTCGATCTTCGGCAGGGCCTGGAACAGCCCGGTCGCGGCCTGCTGGCCGGAGTCCACGGTGAACTCGGCCGGACGCCTGTTGGCCACCTTCATCCCGTACGACGCGAGCGTGTCGGAGAAGCCCTTCGACCGTTCCTGGGTCAGCTCCAGCGACTCGATGCCGGGGATCTCGCCGATCACCGGGTTGCTCACGCCCTTGGCCTTGAGCTGCTCGGCGATGTAGGTGGCGGCGGCCACCCCCATGCCGTAGTTGTCGCCCTTGATCTGCAACCGGTAGGCCCGCGCGTCCGGGAAGGCCCGGTCCAGGTTGACCACCGGGATGCCGGCCTTCATCGCCTCCAGGCCGAACGCGTTGAGTTCCTTGCCGTCGTGCGGCAGCAGCACGATCACGTCCGGCTTCTGGGAGATCAGCGTGGACAGCGCCGCCCGCTGGGCCGCCGCGTCCGCGCCGGCCTCCACCGACTTCAGCTCCACGTCACCGTACGCCCCGGCCTGCGCCTTGGCGTTGTTGGTGATGGCGGCGATCCAGCCGTGGTCGGCGGCCGGGGCGGAGAAACCGATAGTCACCTTCTTGCCCGGCTCGGCGGCGGCGCCGGTCGCGGCGGCCTTGGTCTGCGCCTCGGTCGGGGACTGCTCGTTGCTCGTACAGCCGGCGAGCAGCACCCCGGCGGAGACTGCGGCTCCGCCGAACAGCAGCCGGCGACGTGACAGGTCACTTCTCATGACGACCTCCTGGATGCAGGTGGTGGGGTGGTTTTCGGGTGTGGCGGGCCGGGCCACCGTCGGGAGACGGCGGCCTGGCGGCGCGGTGGGGTCAGGTGGTGGTGGCCCGGTTGCGGGCGAGGAACTGGGTCAGGCTGCGGAACTGCACCTGCTGGACCAGGACGGCGGCGACGATGATGCCGCCCTTGACCATGTTCTGGGCCTCGGCGGAGAGGTTGTTGATGGCGAACAGGTTGGTGATCGTGGAGAAGATGATCACCCCGAGCAGGGAGCCGATGATGGTTCCCCGCCCGCCGCTGAGCAGCGTGCCACCGATGATCGCGGCGGCGATCGCGTCCAGCTCGTAGAGGTTGGCCATCGCCGCCTGGGCGGAGGTGGCCTGCGCGGTGAGCATGACCGCGGCGATGCCGCAGCAGAGACCGGAGAGCGCGTAGAGCAGCACGGTGTGCCGGCGGACGTTGATCCCGGCGAGCCGGGCCGCCTCCGGGTTGCCGCCGACCGCCACCGTGCGGCGGCCGAACGTGGTCCGGTTGAGCAGCACCCAGCCGGCCGCCACCACGGCGACCAGGATGTAGACGAGCAGCGGGATGCCGAGCACCTTCGTGGTGGCGATGCCGTTGATGAACGAGCTGGTGGAGACCTGGGTCTGCTTGTCGGAGATCTCCGCGGCCAGCCCCCGGGCGGCCACGAGCATGGCAAGCGTGGCGATGAACGGCACCAGCCGCCCGTACGAGACGAGCAGCCCGTTGACCACGCCGACGGCCAGCCCGACGGTGAGCGCGGTGAAGATCATGCCGCCGGCGCCGTAGCTCTGGGTGGCGACGGTGGTGCACCAGACCCCGGCCAGCGCCACGATCGCGCCGACCGACAGGTCGATGCCGCCGCCGATGATCACGAACGTCATGCCGACGGTGACCACGCCGACCACCGAGGCGAGCTTGAGGATGGTGAGCGTGTTGCCCCACACCCAGTTCGGGTCGCCGTAGAGGTCGGGGCGGGTCAGGATGCCGATGACGACGAGCACCACGAGCGTGGCCAGCAGCCCGAGGTTGCGCTTGGCGCCCTCCCCGCCGTCGCCGCGCCACCAGGAGAGCCGGGCCGCCGCGTCGGCCTTCGCGGTCTCCGCCCGGTCCACGGGTGGCGACTGCGCGGGGAGCGTGGTGTCCGTCGCTTCGCTCATGCCGGTGCGCCTTCCATGAGGGACCCCGCCATGACGAGGTCGAGCACGGTGTTCTCGTCGAGTTCGCCGGCCGGGGCCTCCCGGACCACCCGGCCCTCCCGCATCACAAGCACCCGGTCGGCCAGGCCCAGCACCTCGGGCACCTCGCTGGAGACCAGCAGCACCCCGACGCCCCGGGCGGCCAGGTCGCGGATGACCTGGTACAGCTCGGCCCGCGCGCCCACGTCCACGCCCCGGGTCGGCTCGTCGAGCAGCAGCAGCCGGGTGTCCCCGAGCAGCCACCGGCCGACCACGACCTTCTGCTGGTTGCCGCCGGAGAGGGTGCGCACCGGCCGGCGTACGTCCCGGGGCCGCAACTCCAGCGAGGCGGCGACCCGGTCCGCCTCGGTCCGTTCCCGCCCGGCGTCGGTGAAGCCGAGGCGGGCGTACCGGCCGAAGGTGGCAAGCGTGACGTTGCGGTAGATCGGCTCGCCGAGCAGCAGCGCCTGGCTCTTGCGTTCCTCCGGCGCCATGCCCATGCCGGCCCGCACCGCCGCGCCCACGCTGCCGGGGCGCAACGCCTTCCCGTCCAGCCGGACCGTCCCGGTGTGCGCCCGGCGGGCCCCGAAGATCGTCTCCAGCAGCTCCGAGCGGCCGGAGCCGACAAGCCCGGCGATCCCGACGATCTCCCCGGCCCGGACGCCGAGCGACACGTCGGCGAACTCGCCGTGCCGGGTCAGCCCGTCCACCCGCAGCAGTTCCGCGCCGCCCCCGTCGTCGGCCGGGCGCTGCGGGAAGACGTACTCGATGGTCCGCCCGGTCATCCGGGCGACCAGGTCGCGGGTCGGGGTGTCGCGGGCCGGCAGGCTCGCCGCCGTGGTCCGGCCGTCCTTGAGTACGGTGACCCGGTCGCCGATCTCGCGGATCTCCTCCAGCCGGTGCGAGATGTAGATGACCGCGATGCCCTGCGCGGCGAGTTCCCGGATGATCCGGAACAGGTTGCCCACCTCGTCGTGGGCCAGCACCGCGCTCGGCTCGTCCATGATGATCAGGCGGGCCTCGTGCGACAGCGCCCGGGCCATGCTGACGATCTGCTTGCCGGCCGCCGGCAGGTGCCGGACCAGCCGCCCGGGTGGGATCTCCGGGTGACCGAGCCGGGCCAGGATCTGCCGGGTACGCCGGGCCATCTGCCCGCGCCTGACGAAGCCCAGCCGGCGCGGCTCGTGACCGAGGAACGCGTTCTCCGCCACCGACAGGTCGTCGACCAGGTCGAGTTCCTGGTAGATGGTGGCGATGCCGGCGCGCATGGCGGCCTGCGGGTTGGCGAACGCGGCCGGCTCGCCCCGCCACACCACCTCGCCGGAATCCGGCCGGTGCACCCCGGCGAGCACCTTGATCAGGGTGGACTTGCCGGCGCCGTTCTGCCCCAGCAGGCAGTGCACCTCGCCGGCCCGCACCTCAAGCTGCACGCCGTCGAGCGCGCGTACGCCGGGGAACGTCTTCACCACGTCGGTGAGGCGCAACACCACCTCACCCGCGACGGCGTCGGCGGGCGCCTCGACAAGCGGTTCCTTCCCGGTCATCTCGACCTCCTCGGACGGGTTCAATTGGCTTCGCCGAACGCGACGTCGCTTGCAAGCACGGCCGCGCCGGCGACGCCGGCACGCGGACCCAGCTCGGAGAGGACGACAGGCAGGTTGCCGGTGGCAAGCGGCAGCGAGCGGCGGTAGACCACGCTGCGGATCTCGGCGAGCAGGATGTGGCCGAGTTGGGCCAGCCCGCCGCCGATCACGATCATCGACGGGTTGGTGAAGCTGACCAGCCCGGCGAGCACGCTGCCGACCCGCCGGCCGCCGTCGCGGATGAGCTGGATGCAGGTGACGTCCCCCTCGATCGCCCCCTGCGCCACGTCGAGCGCGGTCACCGAGCCCCGGGCGGCGAGCCGCTCGACAAGCGCCGGCGACACCTCGGCGCGGGCCGCGGCGGTCGCCTCCCGGGCCAGCGCCGCGCCGCTGAACACCGCCTCCAGGCAGCCGACGTTTCCGCAGGAGCACATCGGCCCGTTCGGGTCGACCTGGATGTGGCCGATGTCGCCGGCACAGCCGTCGGTGCCCCGGTAGACCTCGCCGTGCAGGTAGATGCCGCAGCCGATGCCGGTGCCGATCTTGATGAAGAGAAAGTCGTCGACCGAGTGGGCGACGCCGCCGTGCCGCTCGCCGATGGCCATGATGTTGACGTCGTTGTCCACCACGGACGGGCAGCCGTGTTCGCGGGTGAGCAGCTCGCGGACCGGGAAGCGGTCCCAGCCCGGCATGATCGGCGGGGAGACCGGCACGCCGTCGCGGAAGCTCACCGGCCCCGGCACGCCGATGCCGATCGCGTCGAGCCGCTCGTACGCGCCGTCCGCCTTGGCCTTGTGCAGCAGGTCGTTGACCCGGTGCAGGGTCACCTTGGGGCCGGAGCGGATGTCGGCCGGTTCGGCGTACGCGGTCACCGGCTCCAGCCGGCCGTTGACCACCTCGACGTCGATCGAGCTGGCGCCCAGGTCGACCGCGGCGAACCGGAGGCGCGGACTCAGCTCGACCAGGGTGGAACGGCGACCGCCACGGGAGGCGGCCAGCCCGGCCTCGGCCACGTAGCCGAGGGCGACAAGCCGGTCCAGCTCGGCGAGCAGCCGTGGGCGGGGCATCTGGAGCCGGTCGCCAAGCTCGGCGCGGGAGATCGGGCCCTCGTCCCGGAGCACCCGCAGGAGCCGCACGTGCAGGGGGTCGACCGTCCGCACCGGCAGTCACCTCGCATCGGAATCGGTGTTGTGTCCGACACAGTAGGAGCGTTCCGGGTCAGGTGTCCATAGCTTCGGCACATCCGACGGAAACTTTTGTCCATACGAGCAAAAGAGCGTTCCGGATCATGAAAACGCGCCGCCCCGCCCGGATGGCCCGGGCGGGGCGGCAGAGGTTCGGCTCAGCGGTTCGGCTCAGCGGGAAGTGGGGGCGTTGCGCTTCTTGCGCAGCTTGCGGTCGTCGCGCAGCTCGACGTAGGGCTCCTCGTCCTCGGGGAGCCCGGCGGCGATGGCGCGGCTGCGCTCCAACTCGGCGTCGAACTCCGCGCCGAGCAGGATGGCGACGTTGCTCAGCCAGAGCCACACCAGGAAGATGATCACACCGGCCACCGCGCCGTACGTCTTGTTGTACGAGCCGAAGCTGCTGACGTAGAACGCGAACAGGCCGGACACCACGAGCCAGAGCACCACCGCGAGGATCCCGCCCGGGCTGACCCAGCGGAAGCCGCCGTGCTTGGCGTTCGGCGAGGCCCAGTAGAGGATCGCGAACATCAGGCTGACCAGAAGCAGCAGCACCGGCCACTTGGCGATGTTCCACACCGTGACCGCGGTCGAGCCGAGCCCGATCGCGCTGCCCGCCTGCTCGGCCAGCCCACCGGTGAACACCACGATCACGGCGCTGAGCAGCAGCATCACGCCGATCACCGCGGTCACGCCGAGCCGGATCGGCAGCGTCTTCCAGATCGGCCGGCCCTCCGGCACGTCGTAGATGCTGTTCGAGGCGCGCATGAACGCGGCGACGTAGCCGGACGCCGACCAGAACGCGCCGACCAGACCGATCACCGCCGCGACGCTCGCCAGCCCGCCGGACTGCCCGGCCTGGTCGATCGCGCTCTCGATGATCTTCCGGATGTTCTCCTCCGGCACCGCCTGGCCGACCGTGTCCCGCACCCCGTTCGTGGCCCGGTCACCGAGCAGGCCGAGCAGGGAGATCAACACCAGCAGGCCCGGGAAGATGGAGAGCACGCCGTAGTAGGTGAGCGCGGCGGCCCAGTCGGTCAGGCTGTCGTCCTGGAACTCCCGGGCGGTCCGCTTGAGCGTCGCCATCCAACCCGTGCCCGACAGGTCGGTCGGGCTGTCCGGCCCGTCGTCCGGCCCCACCGGCTGCGTGCGGTCGTCCGGCCCCACCCGCCCGGTGCGGTCGTCCGGCCCCACCGGCTCGATGCGGTCGTCCGGCCCCACCGGCTCGATGCGGTCGCGCCCGTCGCGGACGGAAGACTCCTCGCCGGCCATCGCACCCCCTCGTCGTCGTGTCGTCACCCACGACTTGCCCCGAGGCGGGGACGGATAACCAGGCGTTTCTCAGGAGGGCCACGCCACCTTTCGTCGCCCCCTTGGCTGTCTCCGACGCCCCGATACCCCCCAAAGGCGGAGCGCGGGTGGAACGCTATGGCCGTCTCGGGCGCGCTGAGGCGTCCACAGCGTTCCAGTCGTCGCCTCAACAGAGCGCGGGTGGAACGCTACGGCCGTCCCGGACGCGCTGAGGCGTCCATGGCGTTCCAGTCGTGGGCCTGGGGGTGTTGACGGCGTGCGGAATCCGGTCGCCATGTGTCCGGTTCGGGGGTGGTGGGTGGCACTCTGACGGCGGAATGGTCGCGGGGGTGGGGCGTGGTAACCGGGTGAACGACCGAGGAAGGCCAGCGCACCCGTTCACCGCCACCCGGGGCGGGCCCGGGCTCGCACGACCTGATCCGGACGCCGGGGGAGGTGTCGGGACCACCGCCGCCCCGCCGAGCCGGAGCCGGTCAGCGGGAGACGGCCGGCGTCGGTCAGCGGGCGGGGAGCCGGTCGACGAACGCGCGCCAGGCGTCGGGGCCAAAGGCCAGGATCGGGCCGCCCGGGTCCTTGGAGTCGCGCACCGCGACCACGCCGGGCCGGCCGTCCGCCACCTCCACGCAGTTGCCACCCTGGCCGTTGCTGCGGCTGCTCTTGCGCCACCGGGCACTGCTCAGGTCCATGTCTCCGCCACCTCCGTCATGAAATCGAGGGACTGCTGGTGCGATAGTGCCTCACCGCGGACCGACTCCCACACCTCGACCATCCGCCGCACGTGGTCGGCGCGGTCGACGACCTGACCGTGGAGCTGGCCCTCCTGGTAGACGACGTCCTCGCCGTGCGGTGGGGTGGCGATCACGAACGGGCCGTTGACGCCAGGGTAGGCGCCGACGGTGAACGGCACGACGTGGATCCGCACCCGGGGCAACGTCGTGCCGACCTTCACCAGGTGGCGCACCCGCTCGCGCATCACCTCCGGCCCGCCGATGCTCCGGCGCAGCACGTGCTCGTCGACCACGAACGTGAGCAGCGGGGGTCGCTCCCGGGTCAGCACCGGTTGGCGGTCCAGCCGGGTCGCCACCTGCTGCTCCACCTCCTCCGGCGCGAACAGCCCGCCGCCGCTGAGCAGCGCGCGGGCGTAGCCCTCGGTCTGGAGGAGGCCCGGCACGCAGACCGGCTCGAACGACCGCAGCGCGGTGGCGTCCGCCTCGATGCCGGGCCAGTCGCGGAACCACGGCACCACGCTCTCCCGGCCGATCCGCCGCTGGATGCGCTCGAAGCGCCCGTCCGTGCCGAGCACCGTGTCGCAGCGGCGCGCGAAATCGAGGCTCGGGCGGCGCTCGCAGGTCTCCACCTTGGCCACCAGCGCGCCGGAGTAGGTCAACGCCTCGGCCAACGACGTCTGGGACATGCCGTTGGCCGCGCGGGCGTGCCGCAGCTCCTCGGCGAAGTGCTCAAGCATGGACGACAGTTCCACGGACCGCCTCCGTACATCCTCGACACACCCGGGAGCCGGCCGCCGTACGCGCTTGTCGTCGCCGTGCCGGATCTCCCACCGTAGTCGCGTCGTCACCAGACTGTCACGCAGCGGAACCGCTCACGGGATCGGACGGCGGGCGGAACCAGGCCGGGGGCGTCGGCGCACGACGAGGTCCACCGACGCCCCCATTCCAGTCACCACCACGGAGGGCTCACCCATGCGCGTCGACTCCCGGTGTTGCCGGCGCCCGGCAACACCAGCCCTGCTCACCTGCGACGGGAAGTGCACATCCTGATGCCCCGGCACCGCCCCCACGTCGCGGCGCGTCCGTCCTGGCGTTGCCGAATCTGCGGCGCGGCGTGGCCGTGCTCGCCCGCCCGGCTCGCCCTGCTCGCTGAGTACCGCGAGGATCGGATCGCGTTGCTGGTGTACCTCGGCACGCTCCTGTGCGAGGCGACGACCGACCTCGCCACCGTACGTGACGGCACCGCTCCCCAGGACTTGGCACAACGCTTCGTCGCATGGGCCCGCACACCCCGCCCGACCGAGATCTGACCAGAATCCGCCACCCGCCCCGCCCTGTCCGAAATCCGATCGGAACAGGCCCGGCTCGCACCTTTTGCACCTTTTTCCGCCCTGCACGGCAGCCCGAAGCAAGTGCTCTCAGGATGCGGATAAGGGCGGCATGCCGCGGAAGCGGACACGCTCGGTCATCATGCCTACCGCAAGTGACCAGTACGCATGGCACCAGACAATTGCGAAAGCGATTCAGAATGAGTGCGCGGTGAGTGATCGGAGCCGTGATCCGTCACTCAACGCAATCACCATCGGCAATGTTCCCAACGTGTCCGCCATTCGCGTATCGTCCCCCCTCGTGCCACCCGTTCGCCCCTCCGACGCCACTCCCCCGCCGCCCCGGCCGTCCGCCGGCGAGTCGGGTGAGTCCGAAGTGGACGCCGCCGAGGTGCCGCTCCCGCCGGACGAGGGTGACGTCACCGACCCGGCGTGGGCGGACGACGGACCGGGCGCGAGAGACCACCACACGCGCGATCCGGCACACCCCGGCACCCGCGAACTGGCCGCCCGTTTCGAGGAGGAGAAACCGGGCCGGGTGCTCTCCGGGCCGGTCGGAATCCTCTTCACCGGAGCCACCGTCGCGGTCGCGCTGCTGACCCTCCGGCAGGTGTTCTTTCCGCTTTCGCAGGGCAGCAAGTACTACCTCATCATCTTTCTCGCCGGCGTACTGCCGATGGTTTTCCTCGCGTACCCCGCGAGGACACGGCACACGACGCGGCCGACGGCGGTCGACTGGCTGCTGGCCGCCGCCGCGCTCGGGGTCTGCCTCTACCCGGTGCTGCCGGTCACGCTCGGCGCGGCCGGCGGCGGCTACGACGCGTTCCTCGACCGGCAGGGCCTGCTGGACCCGCTTGACGTGGCGTTCGGCACCGGCCTGCTGCTCCTGCTGCTTGAGGCGTGCCGCCGCACCACCGGGTGGATCCTCCCCGCGGTGTGCGTGCTGTTCCTCGGCTACGGCTACTACGGCGGGCTGTTCCCGCAGTCGTGGCCGGTGGCGCACGCCGGCCTGGACTTCGGGCAGCTCGTCGACGCGTTCTACAACTCCGACAGCGGTTTCTACGGCACCCCGCTCGACGTGGCCGCCTCCTACATCGTGCTGTTCACCATCTACGGCGCGGTGCTCGATTTCTCCGGGGCCGGCCGGTTCTTCGTGGAACTCTCCGCCGCCGCGTTCCGCCGATCCCGCACCGCCGCCGGCCGGACCGCGGTCGCCTCCGGGTTCCTGCTCGGCACGGTCTCCGGTTCCGGCGCCGCCACCACGGTCAGCATCGGGGCGGTCACCTGGCCGATCCTGCGCCGCGCCGGCTACCCGCCCGAGCGGGCCGGCGGCATGCTCGCCGCCGCCGGGGTCGGCGCGATCCTCTCCCCGCCCACGCTCGGCGCCGCGGCCTTCATCATCGCCGAATACCTCGGCGTTTCATACCTCCAGGTGCTCGGCTGGGCCACCGTGCCGACAGTCCTCTACTACCTGGGCATCCTGCTCTCCGTCGAAATCGACGCCCGGCGCTCGGACGTGCGCCCGGTCATCCTCGACACCGGCTCGGCGTGGCGGCTGCTGGCCCGCTTCGGCTACCACTTCCTCTCGCTCCTCGTGATCATCGTGGTGCTGGCGCTCGGCGCCTCCGCGATGCGGGCGGTGGTGCTCGCCACCGGGCTGGCCGCCGCGCTGTCCTTCCTGGACCGGCGGCACCGGCTCACCCCGGCCCGGCTGGTGGCGGCGCTGCGCGACGGCGTACGCGGGGTGCTCGCGGTGAGCGCGGTGTGCGCCGCGGCCGGCATCATCACCGCCACCACCACCAAGACCGGCCTCGGCCCGCAGGCGGCGGCGCTGCTGATCGGCGGCGCGCAGTCGGTCAGCTCCGAACCGGCGGTGGTGCTGGCGCTCACCGCCGTGCTCGCCGCGGTCGCGCTCAGCCTGCTCGGCCTCGCCGTGCCGGTCACCGCGTCCTTCGTGATCGGCTGGGTGATCATCGGCCCGGCGCTGCTGCACCTGGGCGTCGCCGCGCCCGCCGCGGCCATGTTCGTCTTCTACTTCGCGGTGCTGTCCGAGGTGTCGCCGCCGACCGCGCTGGCCGCGGTCGCCGCCGCCGCGATCACCGGCGGCCGGCTGGTGCCGACCATGTGGCAGACCCTGCGGTACGCGCTGCCGGCGTACCTCATCCCGCTCGCCTTCGTGATCACGCCGACCGGCCTCGGGCTGCTCGGCATCGGCGGGGCGGGGCGGATCGCGCTTGCCGGCCTGGTCTCCGCGCTCGGCGTCGCCGTGCTGGCCGTGGCGGCCGGCGGGTGGCTACCCGGCGTCGGCCCGGCCGGCCCGCCGGAACGGCTCCTCGGCGCGGTCGCCGGGCTGGTGCTGCTCTGGCTGGAACCGCTGCCCATGGCGATCGGCGTGGTGCTCGCCGCGTCGGCCGTCGCGGGCGTGTACGCCCGACGTGGCGCCGGCCGCCCGTCGGCAGAGGAATCCCCTGGGGAGGAGAGCACGTGAGACGGATCGACACGCGAATAGCGGCGGGTGTCGGGGCGCTGGCCCTGGTCGCCACCGGCGGGTGCGGAGGCCGGCAGGACGGCGCGGCGACCGACGACGCCGCCCGCGACGTCACCTGCAAGGTCACCAAGGACACCCGGGTCGGCATCGCCACCGGCAACGCCACGGGCGTCTACTACGTGGTCGGCAACGCGCTCGCCGGTGAACTCACGAAGACGACCGACGGCAAGCTCACCGGGACGGCCGCCGAGACCGGCGCCTCGGTGCAGAACGTCGAGCAGCTCGTCGCCGGCCAGTACGACGTGGCGTTCTCGCTGTTCGACACCGCGGTCAACGCGGTGCAGGGCAAGGGCAGCTTCAGCTCGCCGCAGCCGGTCAAGGCGCTGGCCCGGATCTACGACAACTACACGCAGGTGATCGTGCGGGCCGACTCGGGGATCACCTCGGTCGCCGGCATGAGGGGCAAGAAGATCTCCACCGGCTCGCCCAAGTCCGGCACCGAGGTCATCGCCAACCGGCTGCTCACCGCCGCCGGGCTGGACCCGGCCAAGGACGTCCAGGCGCAGCGGCTCGACCTCACCAAGACCGTCGACGGCATGAAGGACGGCAGCATCGACGGGTTCTTCTGGTCCGGCGGCATCCCGACCGGCGGGGTCACCGACCTGTTCACCACCTCCGGCGACAAGGTGACGTTCCTCGACCTCAGCCCGCTGCTGCCGAAGATGGCCGAGCTGAACCCGGCGTACCAGGCCGGGACCATCGGCAAGGACATCTACCGGACGCCTGCCGACGTGCCCACCATCGTGGTGCCGAACGTGCTGCTGGTGCGGGACAACCTCGACGCGGACGTCGCCTGCGCGATCACCCGGACGGTCTTCGACCGCAAGGACGCGCTGGCCCAGGCGAACCCGGCCGCCAAGGGCATCGAGCTGGGCAACGCCCGCAAGACGGACCCGGTGCCGCTGCACCGGGGCGCGGACCGGGCGCTCACCGACCTCGGCGCGAGCTGACCCGACCGGCCGGGCCCGGACCCCGCGTCCGGGCCCGGCCGACCCACACCCGACCCGGAGAGCCCCGTGCCGCTGCCCCACCCCACCCGCGTACGCCGGCACCACCGTTCCGCGGACCGTGCCGGGCGCCTCCGATCGGTGCGCGTCCAACTGCTCGCGCCGATCCTGGTGGCCACCGCCGGTCTGGTGGTGCTCGGCGCGGCGCAGGCCGGCGCGGCGCTTGACGCGTCCGCGGACGCCGACCGGGCGCGCGTGCTGGCCGGCACCGCGACCGCGACCGTCCGGCTGGTGCACGAGCTGGAACGCGAGTTGGCCGAGACGGCCGCGCTGCGCCAGCGCGGCGGTAACGCCGGCCGGCCGCTCGTCGACGCCCAGCGACGCCGGGTGGACGCCGCGGTCGACAGGTACCGCTCGGCCGGCGGCGACGCCCGGCGGGCCGCCCCGGACCTGGCCCGGGTGCTCGACGACGCCAACGGTCACCTCGACCAGCTCGACCCGGCCCGCGCGCTGGCGGTGACCGGGGAGCGCGCCGACCCGGCGTACGGGTCCCTGGTGGAGTCGCTGCTCGCGGTCGCGGACGCGCTGCCCAGCCAACTCCGCGACGCCGGCCTGGCCAACGAGGCACGCGAGGTCGCCTCGGTGGCCGCCCAGGAGCACCTCTCCGCGCTGGAACGCGACCTGCTGCGCGCGGTGTTCGTCCGGGGCGCGTTGGAGCGTGGCGAGCTGGCCCGGCTGGGCCGGCTGCGGGGCGCCCGGGAGCAGCGGCAGGCCGAATTCCTCCGGATCGCCTCCGGCCCGGCGAACGCCGCCTGGTACCGGGTGGTCGACGGCACCGACGTGACGGCCGCCCGGCGGATGCGCGACGCGGTGCTGGACACCGACGGCACGCCGGAGTCGCTGCGCACCGACGGCGACGCCTGGTACGTGGCGCAGAGCGGCGCCATCCGCCGGTACAACCTGCTCGGCCGGGAACTCTCCGACGACCTGGACACCGACGCCGCCGAGCTGGCCGGTGACGCCCGGCTGCGCGCGCTGCTGACCGCCGCCGCGACGAGCGCCGTCGCGCTCGGCTCGCTTGTCACAGCCGTGCTGCTCGCGGTACGCACCAGCCGCCGGCTGCGCCGGTTGCGGGTCGCGGCGCTCACCATGGCGAACCGGGAGCTGCCGGAACGGATCACCGCGATCGCGGCGGGCGAGGGCGCGCCGGTGGCGGGTCCGGCCACCCGGATGACCGACGGGATCCGCCGGGGGCAGGACGAGGTGGCGCAGGTCGCCGAGGCGTTCGACACGGTCAACCGGGCCGCGCTGCGCCTCGCCGGTCAGCAGGCCGAGCTGCGGCTGGACGTCACCCGGATGGCCGAGGCGCTGGCCCGGCGCATCCGTACGCTGATCACCCGCCAGCTCCGGCTGCTCGACGACTTCGAACGCGAGGAGACCGACCCGGACGCGCTGGCCCGGCTGTTCGCGCTCGACCACCTCGCCGCCCGGTTGCGCCGCAACGGCGAGAACCTGCTGGTCCTCGCCGGCGGCGAACCCGGCCGGGGGCACGAGGGCGCGTTGCTCCTGGACGACGTGGTGCGGGCGGCGGCGTCCGAGATCGAGGACTACCCGCGGGTGGAGATCGACGTGCCGGCCGCCGCGGTGCACGGCGCGGCGGCCGGCAACCTGGTGCACCTGCTGGCCGAGCTGCTGGAGAACGCCACGGTCTACTCACCGCCGGAGTCCAGGGTGCTCGTCGACGGGCGGCGCACCGTGGACGGGCTGGTGCTGCGCGTGCACGACCAGGGCATCGGCATCAGCGACAGCCGGTTGGCCGAGATCAACGAACGGCTCGCCGCGCCGGCCACCCTGTCAAGCGCCGCCGCCGGGAGCATGGGCCTGCACGTGGTGGCCCACCTGGCCGCCCGGCACGGCATCCGGGTGCAGTTGCACCACCTCGGCGGCGGAACGGTGGCGCAGGTGGAGGTGCCCGAGTCGGCGCTGACCCGGGTCGAGGCGGTGACCCGCCGGCCGGCCGCCGACCGCCGGCCGCCGCACGGGCCCGCCGCGCCCTGGTTCAAGCCGGGGGCCACGGCGGAACCGGTCGCCGCGGCCGGCGGCCTGGTCACCGCCGCGCCGACGGCCGGCCGGCCGCCCGGCGTGCGCGGTGTGCGCGGCGTCGCCCCGGTACGCCCGCCGGGCAACGCCCTGCCGGTGCCGGTCGAGGCGCGGATCCGGCCGGTGAGCGCCCCTCCGTCGCCGGTGTCGACCACCGGCGCGGGCCTGCCGCGCCGGACCCGGGGCGGACACCTGCCCGCGCCGATGCCCAGCACCACCACGCCGCCGCCGGCGACGGACCTGCTCGACCCCGAGGTCGTACGCGCCCGGCTGTCCGCGCTCGCCGCGGGGGTCGCAAGCGCGACGCGCCGTGCTTCGAACACCACCACACCCACCGGGAGAACGCCATGACCACACCCGTTACCGCCGGACTCGACTGGCTGCTGGCGAATTTCGCCGAGCAGGTGCCGGACGTCTCGCACGCGCTCGCGGTCTCCGAGGACGGGCTGCGCCTGGCCTCCTCCCCGGACCTCTCCGCCGACCAGGTCGACCAGCTCGCCGCGGTGATCAGCGGCCTGGCCAGCCTGACCGTCGGCGCGGCCCGGCTGATGTCGGCCGGCCGGGTACGTCAGCAGATCGTGGACATGGACGGCGGGGTGATGCTGGTGATGGCGGTCGGCGAGCGGGCGTTGCTCGGCGTGCTCGCCGCGCCCGGGTGCGACCTGGGCCAGATCGGCTACGAGACGGCGACGCTCGTGCAGCGGGTGGCGGAGGCGCTGGAACCGGCGGTCCGGCAGTGACCCGCCGCCCGCTGGGGTTCGTGGCCGCCCTGCTGTCGGTGGTGTTGGTGGCGGCGGGGTGCGGCGCCGGGGAGCCGGAGACCCAGGCGTGGCACGGCGGGCGGATCTTCCTGGCCACCGGCAACACCACAGGCGTCTACTACCAGCTCGGCGGCGGGTACGCCGACCTGATCAGCCGGCACCTGCCCGGCTACGAGGCGCGGGCGGAGCCGACCGGCGCGTCGGTGGAGAACATCACCCGGGTGGCGAGCGGCGACATGGAGATCGCGTTCAGCCTGGCCGACACCGCCGCGGACGCGGTCAGCGGGCGGGGCATCTTCGACAAGCAGCCGCAGCCGGTGCGGGCGCTGGCCCGGGTCTACAGCAACTACACCCACGTGATCGTCCGCGCCGACGGCAAGATCGGCAGCTTCGCCGACCTGCGCGGCAAGCGGATCTCCACGGGCTCGCCGAAGTCCGGCACCGACATCGTCGCCGGACGCCTGCTCACCGCCGCCGGCATCGACCCGGACCGGGACATCCAACGGGTCAACCTGTCGCTGCCGGAGACCGTCAAGCGGATGCGGGCAAACGCTCTGGACGCCATGTTCTTCTCCGGCGGGCTGCCCACCCCGGGCATCAAGGACCTGCTCTCCGTCGCGCCCGGGAAGTTCCGGCTGCTGCCGCTGAGCGACCTGATCGAGCCGCTCGGCGCCCGCTTCGGCCCCGTCTACACCACCGCGATCCTGCCCAAGGAGGTCTACGGCACGCCGGAGCCGACGCCTACCATCACGGTGGCGAACGTGATCCTGGTGGCCGCGGACATGCCCGACCAACTCGCGTACGACCTGACCCGGGTGCTCTTCACGTGGCAGGACGAGCTGGCCCAGGTGCACCCGGAGGCGGCGAACTTCACCCGTTCCAGCGCCGCGCTCAGCGATCCGATCCCGTTGCATCCGGGCGCGCGGCGGTTCTACCGCAGCGGCGGCAACCGCTGACGTTCTTGACCCTCACACCGTGTCAGGGCCGATGCTGAGCAGACCATGTTCAGTATCGGAGAGTTCGCCGGCCTGGGCCGGGTGTCGGTGCGCATGCTGCGCCACTACGACGCCATCGGCCTGTTGCGTCCCGCCCACGTCGACCCGCACAGCGGCTACCGCTTCTACACCGCCGTGCAACTGCGCCTGCTCAACCGGGTGACCGCCCTGAAGGACCTGGGCTTCAGCCTCCAGCAGGTGCAGACACTCATCGACGAAGAGGTGGATCCCGCCGAGCTGCGCGGCATGCTGCGCCTGCGACGGACCGAACTGGCCGCGCGGATGCGGCAGGACACCGCCCGCCTGGCCCAGGTCGACGCGCGACTCCGCATGATCGAGAGTGAGGGACACATGGACACCGGAGACGTCGTCCTGAAGAGCATCCCGGCGATCCGGGTGGCGCAACTGTCCGGCACGGCCGCCGGCTACGACCACCCGACGTCGATCACCGAGAACCTCACGCCGCTCTATCCCCGGCTGATGGAGTCGCTGGAGCGGCACGGGGTGGCCATCACCGGCGCGCCGATCGCCTGGTACGAGCCGGCGCCGTCCGAGCCGGGCGACGAGACGATCCGGGTGCACGCGGCGTTCCCGATCGGGACGGCCGAGGGGCACCCCGCCGCCGAGTTCGAGGTGGTCACGCTTCCCCCCATCGAGTACGCGGCCACCGCGCTGCACCACGGCCCGATGTCGGAGGCGTTCCGGACCGGGGAGAAGCTCGCCAACTGGATCGACGACAACGGTCACCGGGCGGTCGAGCCCGGTTTCGCCCGCGAGGTCTACCTGGACTGCCCGCCGGACGAGTTCGACAGGTGGGTGACCGAGATGCAGGTGCCGGTGCGGACCGCGACAGCGTCGTGAGCCGCGGCGGCGGCCAAGAAGTCTGATTATCAGATACACTTGCGGCATGCGTGCCATCTCGGCCACCGAAGCGTCGAGGAGATTCTCCGATCTCCTCGACGCGATCGAGCGCGGCGAGAGCGTCGTCGTCACGCGCGGAAACCGCCCGATCGCGGAGATCCATCCAGCACACCGTCGCACCGGTCGCGACCTTCGAGCCGCACTGACCGACGTCCCGTCGCCCGATGATCACTTCGAACGGGACATCGCCGACGCCCTCGGCTACGTGACGAGCGAACGGACGGATCCGTGGGCCGACGCCTGATCCTCGACAGAAACGTCCTCATCGCCTACGAACGCGGCACACCCGACCGTGCCTCGCTCGACGAGGACGAGCTGGCGATCGCCGCCGTCACCGTCGCCGAATACCGGGTCGGCATCGAACTGGCCGACACCGTCGCCCGCGCGGCCGACCGGGCGCGAGCCCTAGCGGCGATCGTCAGCGCTGTCGATGTCCTCGACTACACCGAGGCGACGGCCGCCCACCACGCACGACTCATCGCACACGTACGCCGCGCCGGGACACCGCGCGGTGCCCACGACCTGATCATCGCCGCCCACGCGGCCGAAACCGGACGAGCCATCCTGAGCCGGGACGCGAAAGCCCGCTTCGGAGACCTGCCCAACGTCCTGGTGGCGGAGGTCTGAGCGGCGGGTGTAACACCATGGGCACCGCTGACTCGCTCTGGCGCCCATGGTGTTACACCGCCCGCCGGTCGATCAGGCCTCGGCCCCGAACCACTGCGGCAGCCGGTCGAGCAGCTCCCGCTGGTCGTCACCGACCCAGGCCACGTGCCCGTCGGGCCGCAACAGCACGGCCGGCGCGTCCAACTCCTCGCTGACGTCGACGACGTGGTCGACCCGATCCGCCCAGCCGGCCACCGAGAGCCCGCCCGTCTGGTCCAGCAGCAGCCCACGTCCGGAGTGCATCAGCCCGTACAGGCTGCCCCGCTTCAGTCGCACGTCCCGCAACCGGCGGCCGAGCAGCTCGTGGCCCTCGCCGAAGTCGTACCGGACCGAGATCGCGGTGATCTTCTCGATCAGGTGGCGGTTCACCTCCTCGAAGTCCATCAGCTCCGTCATCAGCCGCCGGACCGCCTGCGGGCCCGACTCCAGGGACATCAGCTCCGTCTGCGCCCGGGTGTTGTCGAGCACGTCCGCCGCCACCGGCCGCCGCTCGGTCTCGTACGTGTCGAGCAGACCCGCCGGCGCCCACCCACCGACTTCCGCGGCCAGCTTCCAGCCCAGGTTGAACGCATCCTGGAGACCGAGGTTGAGCCCCTGTCCGCCAAGTGGCGGGTGGATGTGCGCCGCGTCGCCGGCCAGCAGCACCCGACCGACCCGGTAGCGATCGGCAAGGCGGGTGGCGTCACCGAAGCGGGAGAGCCAGCGCGGCGAGTGCACCCCGAAGTCGGTGCCGGCGGTCGCCCGCAACTGCTGCGTGAACTCCTCGAAGCTCGGCGGTGCGGTGCGGTCCTCCGCCACGCCGGCCGCGGGCACGACCACGCGGTACAGCCCCTCCCCGTCCCCGACCGGCCCGGCGCCGAACCGAAGCTGCGTCTTGCGCACCTCCGTCATCACCGCGATCACCTCGTCCCGCGGCGCGGTCAGCTCCATCACGCCCAGCAGCGTCTCGTATCGGGTGGGCTCACCGGGAAAACCGACGCCCAGCAGCTTGCGCACCGTGCTGCGACCGCCGTCGCAGCCGACGAGATGCCGCGCGCGCAGCTGGGTGCCGTCGGCCAGCTCGGCTGTCACTCCGCCCTCGTCCTGGCTCAGCCCGACGAGGTCGCTCCCCCGCCGGATCTCGGCGCCGGCCTCGGTGGCGTGCTCGGCCAGCAGGCGCTCGGTGACGGGCTGCGGGATGCCGAGGATGTAGCTGTGCGCGGTGTCCATCCGTTGCGGCCACGCCTTGGCGATGCCGGCGAAGTAGCCGCCGAGTTGGAACGTCTGCCCGGACGCGAGGAACCGCTCCAGCAGGCCACGCTGTGCCAGCACTTCGATGCTGCGGACGTGCATGCCCAGCGAGCGGACCACGACGTTCGGCTCCGGCTCCCGCTCCAGCACGACCACGCCCACGTCGTGCAGCCGCAGCTCGGCGGCCAGCATCAGGCCGGTCGGCCCGCCACCCACGATGATCACGTCGATCATGGAATCCCCCGTTTCGATGTCGCCAGGTCGGCGTCGAACGGAGATTCTTCAACAGCACCCGGGTCTTGCCACAAGACCCGGGGTGCGATATACGTTGATAGTGGCAGGGAGCGGTCGACTCCTTGCCTTTCTTTTTACCCCGAGCGTCCCGGCCGACGACCTACGGTAACCGTCAGCCATACGGCGCTAGCATTGCTCTCATCTGCTCAGATGGGAGGAGAACGTGGCAGCCCTCAGCATCAGAGACCTCGACGACGCAGTCCGAGAGAAGTTGCGTCTCCGCGCAGCAGTCGCCGAGGACTCTCCGGGGACCGATCTGTTCGGTGCGCTCACCGACCGGTTCAACCGGCTAGGTGGCGTCGAGTTGGATCTGCCCGCCCGCTCCACTCGAGCCCGCGCGGCGAGCCTGCCCGAGTGATGATCGTTCTTGACACCAACGTCGTCTCGGAACTCATGCGGGCCGAGCCCGAGCCCGTGGTGCTGACATGGCTTCGGCAGAGTTCAAGCACTGGCCTGTACACCACAGCCGTCACTGTCGCCGAGATCCGCTATGGCATTGCGCGACTGCCGGAGGGGGAGGACTTCGCCGACACAGGCATCGGCTACGGCGTCCAGTCGCGCCGCAGCAGACCGTAGATCGCCAGGTCCGCGAAGCCGTCACCGTCGTACGCGCGCTCCCGCTGGGTGCCCTCGTGGGTGAAGCCGCACGTCTCGGCGGTTCGCCGCATCGCCGTGTTGCCGGCCAGCGTCTCGATCTCCAGCCGGCGCAGGTTGCGGTTGCGGAAGCCGTACCGGCAGAGCAACCGGATCACCTCGGTCCCGTAGCCCTGGCCACGCGCCTCGGGGAGTAGCGAGATGCCGAGGTGGGCGTACCGCTCGAACGCGCTGATCCCCCACAGCGAGCAGCCGCCGAGGAACGTGCCGTCGGCCACGGTCTCGGCCAGCAGCGACACGGAGGTGCGGCCGTCGGGCGGCTCGCTGCCCTGCTTTTCCAGCCGGGCGCGGACCTGGCCGACGTGGCGCGGCAGGAACGGCTCGCCGTCCGTGAGCAGGTGTAGCTCGGGGTCACCGTCGAGCCGGAAGATGTTCGGCGCGTCGTCGGGCGTGGGCGGGCGCAACCGGACCCGGTCGGTGGCGAACATCCCGCGACGCTAACAGCCGGTATGGAACTCCGACGACCCGAATTCAGCGCAGCTCGAACCCGCGCCGGTCGCGCTCAGGCGTCGGCGGGTGTGGTCGCGGCGCGGGCCTCGCCGACCAGGCGGCCCGTCTCGGCGACCACCGCCTCGTCGTCGGCCGGCGTGCCCGGGTCGTAGCGGACCGTCCACGTCAGACCGTCGACCCCGGACACCCGCCGGGCGGCGATCCGGCCGGCACCGCCCGGCACCTGATGGTGCGCGGTGTACGCCACCGAGCCGGTCACCCGGGCCCGCACCTGGTGCGGCAGGTCGCCCGGATCGAGCAGCAGGTAGGTCTCGGCCGGGGCGTCGGCGACCACGAGGTAGCCGTCCCGCTCCCCGACCGGCTCGGCCGGGGTGACGGTCAGCTCGCGGCCGGACCAGATCGCCTTGAGGATGTCGTGCCACCCCAGGCGGTGGCCGCGACCGGGCAGCCACAGCCCACGGTTGGTGGCGACAAGCACGCCGTCGCCCTCGCCGTTGCCGGCGGCGGCCCAGGCGAGCACCCGTTCGTCGGCGGCGAGCGGCGGCCGGTCGGCCGGCGGCAGCTTCGGGCGGCGGCGGAACAGCCCCATCACAGTCCTCCCGCGGCCTGCTCGCGTAGCGCCCGCGCGTGCTGCTCAAGCGAGAGCAGCTCGCCGAAGAGGGCGAAGTATTCGTCCTTGTTGCTCACCGGGTTGATCCGCTGGATCTTCGACTTGAGGTCCCGGATCCGGCCGGTGACCGAACTCCACTGCAACCGGGCCATGGTGACCGAGACGTACCTCGGGTCGACCTCGCCGTCGATGCGCAGCGGCTCCACCGCCAGCTCGCCCACCAGGGCCTGGGCGGCCAGGTCGGCGCAGGCGTCGCGGACCCGCCCGATCCAGACCGCGCCGCCGGTGGCGCCGGCCGCCCCACCGGCCTCGGCGACGGCGGCGCGGACCGCGGCGTGCACCGGGTGCTGGTAGTCGGTGACCTCGACGGCGTCGAACATCGGGCCGGCCAGCACCGGCTCCTGGAGCGCCAGCTTCAGCGCCTCCCGCTCCACCATCGACCGCGGGCTGTCCACGGCCGGCGTGGTGGGCCCCGGGCGGGACGGCGCGGGACGGCCGCCGCCCGGCTCGGCGTGCGCGGCGGTGAGCACGGCGCGCTGCACCGGCTCGATCTCCATGCCGAGGTCGCCGGCCAGCTTGCGGACGTACTCCGGACGCTTCTCCCGGTCCTTGATCTTCGCGACCAGCGGCGCGGCCCGGCGCATCGCCTCGACCCGGCCGTCGACGGTGTCGAGGTCGAACCGGGTGATCACGTGCCGGAGGGCGAAGTCCACGAGCGGCTCGCGGCGGGCCACCAGGTCGCGGACGGCCAGGTCGCCCTTTGCCAGCCGCAGGTCGCACGGGTCCATGTTGTCCGGGCTGACCGCGATGAACGTACGCCCGACGAAGCGCTGGTCGTCCTCGAAGGCCCGCAGCGCGGCCTTCTGGCCGGCGGCGTCCCCGTCGAACGTGAAGATGATCTCCCCGGCCCGCTCGTCGCTGTCGAAGAGCACCCGGCGCAGCACCGAGATGTGGTCCGAGCCGAACGCGGTGCCGCAGGTCGCCACCGCGGTCGGGACGTCGGCGAGGTGGCAGGCCATCACGTCGGTGTAGCCCTCCACCACCACCACCTTGCCCTGCTTGGCGATCTCCCGCTTGGCCTGGTCGATGCCGTAGAGGACGTGCGACTTCTTGTAGATCGGCGTCTCGGGGGTGTTGAGGTATTTCGGGCCGTCGTCGTCGTCGAACAGCTTGCGGGCGCCGAAGCCGATCACGTCGCCGGTGATGTCCCGGATCGGCCACATCAGGCGACGCCGGAACCTGTCGATCAGCGAGCCGGACCGGGCCGGGCGGGACAGGCCGGCGGTGACCAGCTCGTCGTGGCTGAAGCCCCGCTGGCGCAGGTGTTTGGTGAGCAGGTCCCACCCGTCGGGGGCGAACCCGCAGCCGTAGCGCTCGGCGGCGGCCCGGTCGAAGCCGCGCCCGGCGAGGAACTCCCGGGCCGGCCGGGCGCCGGCGGTGGTGAGCTGGGCGCGATAGAACTCGACGGCGGCGGCGTGCGCGGCCACCAGGCGCTGCCGCTGCCCCTGCTGCGGGCGGGCACGCGGCGTCGACCTGTCGTCCTCGACGTAGCGCAGTTGGATGCCGGCCCGGGCGGCGAGGCTCTCGACCGACTCGATGAACCCGAGGTGCTCGGCGTCCATCAGAAACTTGATCGCGTCACCGCCGACCCCGCAGCCGAAGCAGTAGAACACGTTGCGGGCGGGCGAGACGTTGAACGACGGGCTCTTCTCGTCGTGGAACGGGCAGAGCCCCTTGAGGTTGCCGCCACCGGCCGACCTGAGCGTCACCACATCGGAGATGACGTCCGCGATGGCGGTGCGCTCGCGGACCAGCGCGATGTCCTCGTCCCGGATCCGCCCCGCCATGACCGCCACCCCCTCGGCGTACATCCTGCCCTGCCGGACCGACGATCCGGCGGCCGGGGGCACGGGCGTGTGGCCCACGACGCCCGCACCCGGGCTCAGGCCGAGCGGACGGCCGGGGCGTCGCCGATCCGCGGGAACGGCTCGATGGAGAAGACCACCTCGACCGGCACCTCGAAGTACGCGGCGATGCGCAGCGCCAGGTGCAGGCTGGGCCGGAACTCGCCGCGTTCCAGGTAACCGACGGTCTGGTAGTGCACACCGAGCGCGTCGGCGAGCTGCCGGCGGGAGATGCCCCGTTCGGCGCGCAGCACCGAGATGCGGTTGTGCACGGTCTCGCTCATCGACGCCCTCTCATCCGACCCGCCGCATGGCCCGCTCCTGCCGGGCCGCGACCCGCGAGCCGGACTCCCGGCGGGCCATCCGTCGCAGCACCACCGGGGCCAGCACGAGCCCGAGCACCGCCCAGGCGCCGAGCACGCCGAGCGTCTCCAGGTGCCGCCAGGAGCCGCCCAGCTCGACCGCCGCCAGGTCGGCCGGGAGCATCGCCGAGCGCATGCCCAAGCCTAGCCAGTAGAGCGGGAAGACCTGGGCCACGCCCTGCACCCAGCCGGGCAGGTCGTTGATCGGATAGAAGATGCCGGAGAGCGCGATCAGGCCGAAGATCGGGAGGACCACCAGGCCCATGTTGCGCGGGTTCTCGATCACCGAGCCGATCACCGCGCCCAGCGGCAGCGTCGCCACCAGCCCGAGCGGCACCACCCAGGCCAGGGTGAGCCAGGCGCCGGGGTCGCCGAGCCGCAGCCCGTCCAGGAGGAACAGGCCGGGGGTGAGCTGGATGGCCAGGCCGATCAGCGAGACGGCCGAGATCAGCACCAGCTTGCCGACGAGGTAGCCGAGCATGCCGTCCGGGATCGCCTTGGCGCGCAGCAGCGTGCCGTCCTCCCGGTCCACGATGAGCTGCTGGGCCAGCCCGAGCAAGCCGCCGAAGAGCATGCCCATGCCGAGCGCGCTGGGCAGGGTCCGGGCGCCGAGGGAGAAGTCCGTGCCCGGCACGGTCGAGCCGCGCATCCAGAACATGGCGACCAGCAGCACCACCGTCGGGAAGAGGTAGTTCCACAGGTCCTGGCCGTTGGTGAACGTGGCGCGCAGCTCGATCAGGCCGCGCCGCACGCCGGCCCGAAGCGCGTTGGTGGTCGGGTTCATCGCGTCGCCTCCTGCTGCCACACCCGCTCGGCCCGGCCGGTGCGGATCCCGGTCTCCTCCTCGTGCACGAGCGCCAGGTAGGCGTCCTCCAGGCTGGCCCGGCGCACCTCCAGCTCCCGCACCCGGTCGCCGTGCTCGCGGAGCAGGTCGCGCAGGAAGCCGGTGGCGTCGGCGGTGGCATGCACGTAGCGCTCGCCGTCGCGGGTCCACCGGATCTCGGCGTCCCCGGCGACGCGGCGGGCCAACTGGTCCGGTGAGCCCTCGGCGATGATCAGGCCGCCGGCGAGGATGAGGATGCGGTCGGCCAGCTTCTCCGCCTCGGCCAGGTCGTGGGTGGTCAGCACGATGGTGGTCGCGTCGGTGTCGGTGAGGCGGTGCACCAGCTCGTGGAACTCGCGCCGGGCCGCCGGGTCGAAGCCGACCGTCGGCTCGTCCAGGAAGAGCAGCTCCGGCCGGCCCACGATGCCTACCGCCACGTCGAGCCGGCGGCGTTGCCCGCCGGAGAGCCGGGCCACCCGGGTGTCGGCGTGCGCGGTCAGCCCCACCGTGGCCAGCAGGTCGTCGACCGGCCAGGGCCGCCGGAACCGGTCGGTCGCGTACGGCGCGTAGAAGTCGCCGAGGTGGGCCAGCAGCTCCCCGACCCGCCACTTGCCGTGGTCGCGCCAGGACTGGAGCACGACGCCGAGCCGGGCCCGCCACCGCTCGTCGCCGTGGGCCGGGTCGACGCCGAGCACCCGGACCGTGCCGGCCGAGGGCAGCCGGAAGCCCTCCAGGATCTCGATGGTGGTGGTCTTGCCGGCGCCGTTGGGCCCGAGCAGCGCGACCACCTCGCCGGGCCGGGCGGTGAGGTCGACACCGTGCAGCACGTCGACGGCACCGTAGCGCATGCGCAGATCCCGCACGTCGAGGACGAGATCCTCGTCGGGTGGCCCGGTCGGCGCGACGGCATCCAGAGAGTCGGTCGCAGTCATGCCCCAGAATGTAGCACCTCTACTACATGCAGATACACACCCGCTCCATGCTCGAACGGTGCGCCCCCGGGTAGCTCCTCCAGCCCAGGCCGGCCCCGTCGATCTTGGACTTGTGGTGCCAACGTTTGCGGCTTGTGCACCTTTTCTTCGGTGCCACAAGTCCAAGATCGACGTCGGGGTCGGGGGGCGGGGGCGGGGCGGTCAGGCCGGGACGGCGGCGGCCTCCTCGGCCTCGACCTCGGCGTTCCACGTCTGCTTGGTGGAGCGCCAGCCCTCGTCGTCCAGGCCGCGTCGCCAGTAGCCGGAGATGGACAGGTCGGCCCGGGGCACGCCGCGCTCGACCCGCAGCAACCGGCGCAACTCCTTGACCGCGCCGGCCTCGCCGTGCACGAACGCGTGCACCCGACCCGGCGGGAACTCCAACGCGGCGACCGCCTCGACGAGCGGCTCGCCCGCCGGCCGTCCGGCGCGGTGCAGCCAGCGCAGCTCGACCGCGCCCGCGCTGGTCAGCGGCAGCTCGTCGGCCGGACCCTCCACTTCGACATAGACCTTCGCCGGCGCGCCAGCCGGCAACCGTTCCAGGGCGGCGGCGATCGCCGGGAGCGCGCTCTCGTCGCCGGCCAGCAGGTGCCAGTCGGCCATCGGGTCCGGCGCGTACGCGCCACCGGGCCCGGCGAACAGGACCCGGTCGCCCGGGCGCAGCCCGGCCGCCCACGGGCCGGCCAGGCCCTCGTCGCCGTGATAGACCACGTCCACGGTCAGCTCGCCGGCCGTCGCGTCCCAGGCCCGCACCGTGTACGCGCGCAGCCGCGGCCACTGCTCGGCCGGGAACTCGCGCCTGATGGTCGCCATGTCGATCGGGTGCGGATAGGTCACCCCGTCCGGCGGGAAGACGAACTTCACGTAGTGGTCGGTGTACGCGCCCACCGGCAGGCCGGTCAGCTCGGCGCCACCAAGCACGAGCCGGATCAGGTGCGGGGTGGGCCGCGCGGTCCGGACGACAGTGGCGGCGGTGAGCGACTTCGGGCGTTCCGTCATGCGGGTTAGGCTACCCTAACCGAGCGGCCCGGTCCGCCGGCCGGGCGGTCAGCTCGGCGACACCAGGCGGGCGTGCCAGGCCAGCGCCGCCGGATCGGTGAGCGACGCCACCTGGTCGATCACCACGCGCAGCCGGGCGGCGTCGTCCGGAGCGTCGCGCCAGAGCGGGGCGAAGACCGGATCGAGCGCGTCCGGGGCCCGGTCCAGCAGCGCGGCAACCAGCTCGGCCAGGATCGCCCGCTGCCTGTCGTAACGACCCCGGGCGCCCGGGCGGCGCATCACGTAGCGCAGGGCGATGCCCTTGAGCAGCGCGCACTGCGCCCGGATCCGACGCGGCACCACCAGGTCGGCGGCATAGCGGCGGTGCGGCCCGGCGCCGTGGCGCGCCTCGGTGGCGGCCACCACCGTCGACACGAACCGGCCGGTGAGCACACTCGTGGTGGCCTTCAGCGCGGCCATCGCCCGATGGCTCCCGTCGTACGTGGCGAGCGGGGCGAGCGCCGGCTCGGCGAGCAACTCGGCCAGCACCTCACCCAGGTCCTCCGGCCCCTCGCCGGAGTAGGCGGACGCCACGTCGGCGCAGAGCGCCCGCCGCTCGTCCGGGTCGGCGAGCAGCGGGCGCAGGTCGACGTACCCGCCGTGGATGCCGTCCTCGACGTCGTGCACCGAGTACGCCACGTCGTCGGCCCAGTCCATCACCTGGGCCTCCAGGCAGCGCCGGCCACCTGGCGGGGCGCCGGCGCGCAGCCAGTCGAAGACCGGACCGTCGTCGGCGTACACCCCGAACTTGCGCTCACCGGGCCGGCGCGGCCACGGATATTTACCTACCGCGTCGAGCGTGGCCCGGGTGAGGTTGAGCCCGGCGGACCGCCCGGCCGGGGTGAGCACCTTGGCCTCCAGCCGGGTGAGCACGCGCAGCGTCTGCGCGTTGCCCTCGAAGCCGCCGACGGCGCCGGCCAGCTCGTCCAGGGCGTACTCGCCGTTGTGGCCGAACGGTGGGTGGCCCAGGTCGTGCGCCAGCCCGGCGGTGTCCACCACGTCGGGGTCGCAGCCGAGGCGGGCGCCCATCTCGCGGGCGACCTGCGCCACCTCGAGCGAGTGGGTCAGCCGGGTACGCAGGAAGTCGTCGGTGCCGGCGGTGTGCACCTGGGTCTTCGCGGCGAGCCGACGAAACGCCGCCGAGTGCAGCACCCGGGCTCGGTCCCGCTCGAACGGCGACCGGCCGTACCCGGTGTCCTTGGGCGCCTCGGCGACCAGCCGGGCCGCGTCGTCAGCGTGCACGCGCCCGCAGGACGCAGAACTCGTTGCCCTCCGGGTCGGACAGCACGGTCCACTCCACGTCGCCCTGCCCGAGGTCGACGTGCCGCGCGCCCATGTCGACGAGCCGTTCCACCTCAGCCTCCAGATCGGTCGGGCGCAGGTCGATGTGCAGCCGGTTCTTCCCCTGCTTCGGCCCGGAGACCGGGACGAAGACGATGCCGGGGAGGGAGTCGGGCGTCCGGCGGATCTCCACCTCGTCCGGCTTGTCGGTGATCACCTGGTAGCCGAGCGCCTCGGCCCACCAACGGGCGAGCCGGGACGGGTCCTGGGCGTCGACGGTCAGGTTCTCCCAGACGGCGGTCATGCGGCCATCCCTCCCGATCAACACGTGGCGGAAGCTCAGGTTACGCCGGAGTGCCCGGATTGGCGCGCCAGCGGGCCGCCGGTGGTCACCGACGGCCCGCCCGGACGTGCTCAGCGTGAGTCGGAGCCGGTCGTGCTGATGGCCGCGCGGCCGGCCTCCAACCGGGCCACCGGCACCCGGAACGGCGAGCAGGAGACGTAGTCCAGCCCGACGGAGTGGAAGAAGTGCACCGAGTCCGGGTCACCGCCGTGCTCGCCGCAGACGCCGAGCTTCAACCCGGGCCGGGCCGCCCGGCCCTCCTCGGCGGCGATCCGGACCAGCCGGCCGACCCCGTCGGCGTCGATCGACTCGAACGGCGAGATGCCGAAGATGCCCAGCTCCAGGTAGCGCCAGAAGAACGCGCCCTCCACGTCGTCGCGGGAGAAGCCCCAGGCCATCTGGGTCAGGTCGTTGGTGCCGAAGGAGAAGAACTCGGCCGCCTCGGCGATCTGCCCGGCGGTGAGCGCCGCCCGGGGCACCTCGATCATCGTGCCGATCAGCACCTCGACGCCGCTGTCCCCGACCACCTCGGCAATGATCCGCTCGGCCTCGGCGCGTACCGTCTCCAGCTCCTGCACGGCCCCGACCAGCGGCACCATGATCTCCGGACGGGCCGACCCGCCGTCGCGGGCCACCGCGACGGCGGCCTCGGCGATGGCGCGGACCTGCATCGCGAACAGGCCCGGGATGACCAGGCCGAGCCGGACCCCGCGCAGGCCCAGCATCGGGTTCTCCTCGTGCATCCGCCGGACGGCGGACAGCAGCGCCTCCTCCTTCGCCACGTCCTCGCCGCGCTCCTGCGCGACCGCGACGTTCACCGCGAGCTGCTCCAACGGCGGCAGGAACTCGTGCAGCGGCGGGTCGATCAGCCGCACGGTGACCGGCAGTCCGTCCATCTCCCGGAAGATCTCCACGAAGTCGTCGCGCTGCAACGGCAGCAGCGCGGCCAGCGCGTCCTCCCGTTCCCGGCCGCCGCCGGCGAGGATGAGCCGCTCGACGAGCTCCCGACGGTCACCGAGGAACATGTGCTCGGTCCGGCACAGGCCGATGCCCTCGGCGCCGAAGCGCCGGGCCCGCGCCGCGTCCGCGCCGGTGTCGGCGTTCGTCCGGACCCGCAGCCGCCGCGCCGAGTCGGCGTGCGTCATGATCCGGTGTACGGCCCGGACCAGCGGGTTGTCGATGTGCTCCGGGTCGAGGCTGCCCTCGAAGTACTGCACCACCTCGGAGGGCATGACCGGCACCTCGCCCAGGTAGACCTTGCCTGTGGTGCCGTCGATCGAGATCACGTCACCCTCGCCGACGGTGTGCCCGCCCACGGTGAACCTCTTCGCCGGGACGTTCACCTCCAGCTCGTCGGCGCCGGAGACGCAGGTCTTGCCCATGCCCCGGGCCACCACTGCGGCGTGGCTGGTCTTACCGCCGCGCGAGGTGAGGATGCCCTGGGCGGCGATCATGCCGGTGAGGTCGTCCGGGTTGGTCTCCCGGCGGACCAGGATCACCGCCTCCCCCTCGGCGGCCAGCTCGACGGCGCGGGCCGAGGTGAAGACCACCTTGCCGGACGCGGCGCCCGGTGACGCGCCGATGCCGCTGGCCACCGGCTCGAACTCGTGGTCGAGCTGGAAGCGCGGGAACATCAGTTGGGCGAGCTGCGCGCCGTTGACCCGGTGCAGCGACTCGTCCAGGTCGATCAGGCCCTCGTCGACGAGCTGCCCGGCGATGACGAACGCGGCGGCGGCGGTACGTTTGCCGACCCGGGTCTGGAGCATCCAGAGCTTGCCGCGCTCGATGGTGAACTCGATGTCGCAGAGATCCTTGTAGTGCTCCTCCAGCCGGGCCATGATGCCGAGCAACTCGTCGTACGAGGTCTTGTCGAGCTGCTCCAGCTCCTGCAACGGCACGGTGTTGCGGATGCCGGCGACCACGTCCTCGCCCTGCGCGTTGGCCAGGTAGTCGCCGTAGATGCCCTGCGCGCCGCTGCCCGGGTCGCGGGTGAACGCGACGCCGGTGCCGGAGTCCGGTCCGAGGTTGCCGAAGACCATGGAGACCACGTTGACGGCGGTCCCGAGGTCGGCCGGGATGCGCTCCTGCCGGCGGTAGAGCACCGCCCGCTCCGCGTTCCACGACTCGAACACCGCGCGGATGGCCAGATCGAGCTGCTCCCGGGGCTCCTGCGGGAACTCCCGCCCGGTGTGCTTGGCGAAGATCTTCTTGTACGTGTCGACGAGCCCGCGCAGGTCGTCGGCGTCCAGGTCCAGGTCGTCGTGCGTACCCTTGGCGCGCTTGGCCTCGTCGAGCGCGTGCTCGAACTCCTCGCCCGGCACCTCGCAGACGGTCTTGCCGAACATCTGGATCAGCCGCCGGTAGGAGTCCCAGGCGAACCTGTCGTTCTGACCGGCCTGGCTGCTCAGGCCGATCACGCTGCGGTCGTTGAGGCCGACGTTGAGGACGGTCTCCATCATGCCGGGCATGGAGAACTTGGCGCCGGAGCGTACGGAGACCAGCAGCGGGTCGTCCGGGTCACCGAGGCGGCGGCCCATCTCGCGTTCCAGCGCCTCCAGGTGCGTCTCGATCTGCCCGGCCAGCCCGTCCGGCTCGCGCCCGGTCGTCAGGTACGCCTGGCATGCCTCGGTGGTGATGGTGAAACCGGGCGGGACGGGCAGGCCGAGGTTGGTCATCTCGGCCAGGTTGGCCCCCTTGCCACCGAGCAGGTCCTTGAGGTCCTTGTTGCCCTCGGCGAAGTCGTAGACGTACTTGTGCTCGACCGTTTCTTGCGATGCCACCAGAGCCTCCCACGCGCGCCATTGACACTTAACGAAGGTTCAGTTCGGACATACCCCGGGAGCGACCACCGGCAATCCCGGCTCGTCAGCGATCGGTGGGCGAAGGTTAAGCGAACTTCGCGGGACCTGGGACCGTTCGGTGACTATTGGCACAACAGTCACCCCTGCCCGCGTCCGTACCGGTTTTTGGGAACGCTTCCATGAGCAGGAACACGCAATTCCGATTCACCTCGTACTCTTGACGGCACTGGATATCGCCGAACCTCACCTTTGCCATATCCCGCGCGAATACCCCTCGGAGCGTTGCCGTGCCGACCAGCCCCACCAGCCCCGAGACCGGCCCGACGTCGGCTGGTCCGACCCCTGTCGACCGCCTGCCCGGTGTCCCCACGGACGCCGCCGAGCTGGCCGGCGTCGCCAGCGGCCAGGCCGCCGACCTGCTCGCCCCGCCCGCGCCGGTCCGCCTCCACGACGTGGTGCCCGCCCCCGAGCGGGTCCGGCCCGACCCGACCGGCGACTTCACCCTGCGCGCCGACGCGGCGCTGCGGGTGGACCCCGCCGGCCGGGACGTGGCCGAGCACCTCGCCGGCTGGCTGCGACCGGCCACCGGTTACCCGCTCCCGGTGACCGACACCACGACTCCCGACGCGGACGGTCCGCTGACGCTCACCCTCGCGTCGGACGGCGGCGGGCCGGGGCTCGTCGCGGGGCCGAGGCTCGTCGCGGGGCCGGACGGCGGGCTCGTCGCGGGGCCGGACGGCGGCGGTGGGCTCGGGGACGAGGGCTACCGCCTCGACGTCACGGCCGGCGGCGTCCGGATCACGGCCGACACGGCGGTCGGCCTGTTCCACGGCGCGCAGACGCTGCGGCAGCTCCTGCCCACGGCGATCGAGAGCGCTACCCCGGCCGGAGAGCGCTGGACGGTGCCCGGCGGCACGATCGTCGACCGGCCGCGCTTCGCCTACCGGGGCGTCATGCTCGACGTCGCCCGGCACTTCTTCGAGGTGGCGGACGTGCTGCGGGTGATCGACCACCTGGCCCGCTACAAGCTCAACCACCTGCACCTGCACCTCACCGACGACCAGGGCTGGCGGATCGCCGTCGACTCCTGGCCCCGACTCGCCGAGGTCGGTGGCGCCACCGCGGTCGGCGGCGGCCCCGGGGGCTGGTACAGCCGGGACGACTACCGGCGCATCGTCGCGTACGCCGCCCGCCACCACGTGACAGTGGTGCCCGAGATCGACCTGCCGGGGCACACGAACGCGGCGCTTGTCGCATACCCCGAGCTGGCACCCAGCAAGATCGCGCCGCCGCCGTACACGGACACCGAGGTCGGCTTCAGCTACGTCGACCCGGCCGACGAGCGGACGTACGCCTTCCTCGCCGACGTGTTCGGGGAGGTGGCCGCGCTGACTCCCGGTCCGTGGCTGCACCTCGGCGGCGACGAGGCGTTCAAGGTGCCGGCGGAGAGCTACCGGGCCTTCGTCGAGCGGGCCCAGGCCCTGGTCGCGGCCACCGGTAAGACAGTCGTCGGCTGGCACCAGCTCGCCCCCGCCGGGCACGCCGACGGGCGCGTCCTCCAGTGGTGGGGCACGAACGGCGACGACCCGGAGACGGCCGACGCGGTACGCCGGGGCGCTCGACTGATCCTCTCCCCGGCCAACCACGCATACCTGGACATGAAGTACGCCCCGGACACGCCGATCGGACACGACTGGGCCGGCCTCATCGACGTACGCCGGGCGTACGACTGGGATCCCGACGGTCACGTCCACGGCGTACCGGCCGAGGCCGTGCTGGGCGTGGAGGCGCCGCTGTGGACCGAGTCGGTCACCACCCGCGCCGAGGTCGAGTTCATGCTCTTCCCACGCCTGCCCGCCATCGCCGAGCTGGGCTGGTCACCCCGCTCGACACACGACTGGGCCGGCTTCCGGGAGCGGCTCGCCGGCCAGGGCCCCCGCTGGAGAACTGCCGGGATCACCTTCCACCCCTCCCCCGAGATCCCCTGGCCCCACACCCACACCCCCATCCCCACCCAGCCCACCCGCGGAACCACACCCACCACCCCCTGACCATCCCACCGCCCCGCCCGGACGGCCCGCGAAACGGACGCTGGGGGACATTCGTCGCAACGTGGACGGGTGGGCGGGTGGTGGGCGTCACCGTGGCGGTGGAATCGCTGTCGGGGTCGGGGCGTTGTACATGGCTGACCGCGCCGCACCCGCCCGCCGCCCGCCCGCGCCCCGGCCGGAGCCGGTGGGGAATGACCCCGGGCCGCCGGTCGTTACACCCCCGAGCCGCCGAGCCGGTCCGTTCCCCCACGCGGCACCCCCTGCCGCGTACCCCCGACCAGGGAGGCAACCGATCATGGCTACCACTCTGCTGCGTAAGACCGTTCTGACCGCTGCCGGTATCGCCGCCACCGCCGGAGGCATCGCCGGACCCGCCATCGCCGCCCACGCCGCCCCGGCCCAGAAGGCCGCCGTCGTCGTCGCCGACCGCAAGGGCGGCCACGGCGAGCGCGAGCTGGACGTGCGCTACGAGGCGCAGCCCAACTTCTACTTCTGCGGTCCCGCCGCCGCCCGCAACGCCCTGTCCGTGCAGGGCAAGAACATCGACGTGGACGCCATGGCCCGCGAGATGGGCACCACCGAGAGCGGCACCAACAGCATCAACGACATCACCCCGGTGCTGAACAAGGAGACCGGCGCCAAGGACGCCTACCGCTCGGTGGAGATCCGCAGCTCGAAGGCGGACGAGAAGCAGACCGAGACGCTGCGCGCCGACGTGGTCAAGACCGTGGACAACGGTCGAGCGGTCGTGGCCAACATCGTCGGCACCGCCACCGACACCGACGGCAACACGCACTCCTTCGAGGGCGGCCACTACATCAGCGTCATCGGCTACCGCGACAACGGCAAGGTCGTGACCATCGCCGACAGCGCCAACCCGAACATGGCCTCCTACCGGATGAGCGTCGACAACCTCGCCGACTGGATCGCCACCCGCGGCTACTCGACCTCCTGACACAGGCGAACGGGCCCGACCCCGCAACGGGGGTCGGGCCCTTTCGCGTACCGGGATCAGCCGCCGGAGTCGTCGAGCTCGGCGCCCTCCGGCGGGGTGTCGTCGTCGCGGCTGGCCAGCCAGCCGTCGGGCAGGAAGACCTTGCCCGGGGAGTTGGTGCGGCCCCGCGGCTGGCCGAGCGTCTCGACCGGGAAGGGCACGGCCGGGTCGAGCTTGCCGAGCAGGTCGTCGAGCTGCGCCAGGCTTTCGATCATGGCGAGCGAGCGGCGCAGCTCGCCGCCGATCGGGAAGCCCTTCAGATACCAGGCCACGTGCTTGCGGAAGTCGGTGCAGCCGTCCCGCTCGCCCCGGGCCGGGGTGCGTGCCCCGGCCACGAACTGCTCCACCAGCAACTCGGCGTGCCGGCGCATGGTCACCGCCACCTCGCCGAGGGTGGGCAGCCGCCGGTCGGTACGGCCGTCGAAGGCCGCCTCCAGGTCGGCGAAGAGCCACGGCCGGCCCAGGCAGCCGCGCCCCACCACCACGCCGTCCACGCCGGTGTGCGCGACCATCCGCAGCGCGTCCTCGCCCTCCCAGATGTCGCCGTTGCCGAGCACCGGAACGTCGAGCGCCGCCTTGAGCGTGGCGATGGCGTCCCAGTCGGCGGTGCCCGAGTAGCGCTGCGCGGCCGTACGCCCGTGCAGGGCGACCGCCGCGACGCCCGCGTCCTGGGCGGCGAGCCCGGCCTCGACGTACGTCAGGTGGTCGTCGTCGATGCCCTTGCGCATCTTGACCGTGACCGGCACCCCGGCGGGGGACGCGGCGTCCACCGCGGCCCGGACCAGCCGGGCGAACAGCCGGCGTCGCCACGGCAGGGCCGAACCGCCGCCCCGGCGGGTCACCTTCGGGACCGGGCAGCCGAAGTTCAGGTCGATGTGATCGGCGAGGTCCCGCTCGACCACGATCCGCACGGCGGCGGCGGTGATCTCCGGGTCGGTGCCGTAGAGCTGGAGGCTGCGGGGCTTCTCCTCGGCGCCGAAGGCGATCATGCGGAGCGTCTTCGGGTTCCGCTCGACCAGGGCCCGGGTGGTGATCATCTCGCAGACGTAGATGCCGCCGCCCTGCTCGCGGCAGAGTCGCCGGAAGCCGACGTTTGTGATGCCGGCCATCGGCGCGAGCACCACCGGCGGCCACACCGCATACGGCCCGATCCTCAACTCACTCACCGCCCAAGTGTAAGGAGGGGCCCCCGCTTAACGCTTTCTGCATAGGCGGGGGCCCCGCTTAACACGGCGCATATCACAGCGCCAGGTGAGCTGCGGGCTTTCCACAAGCGGGCGGTTGTCCACAGGACGTGGGCGGCGGGCAGCACGAACGCCCGCCCGTCGCCCACGCTTGCCGCATGGTCGATCACCCACCCCGGCTGGCGGATGTCGCGCACCACCAGCAGGATCTGGTCACGCGCGTCCAACTGCTGCAAGCCGGCTACGACGACATGTTCATCTACCGGCAGACCCGCCGGGGCCGCTGGCAGCGCGTGCTGCCGGCAACGTACGCCCTGGTCACCGGCGTGCTGACCGACGAGCAGCGGCGGATCTCCGCGGCCCTGTACGCCGGCCGGGGCGCCCAGCTGACCGGGCTGTCCGCGCTCTCCTGGTACGGCTTCCGATACAGTCCGCGGACCACCGACGTACATCTGCTCGTCCCACATGAGACGAGCCGCAAGTCGACAGGTCACGTGCTGGTGTCCCGGGCCCTGTCCCTCGATCCGAAGGCGCGGATGACCGCCCACTACCCGGTCTGCTCGCCCGCGCGGGCCGTCGTCGACGCCGCCCGTGACCTGCGCGACCTGCGGACGGTACGGGCGATCGTGGCCGAGGCCGTCCAACGGAGCTTCACCGACCTGGCCGCCCTGGACGAGGAGATCATCCGGGCCCGGCGCAGCCGTACGGCGCTGATCCGGAAGGCGTTCCACGAGGTGACCGCCGGCGCCCGCTCCGCGCCGGAGGCCGAGTTGCGGGACTGTCTCGCCGGGAGCCGGCTGCTCCCGGAGATCCTCTGGAACCCACGACTGACGACAGGTGACGGGTGCACCCTCCCGACACCCGACGGCTACCTTGCCGAGTCGGCGCTGGCGCTGGAGGTCGACTCGCGGGAGTACCACCTGAGCCCGGACGGTTGGGCGCGCACGCTCGACCGCCACAACGAGCTGAGCCGGCTCGGGGTGATGATCCTGCACTTCACCCCGGCGCAGATCCGACGCGAGCCACGGCGGGTACGCCAGATGGTGGAGCAGTCGCACGCTTCCCGCCGGGGCCTCGCCGCAACCGTCGCGGTGCGGGCCACCCCGCCGGCGGGGTGTTAAGCGGGGGCCCTTCCTCTACCAAATGCGTTAAGAAGGGCCCCCGCCTTACACCCTCAGCAGCCGGGGAGGCGCTCGATCAGGTAGCGCTCCACCTGGTCGAGGGCGACGCGCTCCTGAGCCATCGTGTCCCGGTTTCGGACGGTCACCGCGTCGTCGTCGAGCGTGTCGAAGTCGACCGTGACGCAGAACGGGGTGCCGATCTCGTCCTGCCGGCGGTAGCGGCGGCCGATCGCCTGCGAGTCGTCGAACTCGACCACCCACCGCTTGCGCAGGTCGGCGGCGAGCTGCTTGGCCTTGGGCGAGAGTGCCTCGTTGCGGGACAGCGGCAGCACCGCCACCTTGACCGGCGCCAGCCGCGGGTCGAACCGCATGACGGTGCGCTTGTCCACGCCGCCCTTGGTGTTCGGCGCCTCGTCCTCGTCGTACGCCTCAAGCAGGAACGCCAGCACCGCGCGGGTCAGGCCGGCGGCCGGCTCGATCACGTACGGCATCCAGCGCTCGCCCTTGCCCTGGTCGAAGTACGACAGGTCGACGCCGGAGTGCTTGCTGTGCGTGGACAGGTCGAAGTCGGTGCGGTTGGCGATGCCCTCCAGCTCGGCGAACTCGGTGCCGCCGAACTGGAACTTGTACTCGATGTCGACGGTGCGCTTCGAGTAGTGGGAGAGCTTCTCCTTGGGGTGCTCGTAGAAGCGGAGGTTCTCCTCGGACAGGCCCAGGTCGAGATACCAGTTCCAGCGCTCGGAGAGCCAGTATTCGTGCCACTGCTCGTCGGTGCCCGGCTCGACGAAGAACTCCATCTCCATCTGCTCGAACTCGCGGGTCCGGAAGATGAAGTTGCCCGGGGTGATCTCATTGCGGAACGACTTGCCGGTCTGCGCGATGCCGAACGGCGGCTTCTTGCGGGCGACCGTCTCCACGTTCTTGTAGTTGACGAAGATGCCCTGGGCGGTCTCCGGGCGCAGGTAGTGCAGGCCCTCGTCGCTCTCCACCGGGCCCAGGTAGGTCTTCATCAGGCCGTTGAACATCTTCGGCTCGGTGAAGGTGCCCTTGTTGCCGCAGTTGGGGCAGTTCAGCTCGGTGAGCGAGGTCAGCGGCTTGCCGTGCTTGGCCTCGTACGCCTCTTCCAGGTGGTCGGCGCGGAACCGCTTGTGGCAGGACTGGCACTCGGTCAGCGGGTCGACGAACTCGGCGATGTGGCCGCTCGCTTCCCAGACCTTACGGGCCAGGATGACCGCGGAGTCGAGGCCGACGACGTCGTCGCGCTGCTGGACCATGGTCTTCCACCACTGCCGGCGGACGTTCTCCTTCAGCTCCACGCCGAGCGGGCCGTAGTCCCACGCCGACCGGGTGCCCCCGTAGATCTCGCTGGAGGGGAAGACGAAGCCTCGGCGCTTGGCGAGGCTGACGACGGCGTCAATTCGGTCGGCTGGCATGTTTCCTCCTACGCCGGCTGGCGGTCGGCGCGGTCGAGTTGGATGGAATGGGACCACGGTACGACCGCCTCGGCCCCGAGCCCAGCAGAATACCGGGGTCCGGTCAGCTGACCCCGCAGACCTCCATGCCGCCGGTCTGCCGGTCGGGCGCCAGCGTGACGGTCTGCGCCTCCCGCCGGCCGCCGGCGAGCGTGACGTCCACCGGCACGGTGAGCGTGGTGGTGTCGACCTTGCCGACCCGGTAGCCGGAGATCTGCGGCTCGGTGGCGACCCGCTGCGCGAACTCGGGCCGGGACTCGCGCCGCCGGGCGTCGTCGCAGAGCTGGGCGTACGCCTTGGCCCACTCCCGGGCGACGAGCGCCTGGTAGTAGTCGTCGGTGACCGCCCGGCCCTGCTCCCCGACCGCCTGCACGTTGCTCACGGCGAGGCCGATCACCGCGGCGCCGCCCCCGCCGCAGCAGAGCAGCACGGCAAGCGCGCCGACGCCGAGGGCGAGCCAGAGCCGGGCCCGCCGCCCCTCGGTCGGTGGGGCGGCGAACGGCGGGGCGACGCCGGGACCGGGCGGCGGCGCGGGCACGCCCGGGTCCGCCGGCGGCGCGCCGGGCGGCACGGGTGGCGGGGGTGGCGCGGCCGGTCCGGGAGCGGTCATACGCGCCAGGGTAGTGCCCCGGGAGTCAGCGGTAAGGACCTGCGGCACGATCGCTTGCGGCGACGACGATCTCACCCTGCGGGGCGGCGCTGGCGAGCGTCTCGTACGCCGACGGCTCGTCCACCGATCGGGCGAGCAGCGGCACGGCGGTGACCTTGACGTCGAATCCGCCGAGCCCGCGCCGGTACGCCCCGACGGACTCCCACTCGGTGATCAGGCACCAGTGGGCCGGGTCGTCGAGTGCCCGCAGCAGTTCGCCGCGCAGGTAGCCGGGTCGGGCGGCGAGCGCGGCAAGCGCGGCGTGCGCCTCCCGGGTGAACTCGTCCACCGTTTCGGCTTCCACCACGAACCGGTTGGTGACAAGCACGGCGTTCCTCCTCGTAGAGTCTGTGGCATGCAGCGTACGCAGAGTCCCGTGCTGTCCCGGTTGGCCCGGCTCAACCCGACGACGGTGTTCCTCGCCGCGCTGGTGCTGGTGCTTGTGGGCCTCTTCGCGCCCGGCCCGGCCGGCGGCGTCCTGCTGTTGGTGCTGGCCGCCGGGCTGGTCTGGTTGATGTCGGTCACCTGGCCGGTGCAGGCGCCGGCGACCCGGATGTTGCGGCTGCTGATGCTCACCCTGCTGATCGCGGTGGCGCTGGCCAAGCTGCTTGTCGCCTGAGCAGCACCGGTTGACCTGCGCAGACATGCAATCATGCGTTTTTGACAATAATTTTCGTTATCGCGGACAGTTGGTCCCATGACCGTTCGTGCCACGCCCCGCGCCCTGGCCGCCGCCACCGCCGCCCTGTTCACGCTCGGTGGCCTGGCCGCCTGCTCGGACGGCGGGGGTGGGGGAAGCGACCCGGACCGGGTCGACGTGGTGGCCGCGTTCTACCCGCTCCAGTTCCTCGCGGAGCGGATCGGCGGCGACCGGGTGGTCGTCGGCAACCTGACCAGGCCCGGCGCGGAGCCGCACGACCTGGAGTTGAACCCCCGCCAGGTCGGCCAGGTGGTCGACGCCGAGCTGATCGTCTACCTGACCGGCTTCCAGCCGGCCGTGGACGAGGCGGTCGAGCAGAACGGCGGCGACCGCGCCTTCGACGTGGCGGGCGTGGCGCCGCTGCGGGACGCCGCCGCCGGGGGCCACGAGCACGAGGGCGAGGGCGGGCACCGGGAGGAGGCCGGGCACGAGGAGGGCGGCGGCAAGGACCCGCACCTCTGGCTCGACCCGACCCGGCTGGCCACCGTCGGCGACAAGCTCGCCGAGCGCCTCGGCGCGGTCGACCCGGACCACGCCGCCGACTACACCGCACGCGCCGGCGCGCTGCGGGGCGAGCTGACGACACTCGACACCGAGTACGCCGAGGGCCTGCGCACCTGCAAGCGCCGGGAGGTCGTGACCAGCCACACCGCCTTCGGCTACCTGGCCGACCGCTACCGGTTGGAGCAGATCGGCCTCACCGGCCTCACCCCCGAGTCCGAGCCGTCCCCGCAGCGGCTCGCCGAGGTGGCGAAGGAGGCGCGGGAGCACCAGGCCGGCACGATCTTCTTCGAGACGCTCGTCAGCCCGAAGGTCGCCGAGACGATCGCCCGTGAGGTCGGCGCGAGGACCGCCGTCCTGGACCCGATCGAGGGACCACCCGCCGAGGGCGACTACCTCTCCGCGATGCGCGCCAACCTCCAGACCCTGCGAACCGCCCTGGACTGCTCATGACCGCACACGTGCTCGAGGTCACGCACGCCACCGTCGGCTACGACGGCCGGCCGGTGCTGCGCGACGTCTCCCTGACGCTGGCCGCCGGTGAGGTGGTCGCCGTGCTCGGCGCCAACGGCTCCGGCAAGTCGACGCTCGTCCGCGCCGCGCTCGGCCTGGTGCCGCTGGGCGCCGGGTCGGTCACCCTGTTCGGCACCCCACAGCGCCGCTTCCGGCAGTGGCACCGCATCGGGTACGTCCCGCAGCGGCTCGGCGCGGGCGGCGGCGTACCCGCCACGGTGGCCGAGGTGGTGGCGTCCGGGCGGCTGGCCCGCCGGGGGGTGCTCCGGCCGGCTCGGCGGGCGGACCGGGAGGCGGTGGCGGAGGCGCTGCGCGCGGTCGGGCTCGCCGACCGGGCCGGTGATCCGGTGGCCACCCTCTCCGGCGGTCAGCAGCAGCGCGTCCTGATCGCCCGGGCGCTTGCCGGTGGGCCGGAGCTGCTGGTGCTCGACGAGCCGACCGCCGGGGTGGACGCGGCCAGCCAGGAGGCGTTCGCCGGGGCCCTGCGGACGTTCCGCGACGGCGGTGGCACGGTGCTGCTTGTCGCCCACGAGTTGGGGCCGCTGCGCCCGCTGATCAGCCGGGCGGTGGTGGTGCACCGGGGCGGGATCGCCCACGACGGCGCGGTGCCCGAGCCGGCCGGCCACCACGCCGACCCGGACCACGAACACGTCCACCCGCACTGCGACGAGGAGCCCGCCGGGCTCTGGACGGGCATCTGAGATGGACCTCTTCCAGTACGACTTCATGCTCCGCGCGCTCGTCGGCGCGCTCGTCATCGGGCTGGCCGCCCCGGCGCTCGGCATCTACCTGGTGCAGCGCCGGCTGGCGCTGATCGGCGACGGGATCGGGCACGTGGCGCTCACCGGCGTCGGCGCCGGGCTGCTGCTCAACCGCTCCCCCGTACTGGTGGCGGTGCTCGCCGCGACGCTCGGCGCGGTCGTCATCGAGCTGGTCCGCGCGTACGGGCGCACCTCCGGCGACCTCGCGCTGGCGCTGCTGTTCTACGGCGGGATCGCCGGCGGCGTGATGCTTGTCGGGCTCTCCGACGCCAGCAGCGGGTCGCTCAACGCGTACCTCTTCGGGTCCCTGACCACGACGTCGCCGGGCGACCTGGTCACCATCGGCGTGCTCGGCGCGGTGCTGCTGGTGACCATGCTGGTGCTGCGTCCGGCGCTGTTCGCGGTCTGCCACGACGAGGAGTACGCGCGGGTGTCCGGCCTACCGGTGCGGGCGTTGAACCTGCTCATCGCGGTGGGCACCGCGGTCACGGTGACCATCGCCATGCGGGCGGTCGGGGTGCTGCTGATCAGCGCGCTGATGGTGGTGCCGGTGGCCACCGCCCAGCAGGTGACGCGCGGTTTCCGGTCCACCATGACGGCGGCCATGGCGTTGGGCCTGTTCGCCGCCGGGGCCGGGATCTGGGTGGCCGCCACCGCCAACACCGCGCCCGGCGCCTCGGTGGTGCTTGTGGCGATCGGCTCGTTCCTGGTGGTGGCGTTGCTGGCGGCCGGCGGGCGGGTGGTGCGGCGGCGCGGCCGGCCGACGACGGCGCAGGCGGCGGCGGTCGAGCCGGCCGAGCACGAGGTGCTGCTCGGATGAGCCCGGCACAGCCGACACTGGTTATCATTACGGGGTGACCGGCACCAACGGGTACGACGCCTTCGAGGGCGCGGGGGATCTGCTACGCGCCCTCTCCGCTCCGATCCGGCTCGCCATCGTGAGCGAGCTGGCCGAGGGCGAGCGCTGCGTGCACGAGCTGGTCGAGAAGCTCGGCGCGACCCAGCCGCTTGTCTCCCAGCACCTGCGAGTGCTGCGCGGGGCCGGCGTGGTGCGCGGCTCGCGGCGCGGTCGGGAGATCGCGTACGCCCTGGTCGACGAGCACGTCGCGCACATCGTGTCGGACGCGGTGAGCCACGCCGGGGAGGGACCGGCATGACCACCGGCACCCCGCGCACCACCCGGCAGCGCAGCGCGGTGAGCGCCCTGCTGGACGAGGTCGAGGGCTTCCACAGCGCCCAGGACCTGCACGCCATGCTGCGCCGGCGCGGCGACCGGATCGGGCTGACCACTGTCTACCGGACGTTGCAGGCGCTCGCCGACGCGAACGAGATCGACGTGATGCGCCCGCCGGGCGGCGAGCACCTCTACCGGCGGTGCAGCGGCGGCCACCACCACCATCTGGTGTGCCGGGGCTGCGGTCGTACCGTGGAGGTGGCCGGCCCGGCGGTGGAGAAGTGGGCCGACCGGATCTCCGCCGAGCACGGCTTCACCGAGGTCAGCCACACCTTCGAGATCTTCGGCACCTGTCCGGCCTGCGCCGGCCGGTAAAACCGACCGGTGCCGCCGTGGCCGCGCCGTGGCAGGCTGTCCGGCGTGAAGATCTACGCCGACCGCTTTCCGACCGCTCTCCGCCAGCTCCTCACCGATCTGCTCGTGGTCGTCTGGGTGTACGCGGCGATCCGCTTCGCGTTCTGGGTGCACGACCTGGTGGAGAAGCTCGCCGTACCCGGGCAGAAGCTTGAGGGGGCGGGCGCCGGACTCGCCGACAACCTGGCCGACGCCGGCGGCAAGGTGGGGCGGGTGCCGATTGTCGGCGACGAGCTGACCGCGCCCTTCACCCGGGCCGCCGACGCCGCGCGCGCGATGGCCGACGCCGGCCGTGACCAGCAGGAGCTGGTCGGCCAGCTCGCCCTGGCGCTCACCGTCGCGGTGCTGGTGTTCCCCCTCGGGCTGGTGCTCTTCGGCTGGCTGCCGCTGCGGGTGCGGTGGATGCGCCGGGCGGGCGCGGCGAAGGCCATGTCCACCGCGCCGGCCGGTCGGGACCTGCTGGCGTTGCGCGCGCTCGCCGGCCAGCCGCTGTCGAAGCTCAACCGGATCGCGCCGGACGTGGCCGAGGCGTGGCGGCGCGGCGACGACGCGACAGTCGACGCGCTCGCCGCGCTGGAGCTGCGCGGGCTGGGGCTGCGCACCGGCCGGTAGGGTGTGCCGGTGCTGTACTTCCTGATCGTCGTCGCCGTGCTGCTGCTCGTCTACGCGGGCGTGCTGGTGAGCTTCGTCCGCAAGGGCCGCAAGATCCCGCCGGCGGCGTACCTCGTGCTGGCCGCGCTCAACGGCCTGATCCTCGCCGCGGTGATCGCCTGGGCGGTCGCCCGCGCGTGAGCGGGGTTAAAAGGGGCCCCCGCCTATACCTGAAGCGTTAAGCAGGGGCCCCTCCTTTCAGATCCGGCGGCGGACGTCGTCGGCGGTGGACGGGCCGGGCTGCCAGCGGGATACCCAGGGGAGGTCGGTGGGTGGGGTGAGCACGCCGGCCTCGACCGAGGCGTACCGGCCGGCGACGATCCGCCGGGCGGCGGCCACGTCCACCGAGTCGGTGTTCGACCACAGGCCGGTGAACAGCTCGTCGACGCGCAGCCGCGCCTGCCGGCAGAACAGGTCCGCCAGCTCGACGTTCTCCGGGTGCTCGGCCAGCTCGGCGTAGGCCCGCACGCAGACCGCGGACATCGCGAACAGCTCCGCGCCGATGTCCACCACCCGGCCGAGGAACGCCTGCTTGCGCTCCATCTTTCCCTGCCAGCGGGACATCGCGTAGAACGTCGAGCGGGCCAGCTTGCGCGAGGTGCGCTCGACGTGCCGCAGGTGCCCGGCCAGCGGCCCGAACTCCTGGTACGCCCCGGGCGCCTGGCCCCTGCCGACGGCGAGCGTGGGCAGCCACTTTGCGTAGAAGGCGCCGGCCCGCGCGCCGGCCGCCGCCTTGCGGCCCAGCCCGGCGTCCGGGTCGATGATGTCGCCCGCCACCGACAGGTGCGCGTCGACCGCCTCCCGGGCGATCAGCAGGTGCATGATCTCGGTGGAGCCCTCGAAGATCCGGTTGATCCGCAGGTCGCGCAGAAGCTGCTCGACGGCGGCCGGGCGCTCCCCCCGGGCTTCGAGCGACTCGGCCGTCTCGTAGCCGCGCCCGCCCCGGATCTGGATCAGCTCGTCGGCGATCCGCCAGGCCATCTCGCTGGCGTAGAGCTTGACAAGCGCCGCCTCGATCCGGATGTCGTTGCGGTCGTCGTCGGCGAGCAGGCAGGACAGATCAAGCATGGACTCCATGCCGTAGGTGGTGGCGGCGATGAACGCCAGCTTCTTCGCCACCGCCTCGTGCTCGCCGACCGGCCGGCCCCACTGGACCCGGTCGGCGGCCCACTCCCGCGCCACGTTGAGCGCCCACTTGCCGGCGCCCACGCACATCGCCGGCAGCGAGAGCCGACCGGTGTTCAACGTGGTCAACGCGATCTTCAGGCCCTTGCCCTCGCCGCCGATCACGTTCTCCTTCGGCACGAAGACGTCGTGGAACCGGGTGAGGCTGTTCTCCAGGCCGCGCAGCCCGACGAAGGCGTTGCGCCGCTCCACCGTGATGCCCTCGCTGTCGCCCTCCACCACGAAGGCGGTGATCCCGCCGCGCCGCCCTTCCGCGGCCGGCACCCGGGCCATCACCACGAGCAGCGTGGCCACGGTGCCGTTGGTGGCCCACAGCTTCAGACCGTTGAGCCGGTAGCCGGCGCCGTCGGGGGTCGGCTTGGCGGTGGTGGCGAGCCGGGCCGGGTCGGAGCCGACGTCCGGCTCGGTGAGCAGGAACGCGGACACCTCGCCGGCGGCCAGCCGGGGCAGGAAACGCTGCTTCTGCTCGGGCGTGCCGAACATCTTCAGCGGCTGCGGCACGCCGATCGACTGGTGCGCGGAGAGCAGCGCGCCGATCGCCGGGTTCACCGAGCCGGCGAGCATCAGCGCCCGGCAGTAGTGCAGGTTGCTCAGCCCGAGACCGCCGTACCTCCGGTCGATCTTCATGCCGAAGGCGCCGAGCCGGGCCAGCCCGTGGAACACCTCGTCCGGGATGTGCGCGTCGCGCTCGATCGCCGCGCCGTCCACCTCGGCACCCAGGTAGGCCCCGAACGCGCCGAGGAACTCCTCCGCCCGGGCCGCGTCGGCCGGGTCGGACCGGGGCCACGGGTTGATCAGGTCGAGCCGGAACCGGCCGAGGAAGAGTTCCTTGCCGAAGCTGGGCCGGTCCCAGGCCGCCTCGCGGGCCGCCTCGGCGACCTGACGGGCCTCCTTCTCCGAGACCTGGCCGGCCTCGGTGGGCAGCGGCCCCACCCCGTCGGCGTTGTTCTGTGTCGTGGTCACAGCTGCCTCCTGGATGGTCGGTCCGGATGCGACGAAAACGACGCTACCCCCGGGTGTTACCCAGGGGTAGCCTCGCGTGCACGCCCGATTTGGCGGACCGTCAGTCGGCGGTGAGCGTCGCCGGGTCGTCGTCGTCATCGTCGATGTCGTCGTCGCCCCAGTTGCGGCGGCTGAACGGCAGGATCGCCCAGAAGAGCAGGAACCAGATCCCGGTGAGCGCGCTGAGCAGGAACGCGATCGGCCGGTCCAGCACGAAGTCGCTCACCAGCAGGACCGAGCTGACCATGGCGATCAGCATGAAGAACAGGCCACCGGTGGCCATCCGGTGGGCGAAGCGGACCAGCTCCGGCTTGCGACCCTGGCGGAACAGCGCCCGGTGGAACGCGACCGGCGAAATGATCATCGCGGCGGACGCGGCGGCGGTCAGCAGCGCCAGGATGTAGACGTCACGCTGGAACTCGGTGGTCCGGGTGAACCCGTTGCTGAAGGGCAGCGTCAGCAGGAAGGCGAAGAGGATCTGCACACCTGTCTGCGCGACGCGCAGCTCCTGGAGCAGGTCGGCGAAGTTGCGTTGCCAACGCTGCCGCTCGGATTCCTTGGACACTCGTGAACCTCCGGTGAAGACGGCACGACCGGCGGGTGAACGCCCACCGGCAGCAGCGCCTGTGCCCGGTTCAGATGATCACGAAACCGGTTCAGGAACCCCGGCGGATCCGGCCCGCGTACCGGGCCTCCCACTCGGCGTTGTGCTCGTCCCCGCCGGCGATGTTCGCCGACAGGTAGACCGGCGGTCGCTCCCCCGCCGCCAGCAGCCGGGCCACCACCTCGACGGTGATCTGCTGGGCCAGCAACGCGGCGGTGATCGAGGAGACCGCGCCGACCGCGCCGCCGCCTGGTAGCGGCAGCGTGGCGTCGCCGTACGGGGCGCCGTTGTCGAGCACCACGTCGGCGAAGTCGGCGAGCTTACGGCCGGACGGGTGCCGCGAGGTCATCCGGGCCGAGTGCCGTGCCGAGGTGATCGCCACCAGGGGATGCCCGTGCTCCTTCACCACTGACGCGAACTCGACCATCGCCCCGTTCACGCCCGAGTTGGAGGCCAGCACGAACACGTCCGGCGGCCGGATCGGGGCCAGCTCGTAGAGGCGGTGCGCCACCGCCGGCTCGCGTTCCAGCTTCGGGCCGAGCACGTCGGCCGGCTCGCCGCCGACAAGCACCAGGTCACGCAGCGCGATCCGGTTGGTGGGCACCAGCCCGCCGGCCCGGCCGGCGATCTCCATGGCGAGCGCCTCGGAGTGCCCGGTGCCGAACGCGTGCACCACCCCGTCGGCGCGTACCGCCGCGGCGATCAGGTCGGCCGCCGCGGCCACGTTCTCCCGCTGCTCGGCGGCCACCCGACCCATCATCTCCGTCACCGTGGCCAGGTACGCCTGGGCGTTCACCGTCATGCCTGCTCCGTCCCTCGCACCCGGGCGAGGATCGCCTCGGCCAGCGGGCCGGGGGCCTCGTCGGGGATCCAGTGGCTGACGCCGGGGAGCGTCACGAAGCGGTAGTCGCCTGTGACGTGCGCCGCGCACGCCTCGGCGGCGGTCCGGCCGATCGCCACGTCCCGGTCGCTCCACACGTACGTGGTCGGCACCGCCACCGGCCCGACCGCCTTCATGTCCGATCCGCTCATCGCCCGGTACCAGTTGAGCGCGGCGGTGAGCGCGCCCGGCTCGCGCATCGGCTCGGCGTAGCGGGCGACCGCGTCGGAGTCGCCGACCCCGCGCAGCAGCCGGCGCAACGCGGCCCCGCGCAACGCCAGCAGCACCGTCTCCGCCCTGCCCGGCATCCGGAACAACGCCATGTAGGCGGACTTCGCCTTCTGCCGCGGGTCGGTGGCGAGCGCGTGCCCCATCGCGGCCGGGTGCGGCACCGACACCGCGGTCAACGTCCGCACCCGCTCCGGGTGCGCCGCCGCCAGGCCCCAGGCGACGATCGCGCCCCAGTCGTGGCCGACCAGGTGCGCGGTGGTCACCCCGAGCGCGTCAAGCACGGCCGCCGCGTCGGCCACCAACTCCGGAATCCGGTACGCCTCGACGGCGTCCGGCCGTGCGCCGGGCGCGTAGCCGCGCTGGTCGAGCGCGTACGTGCGCAGCCCGGCGGCGTGCAGCGCGGGCGTCACCGCGTCCCACTCGCCGGCGTGCTGCGGGAAGCCGTGCAGCAGCAGGACCGGGTCGCCGCCCTCGGGGCCGCCGGTGCGTACCTCGAATGTCAGATTCCGCGCCTCGACCCGCATGATCGCCACCATACCGACAGTCGCCCTGCTGGGCCGGGGCCCGACATCGGTGCTAGCGTCTGCCATTGAGACAACTTCACATCCGACAGGGGAGCGCACAGCGCTGAGAGTGCGGGCCGGTGCCCGCAGACCCTCGAACCTGATCTGGGTAATGCCAGCGCAGGGAGTTCGGTCGACCTCCAGCCGCGTCGACGTCCGGGCACGTTCCGGGCGCGGCGTGCGTCTTCTCCTGGTTCCGCACCACGAACTGGGAGTCCGTCATGAACCACACCGACAGCAACCGCTGGCGTACCGTCGACATCGTCGTCGCCTCGGTGATCGCCGTCGCCTTCGGCGTCGTCTTCTGGGCCTGGGGCCTGCTCTGGAGCGCCACCGACGCGGCGTTCGCGTTCTTCCCGCCGGCGCAGGCGGTGCTCTACGGCGTGTGGCTGATCCCGGCGGTGCTCGCCGGCCTGATCATCCGCAAGCCGGGCGCCGCGCTCTACTGCGAGACGGTGGCCGCGATCATCTCCGCGCTGCTGGGCAGCCAGTGGGCCGGCATCGTGATCCTCCAGGGCCTGATGCAGGGCATCGGGGCCGAGCTGGCGTTCGCCGCGTTCCGCTACCGCTCGTTCCGGCTGCCGGTGGCGACGCTTGCCGGCGCGCTCACCGGCCTCGGCGCGGCCATCTTCGACTTCGTCTACTGGAACAAGACCTACGAGCTGACCACCTACCGCATCCCCTACGCGCTGATCACGATCGTCAGCGCCACGATCGTCGCCGGCGTCGGCGCCCATTTCCTCACCCGGGCCCTGGCCAACACAGGCGTCCTGGACCGATTCCCCGCCGGCCGCGACCGAGCCCTGGTCTGACGGGTATCCCGCTGTCGATCATGAAGTTGACGGTGATTTCGGCGCGTTGTGGTGCCGTCAACTTCATGATCGACGAGGCAGAGGGGGTGGAGCGGTGAGCGGGGTGGCTCTTCGGGGGTTCGGGTGGCGGCACGGGGGACGGAAGCGCTGGGCGGTGCGGGGGGTGGACCTGCGCGTCGAGAGTGGGGAGCGGGTGCTGCTGCTCGGGGCCTCGGGGGCGGGCAAGAGCACGCTGCTGGCGGCGCTGGCCGGGCTGCTGCCCGAGGACTCCGGCGAGCAGGAGGGCACCGTCGAGATCGACGGGCTGGACCCGCGCAAGGCCCGCGAGCGCGTCGGCGTCGTCTTCCAGGACCCGGAAACCCAGCTCGTGATGGCCCGCTCCGGTGACGACGTCGCGTTCGGGCTGGAGAACCGGGGCGTACCGGCCGAGGAGATCTGGCCCCGGGTGGACGAGGCGCTGCGCCGGGTCGGCTTCCCCTACCACCGGGACCGCCCGACCGCCGCGCTCAGCGGTGGCGAGCAGCAGCGACTGGCCCTCGCCGGCACGCTCGCGCTGCGGCCCGGGCTGCTGCTGCTCGACGAGCCCACCGCCAACCTCGACCCGGCCGGCGCCGCGCTGATCCGCCGCGCCGTCGCCGACGCGCTCGACCCGGACACCACACTGATCCTGGTCGAGCACCGGGTCACCGAGGCGCTCCCGCTCGTCGACCGGGTGGTGGTGCTGGAACCCGGCGGCGGCGTGCGCGCCGACGGTCCACCCGAGGCGGTCTTCGCCACACACGGCGAGGCACTTGCCGCCGCCGGGGTCTGGGTGCCCGGGCACACCGCGCCGCCCCGGCACGCCACCGCGCCACCCGGCGACGTGCTGCTCACCGCCGACCGGCTCGGCCTGCCACCCCGGCTGGCCCCCACCGACCTTCGGGTACGCGCCGGCGAGGCGCTCGCCGTCCTCGGCCCCAACGGCGTCGGCAAGTCCACCCTCGCGCTGCTCCTCGGCGGACTGACGCGCCCCGGCACCGGCACGGTCACCGCCTCCACCGACCTGGCCGGCCGGGACGCGCGTACTCCCCCGCACCGCTGGCGCGCGCCCGCGCTGGCCCGCCGGATCGGCTCGGTCTTCCAGGACCCGGAGCACCAGTTCGTCACCGGCACCGTCCGCGACGAGCTGGCGCTCGGGCCGCGCCGGACCGGCCGGTCCGAGGCCGAGGTCACCGGCACCGTGGACGCGCTGCTGCACCGCCTGCGGCTGGACCGGCTCGCCGGCGCCAACCCGTACACCCTCTCCGGCGGCGAAGCGCGGCGGCTGAGCGTGGCGACCGCCCTGGCCACCGCGCCCCGCCTGCTGATCTGCGACGAGCCCACGTTCGGCCAGGACCGGCGGACGTGGCTGGAGCTGGTCGACGTGCTCGCCGAGCTGCGCGACGCCGGCCACGGCGTGGTCACGGTGACCCACGACGCGGACTTCGTGGCCGCGCTCGCCGACCGGACGCTCACCCTGGACCGCCCGGCCGGATCCAGCGGACCGGGCCGGCCTCCCTCGCCGAACGGCCGACGGTCGGGTGCGCCGTGATCGGCCTGGAACCGGTGGCGACGCCCGGCGCCCCGTTGGCCCGGCGCAACCCGGTCGCGAAGCTGGCCGCCGCGATGGTGTTCACCATGGTGCTGGTGGCGACGCTGGACCCGGTCGCGCCGGCCATCGCCATCGCCGTCGAACTGGCCGTGCTGCCGCTGTTCGGCGTCCGCTACCGGGTGCTCGCCCGCCGGGCGTGGCCGCTGCTGGCCGCCGCCGTCGGCATCCTGGTCACGCTTGTGCTCTTCGCCGCCGACCGGTCCGGCCGGGTGCTCGTCGAGGCCGGTCCGGTGCTGGTCACCGAGGGCGTGCTTGTCACCGCGCTCGGGCTGGTGCTGCGGATGCTCGCGGTGGCGCTGCCCGGCATCATCGTGTTCGCCACCACCGACCCGACGGAACTCGCCGACGCTCTGATCCAGAACGCCAAGGCCCCGGCCCGCTTCGCCATCGGCGCGCTTGCCGCGTTCCGGATGGTGCCGCTCCTCGAACAGGAGTGGCGGATGATCAGCATGGCCCGGCGAGCCCGGGGCGTGGACGCCGGCCGCAACCCGGTGGCCCAGCTACGGCTCTTCGCGTCCACCGCGTTCACACTGCTGGTGGGCGCGATCCGGCGGGGTACCCGGCTGGCGGTGGCGATGGACGCCCGAGGCTTCGACGCGGGCACCCCGCGTACGGTCGCCCGCCGGCAGCACTTCACCCGGGCGGACGCCCTGCTCGTGGTCGCCGCCGCCGCACTGGCAGCCGGCGCCCTCACCACGAGCATCGCCCTGGGCGCCTTCCGCCCCCTGATCGGCTGACCCCCTCCCCCGCCCACCCCAACCAGCCCAGCTCAGCGCGGCCCGGCGCGCCGCACTGCACCGCACCGCACCGCGGTGATCATGAAGTTGACGGCACTCCCTGTCCGTTTTGTCGCCGTCAACTTCATGATCGACCGGATCGATTTCGGATCTTGGAAGGGAAGGGCCCCTGGAGGGGCCGGGAGCTTCCAAGATCTGTGGCGGTCTCTCCGCGCGCCCGTCGAGGGACGCGCGGAGGCCGGGGCCGATGGCGGTCAGCTGCGCCGGAAGGCGTAGAACCGGTTCTGCCCGGCTCGCTGGCTTCGGCCGGCCAGCCGGGCGTCGCGGCCGGCGGGCGGGCCGGCCTTCGGCGGCGCTGGGCGAGCCGACACCAGACCGGCCGACACCGAACCGGCCGACACCGAACCGGCCGACACCGAACCGGACGACGCCGAATCGGGTAACGCCGGCACAGCCGGACCGATGGAACCAGCCGCGGGCAGGTTCACCGGTGTCGACGGGGACACGGCGAGCACGTCGGCAGCAGCCGGGGTCAGCCCCAGCGGCGACGAGGTACGGGACTTTTTCGGGGTGCGCTTCGCGGGCATCCGCGGGCCTCCTGTCTGTCGGGCGCGCCGACCAGGGACGCGCCGAGCGGGTGCCCCGGTGCGATCCGATCACGACAGTCACCGCGAACAACGGCGGTGGGGAGAGGATGCGGACGCCCGGAGCGGGACGGGTCCACGGCACATGTGGCCGGTGGACCGGGCTCGGAGGAAGGGCGTCACTTACGCATGCCGACACGCTAGCCCGAAGCGGTAGGCGGTCGCATCCGAATTACTGGCACCATCGTCGGCATGCTTATCGCGTTCTCCATCACTCCGCTCGGCGTGGGTGAGTCCGTGGGCGACCTGGTCGCCGATGCCGTCCGGGTGGTTCGTGAATCCGGCCTGCCGAACCGGACCGACGCCATGTTCACCACAGTCGAGGGTGAGTGGGACGAGGTGATGGCGGTGGTGAAGCGGGCCGTCGACACCGTCGCGGCGCAGGCGCCCCGGGTCAGCCTCGTGCTCAAGGCCGATCTACGTCCCGGTGTGACCGACGCGCTTACCGCGAAGGTCGCCCACGTCGAGGCGCGCCTGGCCGAGGGGTGAGACGGGCCGCCACCGGTTCCTCACCCACCGTCGAGGTGTGGTCCGCTCCCTGTACGACCGCGATACGGTCGCATGACGGCAACGAGGACGGTCGCGGTACGCGGCGCGGACGAGAGGGGCGGTACGCATGGCAGAACAGGCGACGGCGCAGATCGGGGTCACCGGTCTAGCGGTGATGGGTCGCAACCTGGCCCGGAACCTGGCCCGCAACGGCTTCTCCGTGGCGGTGCACAACCGAACGCCTGCACGCACCCGCAGCCTGGTCGCCGAGCACGGCGACGAGGGCACCTTCGTGCCGTCCGAGTCGCTTGCCGACTTCGTCGGCTCGCTGGAGCGGCCACGTGCGGTGATCGTGATGGTGAAGGCCGGCGCGCCTACCGACGCCGTGATCGACGAGCTGATCCCGCTGCTGGAGGAGGGGGACATCGTCGTCGACTGCGGCAACGCGCACTTCGCCGACACCCGTCGCCGGGAGGAGGCGCTGCGTACGCACGGGCTGCACTTCGTCGGCACCGGCGTCTCCGGTGGCGAGGAGGGCGCGCTGCTCGGTCCGAGCATCATGCCGGGCGGCTCGGCGGAGTCCTACCGCAAGCTCGGGCCGATCTTCGAGAAGATCGCCGCGCAGGTCGAGGGCGTCTCCTGCTGCCGGCACGTCGGGCCGGACGGCGCCGGGCACTTCGTCAAGATGGTGCACAACGGCATCGAGTACGCCGACATGCAGCTCATCGCCGAGGCGTACGACCTCTTGCGGGCCGGTCTGTCCGCGAGCCCGGCGGAGATCGCGGAGATCTTCCGGGAGTGGAACGGCGGCGAGCTGGAGTCGTTCCTCATCGAGATCACCGCCGACGTGCTCGGCCACACCGACGCGGCGACCGGCAAGGCGTTCGTGGACGTGGTGCTCGACCAGGCCGAGCAGAAGGGCACCGGCCGCTGGACCGTGCAGAGCGCGCTGGACCTGGGCATCCCGATCACCGGCATCGCCGAGGCCACCTTCGCCAGGTCGCTGTCCGGCCACGCCGACCAGCGCGAGGCCGCCCGCCGCGTGTTCCCCGACGCCGGCGAGAAGTGGCAGGTGGACGACCGGGACACGTTCGTCGAGGACGTGCGCCGCGCGCTGCTGGCCAGCAAGATCGTCGCGTACGCGCAGGGCTTCGACCACATCCGCGCCGGCAGCCGGGAGTACGACTGGGACATCGACCTGGGTGGCACGGCCACCATCTGGCGGGGCGGCTGCATCATCCGGGCCCGTTTCCTGGACCGGATCCGGGAGGCGTACGACGGTGAGCCGGAGCTGGCGACGCTGCTCGTCGCGCCCTGGTTCGCCGACCGGGTCGGCGCCGGGGTGCCGGGCTGGCGGCGGGTGGTGGCCGACGCGGCCCGGGCGGGCGTGCCGACGCCTGCCTTCTCGTCGTCGCTCGCCTACTTCGACGCGCTGCGCGCCGAGCGGCTGCCGGCCGCACTGATCCAGGGGCTGCGGGACAATTTCGGCGCGCACACCTACCGCCGGGTGGACCGGGACGGCTCGTTCCACACCCTGTGGGCGGGTGACCGCTCCGAACTGGAGGGCTGACGCCCGGGAGCGCTGACAGTGGAACGCCCCGCGGTCCGGCCGGAGAGGCCGGGGCGCGGGGCGTTCGGCTCGACGGCCGGGGTTGCCCGGCCGTCGAGGGGGTCAGAAGAACCGACGCCGCTTGGCCTTCTGCGGCCGGATCAGGTCGGCGCCTCTGGTCAGGAGCCGACTCACTCCGGTCGGGCCACGACGGGCCTCAAGCGTGTGGCTGAGCCGGCGAGCACCGGCCGCTGCCAGCGGCACGGCGACCGCCATGACCGCCCACTGCCCGATCCGCTTCTGAATCATGTGGTTCACCTCCGCGTTTGCTGGTGTCTCTACCGATACCCAGCGTGTCGCGTCGGTAAGCGTGAGCTCAGACTCCCGGGGCCACCGGGTTGGGCAGCGCCCCGCCGAAGCGGCGGTCCCGCTGGGCGTACAGCTCGCAGGCGTACCAGAGGTGACGGCGGTCGAAGTCGGGCCAGAGCGTGTCCAGGTAGACCAGTTCCGCGTACGCGGTCTGCCATAGCAGGAAGTTGGAGATGCGCTGCTCACCGGAGGGGCGCAGGAACAGGTCGACCTCGGGCACCTCGGGGTGGTAGAGGTAACGCGCCACCGTCTTCTCGGTCACCTTGCCCGGGTCGAGTCGGCCGGCGGCGACATCGCGGGCGATCGCGGCGGCGGCGTCGGCGATCTCGGCCTGGCCGCCGTAGTTGACGCAGAACTGCAGCGTCAGCGTCGAGTTGTCGCGGGACATCTCCTCGGCGGTCTGCAACTCGGAGATCACGCTCTTCCAGAGCCGCCCGGCCCGGCCCGACCAGACCACCCGTACGCCCAGGTCGACGAGCTGGTCGCGGCGGCGGCGGATGACGTCGCGGTTGAAGCCCATCAGGAAGCGGACCTCGTCCGGCGAGCGACGCCAGTTCTCGGTGGAGAACGCGTACGCCGACAGGTAGGGGACGCCCAGCTCGATCGCGCCCTCGATGGTGTCGAAGAGGCTGTGCTCGCCCTGCTCGTGCCCCTTGGTGCGGGGCAGGCCGCGCTCCTTGGCCCAGCGGCCGTTGCCGTCCATCACGATGGCGATGTGCCGGGGCAGCGCGGCGGCCGGCAGCGCCGGTGGCCGGGCGCCGGACGGGTGCGGCGTCGGCGGCGTCGGCTCGCGGCGGGTCGCCCTCGTCGAACGGATCACTCGGTCATCTCCCTGTTCACACCGGCGGCGGGTCCGGCGGCGGTGCGCGGCGCGACCGCACCCGGCCCCGCGCCGCCGGGCGACGGGACCGCGCCGGTCGCCGGGGTGCCGTCCCGGTCGACAAGCGGCAGCGAGCGTAGCGCGCGCTCCAGATGCCACTGGAGGTGCGCCGCGACAAGCCCGCTGCACTCCCGCCGTACGCCGGTGTCGGCGGCGTCGGCGTGCGCCCAGTCGCCGCTTGTCAGCGCGGACATCAGCAGGAGCGTGGCAGGCGCGGGATGGGCGGCGCCCGGGGGCCGGCAGTCCGGGCAGACAGCGCCGCCGGCCGGCACCGAGAAGGCGCGGTGCCGGCCCGGCTCGCCGCAGACCGCGCAGGCGGACAGCGCCGGCGCCCAGCCGGCGAACGACATGCCGCGCAGCAGGTAGGCGTCGAGCACCAACGTGGTGGCGTGGTCGCCGCGGGCCAGGGACTTCATCGCGCCGAGGGTGAGCTGGAACAGCCGCAGCGACGGCTCCCGCTCGACCGGGGTCAGCCGCTCGGCGGTCTCGGCGATCGCGCTGGCCGCCGTGTAGCGGGGGTAGTCGCCGAGGAACCGCTTGCCGTACAGCTCGATCGCCTCGACCTGGCTGACGGTGTGCAACGAGCTGCCCAGGTTGCCCTTGGGGTCACCGGCGAGCTGGAGATCGACGTGCCCGAACGGCTCCAGCCGGGCACCGAACCTGCTTGTGGTGCGCCGGACGCCCCGGGCCACCGCGCGCAGCCGGCCGTGCCGGCGGGTGAACAGGGTGATGATCCGGTCGGACTCGCCAAGCTTCTGCACGCGCAGCACCACCGCGTCGTCGCGGTAGAGCTGTCGACGGTAGCCGGCCACCGGCCCATTCTCCTCGGGGTGCGATCTCAGGGTTGGTTCGGGGTGGACCGGCGGACGATCCCCGATGTGCCGGCCGTCCCGCCGGCCCTAGGGTCTGGGCCATGGCTTCGCTCCGAACGGCTGTCCGGCCCCGCATGGTGGTGGCCGCGACCGCGACCGCCACGCTCATCGTCCTCGCCGGGTGTGACACCCTGTCGTTCCGCCGCCTCGACTACGACCAGACCGAACGCACGAGCATCACCCGGATCAGCGTGGACGGCGACGGTTCGGGCGACGTCGTGGTCCGGGCCAACGGGCCGGCCGACCAGGTACGGATCAAACGGGTGGTCCGCTACCAGGGCGGCGAGCCGGACAGCCGGTACGAGATCAAGGGCGACGAGTTGGTGTTGCAAACCGACTGCGGCAACCGGTGCAGCGTCTCCTGGGAGGTGACCGCGCCGCCGGGCGTGGCGGTTCGCGGCGGCACCGGTTCGGGCAACGTCGACCTCAGCGAGGTAGGCGCGGTGGACTTCACGCTCAGCTCGGGCGACTTCACGGTCAGCGGGGCGAGCGGCGAGGTCCGAGCGTCGACCACCTCGGGCAACATCCACCTGACCGAGGCCGCCGGTCCGGTCCGGCTGCGGGCCCGCTCCGGTGACATCGAGGCGCGCCGGCTCACCTCCGCGATCGACGCGGAGGCCACCTCTGGCAACCTCAGCGTCGAGTTGGACCAGCCGGCCCCGGCCCGGCTGCACGCCTCAAGCGGCAACGTCGACCTGGCCGTGCCGGAGGGCCGTTACCGGGTGCGGGCCGACGCGAAATCCGGCGACGTCTCCCTACAGGTGACGAACGATCCGAGCGCGTCCGTGCTGCTCGACGTCTCGGCGACCAGCGGCGACGTCAGCGTGTCCAGCCGCTGACCCGACCGCCGCCCGGCCAGCCCGGCCAGCTCGACCGCCGCGTGGGCCGAGCCGGCCCACGCTCAGTCGGCGGCGCGGTCCGGCTGGACGACCTGGCCGGCGGACCGCTCGGGGCTTCCGCGCGGCGCCGGCGCCCGCGTCCCGGCGCCGACGAGCGCGCCCGCCGCGCCGGCCGGGGCAGCGCCGGCCGGGGCCGGGCTCGGCGGTGCCGCGCCGGCCGGTACGAGCGCCGCCTGCTCGGACGCGGTGCGCCGTTTGCCGGGCACCAGTTCGGGGGTACGCCGGGCGGCCACGTCCTCGACCCAGCCGACGAGCAACGTCACCACACCGACGAGCACGAGCACCAGCCCCACCCGCAGCCACAGGCCGACCGGGTCGCGCGGCGACCAGCCCACCAGGCCCACGAGCGGGGTGAGCGCCACCACGAACGGCATGTGCCAGAGATAGATGGTGAGCGCCCGCCGGTTCACCACGGTCACCGCGCGCCCGAACGCCGGAACGCGGTCGACCCAGGCCACGCCGGCCGGCGCCCGCCCGATCACCACCAGGATGAACGCCGTCGCCCAGAGCGCGTTACCGAGCGGGATGTCGTTGATGTCGTAGCCACGCGGGCCGGGATGGGTGGCGATCCAGGCCAGCCCGGCCGCGCCGACGACGGCGGCGAGCGGCAGCAGCACCCGGTTACGCATCCGTCGCAGCAGGCCGTCATGGTGGGCGAAGCCGAGCAGCCAGGCGCCGAAGTAGAGACCGAACTCGCGCAGCACGGCCGGCGGGTTCAGCAGGACGCCGAACTCGATCGCGGCGAGCAGCGCGTACGGGGCGGCAAGCGTGGGCAGCGGCGCCCGGCGGAACAGCCAGAGCGCCAGCGGTGAGGCGAGCACGAACCACAGGTAGTCGCGCAGGTACCAGATCGGGCTGAGCGCCAGCCCGCCCCAGTAGTTGGCCGGCGGGTCAGCGATCGGGAAGAGCCAGAGCAGCACCCGCGGGCTGAACGTCAACCCGGTGAGCAGCATCGCCGGCACGAAGACCGCGGCGAGCACCCAGAGCGAGGGCAGCAGCCGCCGCAGCCGGCGCGCCACGGCGGGCACCCCGCTGCGATCCAGCGACGCAGCCATCAGCGACCCGGCCAGCGCGAACATCACCGCCATCGCGGGGAACACCAGCGTGAGGGTGGCGTAGCCGGTGACGTGGTAGGTGACGACGCGCAGGATGGCCAGGAAGCGAAGCAGGTCGAGATAGCGGTTTCGCATCAGCTCGCAGCAGGGTCCGGGGGCAGAGACAACGGTCCCTACCCTGCTCGGGCAACCTGTGAAACGCGTAAAGACGCCTACCGAACGTGAGATGTCCCATAGGTCTGACTGGTCCTGCCCACCGGCCTCCGGCCGCGCCCGGCGCGGCGCCTCAGAAACCGAGCTTGCGCAACTGCTTCGGGTCTCGCTGCCAGTCCTTCGCCACCCGCACGTGCAGATCGAGATAGACCCGGGTGCCCAGCAGCTCCTCGATCTGCCGGCGCGCGGTGGTCCCCACGTGCTTGAGCCGGCTGCCCCGGTGACCGATTACGATCGCCTTCTGGCTCGACCGCTCCACGTAGAGATCCGCGTAGATCTTCGTGAGGTTGCCCTCCGGGATCATCTCCTCGACCACCACGGCGATGGAGTGCGGCAGTTCGTCCCGCACCCCCTCCAGCGCCGCCTCCCGGACCAACTCGGCCACGAGCACCTGCTCCGGGTCGTCGGTGAGCATGTCGTCCGGGTAGAGCTGCGGCGACTCCGGCAGGTAGCCGGTCATCACGTCGACGAGCGTGTCCACCTGGTGACCGGAGACCGCGCTCACCGGCACCACGGCCGCGAACTCGCCCAGCTCACTCACCGCGACCAACTGCTCGGCCAGCCGCTTCTTGTCCACCAGGTCGGTCTTGGTCACCACGGCCAGCACGGTGGCCTTCAGGCTGGACAGCTCGCCGGTGATGAACCGGTCACCCCGCCCGACCGGCTCGTTCGCCGGGACGCAGAGCCCGATCACGTCGACCTCGCTCCAGGTCTCCCGCACCAGGTCGTTGAGGCGTTCGCCGAGCAGCGTGCGCGGGCGGTGCAGGCCGGGCGTGTCCACAAGCACGAGCTGCGACTCCGGCCGGTGCAGCACCGCCCGGATGATGTGCCGGGTGGTCTGCGGCTTGCTCGACGTAATCGCGATCTTGGTGCCGACGATCGCGTTGGTGAGCGTCGACTTGCCGGCGTTGGGCCGGCCGACGAAACAGGCGAAACCGGCCCGGTAGGGACGCGCCTCGGGCGTGGTCACTCGACCACCGTGCCGAGGACGGCGCCGTCCGGCGCGGCCACGTGGATCGGCGCGTCGGCGGAGAGATCCCGGACCGCGGCGTGCCCGGCGCCGTCGAGCGTCGACGCCTCGGTCACCACCACCGCGGCCTCCAGCCGACTCGCCCCGGCCGCCACCGCCGAGGCGACCGCCAACTGGAGCGCGGTCAACGTCAGCGACGGCAGCGCCACGCTTGCCGCCGCGTACGTCCGGCCGTCCTGGTCGCGGACGGCCGCGCCCTCCACGGCCCCCACCCGACCCCGCGCGCCCCGCGCCAGCACGACGAGCTTGCCGTCCTCGGCGCTCAGCTCGGCCGGATCGGCGGGGGTGGGCAGTGCGGCCGGCACGGCGGGTGACTCAGGCATCGGCGGGTTGCCTCTCCTCGGAACGGTTGTGGTTGCCACGGGACTCGACCGGCTCGCCCCGGCCCGTGCCCTCCGGCGCGGACCCCGGATCGACCCGGCTCACCAGGACGGTGTCGATCCGGTTGCGCCGGCCGGTGGTGCCCTCGGCGATCAGCCGCAAGCCGGCCACCTCGGCCTCCGCGCCCGGAATGGGCACCCGGCCGAGCGCCTGCGCCAGCAGCCCGCCGACCGTCTCCACCTCGTCGGTGGGCAGCTCGGTGTCGAACAGCTCGCCCAGATTCTCCACCGGCAGCCGGGCGGTCACCCGCACGGCGCCGTCCGGCAGGTGCTCCACCGGCGGGCGCTCGACATCGTACTCGTCGGTGATCTCACCGACGATCTCCTCCAGGATGTCCTCGATGGTGACCAACCCGCCGGTGCCGCCGTACTCGTCGACCACGATGACCAAATGGTTGCGGGCCGCCTGCATCTCGGAGAGCAGATCGTCCACCGGCTTGGACTCCGGCACGAACGTCGCCTGGCGCATCAGCTCCGCCACCGGCATCTCCCGCGCCTCCCGGTCGCCCTGGGTACGCCGGATCAGGTCCTTGAGGTAGAGCACGCCGAGCACGTCGTCGACGTTCTCACCGATCACCGGGATGCGGGAGAAACCGGACCGCAGGAACAGCGCCAGCGCCTGCGCCAACGTCTTGCGTTCCGTTATCCACACCATCTCGGTGCGCGGCACCATCACCTCGCGGGCGATGGTGTCACCGAGCGCGAACACGGAGTGGATCATCTGGCGCTCGCCGTGCTCCACCACCCCGCGCTGCTCGGCCAGGTCGACCAGCTCGCGCAGCTCCACCTGGGTGGCGAACGGCCCCTCGCGGAACCCCTTGCCCGGGGTGACCGCGTTGCCGATCAGGATCAGCAGCGAGGCCAGCGGGTTGAGCGCCCGACCCAGCCACCGCACCAGCGGCGCGACCGCGCGGCCGACCGCGTAGGCGTGCTGCCGGCCCAGCGTGCGCGGGGCGACCCCGACCACCACGAAACTCACCACGGTCATCGCCCCGGCGGTGACCAGGGCCGCCCACCAGCCGGCGCCGAACGTGTCGACCGCCACAAGCGCGACGAGCGTGGTCGCGGTCAGTTCGGCAAGCAGGCGGAGCAGGAGCAGCAGGTTGAGGTGGCGGACCACGTCACCGGCGACCACCTGGAGGGCACGTGCGCCGCGTGCGCCCTCGCGGGCCAGCTCGGCGGCGCGCGCCGGGGAGACCGCCGCCAGCGCCGCCTCGGTCATCGCGATCAGGCCGGCGAGCACCACCAGCCCGGCGCCGAAGAACAGGAGCTGAAAATCGGGCAGACCGGCCGGAGCACCTGACGCCGCGAGGGATGTCATCACCGCGACCGGGTCGACCGCCAGCTGGCCAGCAGCCGGGCCTGGAGACCGAACATCTCCCGCTCCTCCTCGGGCTCGGCGTGGTCGTAGCCGAGCAGGTGCAGCACGCCGTGCACGGTGAGCAGGTGCAGCTCGTCGCCGGAGGAGTGCCCGGCGGTGGCCGCCTGCTTCGCCGCCACCTCCGGGCAGAGCACGATGTCGCCGAGCAGGGCCGGCTCGCCGCCGGCCGGGGCGCTCTCCCCCGGCCCGTGGTCGACGCTGCCCTCGTCCATGGGGAAGGCGAGCACGTCGGTCGGGCCGTCACCACCCATCCAGCGGTGGTTCAGCTCCGACATGTATTCGATGTCGACGAGCAGCACGGACAGCTCGGCGAGGGGGTTGACCCCCATCTCGTCGAGGGCGTGCCGGGCGACGGCGAGCACGGCGTCGGTGTCGACCTCGACACCGGACTCGTTGGCGATCTCGATGGACAACTGTCTTCCTCTGGTGGGTTAGCGGCGCCGGCCGGCCCGGCCGCCCTGGGCGGTGCGCCCCGGCACGGCGTGCACGCTCTGCGCCTGCTGGTTCTCCCGCTCGGCGTCCCAGCGGGCGTACGCGTCGACGATCTCACCCACCAGCTTGTGGCGGACCACGTCCGAGCTGGAGAGCTGGGCGAAGTGGACATCCTCGACGTTGCCCAGGATGTCCCGGACCAACCGCAGGCCGCTCGTCGTCCCGCCGGGAAGGTCCACCTGTGTGACGTCACCGGTGACCACGATCTTGGAGTTGAAGCCGAGCCGGGTCAGGAACATCTTCATCTGCTCGGGCGTGGTGTTCTGCGCCTCGTCCAGGATGATGAACGCGCTGTTCAGCGTTCTGCCCCTCATGTATGCCAGCGGCGCGACCTCGATCGTGCCGGCGGCCATCAGCTTCGGGATGGACTCCGGGTCGAGCATGTCGTGCAGCGCGTCGTAGAGCGGGCGCAGGTAGGGGTCGATCTTCTCGTTCAGGGTGCCGGGCAGGAAGCCCAGCCGTTCGCCCGCCTCGACCGCCGGCCGGGTCAGGATGATCCGGTCGACCTGCTTGGCCTGGAGCGCCTGAACGGCCTTCGCCATGGCCAGGTAGGTCTTGCCGGTGCCGGCCGGACCGATCCCGAAGACGATGGTGTGCGAGTCGATCGCGTCGACGTAGCGCTTCTGCCCGAGCGTCTTGGGGCGGATGGTGCGTCCGCGCCGGGAGAGGATGTTGAGCGTCAGGACCTCGGCGGGCCGCTCGGCGCCGCCCTGCTCGAGCATGCCGACGGTACGCCGGACGGCGTCTGTGGTCAGGGTCTCGCCTTTCTCGATCAGTTCGAGGAGCTCACTGAAGAGACGCTCGGCGAGGGCGTTGTCGGCGGGCGCACCGGTGATGGTGATCTCGTTGCCGCGCACGTGGACGTCGCTGTTGACCGAGCGTTCGACGAGACGCAGGATCTCGTCGCCCGCGCCGAGCAGGTTCACCATGATCTTCTGGTCGGGGACCGTGATCCTGGTCTGCACCCGGGGCGGGCCGGGAGGTGGGGTGCCGGTCATAGGTCGGGCCGTCGGGCCCTGCGCCACCTGCTCTCCGATCTCGGCGCCGGGCCCTGCTGGCGCGGCGTACGGTTGCCTCCATCGTATCGGGTCGACACCGCACGCACCGTGCCCATTTCCGGTGCCCGACGGTCAGCCGCCGGCCCGGAAGTCGTAACCGTCGAACGTCTCCTGCCGCCGGGTGAACCGGTAGGTCGCCCAGTGCATCCGGACCACCACGCCCCGCTCGTCCCGGGTGAGCCGGAGCAGCTCGCCGGCCTCCCGGCCGGAGACGGTGCGGAACACGTCCGGCCGGTCCGGCAGCGGCGCGAACACCGCCGGCGGCCGGCCGGCCGGGTCGTTCGCGCCCCGGGCCCGCAGCGCCCCGTCGTGCCAGGAGAAGATCGACTCGAACCCCTCGCCCCACCAGCGGCCCAGCATGCCGCGCAGGTGTGCGGGGGCGGGCGGGCCCGGACGCCACGGCTCGATCTCCGCCGGGTCGTGCTCGGCGGCGGCGGCGAGCAGCGCGTGCGGCAGGTCGAGCACCTCCACGCCGGTGCCGGACGAGCCGAGCACCGCGCAGCCCATGGCGCCGGCGGTGCCCTCCCCGCCGCGCCGGCCGTAGACGGCGGCCAGGAAGCCGGGCATCGCGCCGTCGTGCCCGACGTGGGTCACCCGCTCCGGCCGTGGCACCAGGATCAGCCCGAGGCCGAAGCCGGCCGCCCAGAGCGACTCGTCGGTGGTGGTGAGCGGCCAGCGCATCTCCTCGACGGTGGCGGCGGCGAGCACCGCGCCGTCCGGGTCGAGCGCGGCCGGGTCGGCCAGGAAGGCCGCCCACCGGGCCATGTCCGGCGCGGTGCTCCAGAGCTGGGCGGCCGGCGCCACCGCGCCGAAGTCGGTGGGCGGCTCCGGGTGCGCCTCGTCGGAGTACGCGTCGACCAGGTGGCCGGTGGCCGCCCGCTCCCCCGGCTCGACGCCGGTGGCGGCCAGCCCGAGCGGGCCGAGCACCCGGTCGGTGAGCGCCTCGGCCCAGGTGCCGCCGCGTCGCCGGGCGACCATCTCGCCGAGCAGCGACAGGCCGAGGTTCGAGTAGTGGAAGCGGCGGCCGGTGGGCAGCACCCGCTCCGCCCGGGCCAGGTCGGCGAGCAGCTCGTCGACGGGCGGGACGCGCAGGGTGTCCCACACGTCGCCGTGCGGCTCGCGTTGCAGGCCGGCGGTGTGCGACAGCAGCCGGCGCACGGTCAGGTCGCCGTGCGCGGGCAGGTCGAGGTGTCGCCCGACCGGGTCGTCCAGGTCGAGCAGCCCGTCGTCGCGGCACTGCATGACAAGCACCGCGGTGAAGGTCTTGGTGACCGAGCCGATCCGGAGGACCGTGTCCGGGTCGAGCGGGGTGTCGTTGCCGGTCCCGCCCACCGCGCACGTCCAGAGCGGCCGGTCGGCGCGGTGCAGGGCCGCCGACACCGCCGGGATCCGCCCGGTCGCCTGGGCCTGCCGCACCATCCGGTCGAGCCGGTCGGAGATCGTGGTCACCGGCAGAGCATCGGGCCGAGCGGCGCGCCGCCGAGCAGGTGGGCGTGCACGTGGAAGACCTCCTGGCCGCCGTACGGGCCGGTGTTGAACATGAGCCGGAACCCGTCCACCGTCAGGCCCTCCTCCTCGGCCACCACGGCGGCGGTGTTGAGCAGCTCACCGGCGAGCGCGGGGTCGCCCTGCGCCAGCGTGGCCACGTCCGCGTAGTGCTCCTTCGTGATCACCAGGATGTGGGTGGGCGCCTTCGGGTCGATGTCGCGGAAGGCGAGGGTGGTGGCGGTCTCGCGGACGATGGTGGCCGGGATCTCCCCGGCGACGATCCGGCAGAACAGGCAGTCGACTCCCATCGCAGCAGTGTAAGGAAGATGCGGCAGGATGGCCGGCATGGCGGGACGGGCGGTGCTGGTGACGGGAGCCTCGCGGGGCATCGGACGGGCGGTGGCGCGGGCGTTCGCGACCGGCGGGGACCGGGTGGCGGTCCACCACCGGGACTCGGCCGAGCTGGCCGAGGCGCTGCGCGTCGAGCTGCCGGGCGACGGGCACGTGGTGGTCCGCGCCGACCTGGCCGACCCGGACGCCGTCCGCGCCATGGTGGACGAGGCGGCCCGGCTGCTCGGTGGCCTCGACGTGCTTGTCAACAACGCCGGTGTGTTCGGGCCGGCCGACCCGCCGCACCCGGTCTTCGACAGCAGCTACGAGCAGTGGCGGGCGCGCTGGCGCGAGGTGCTTGACACCAACCTGGTGGGCGCCGCGAACGCGGCCTGGTGCGCCGCCCAGCACATGCGGCAGCGGGGTGGGCGGATCGTCAACGTCTCCTCCCGGGGCGCGTTCCGGGGCGAGCCGGCCAATCCCGCGTACGGGGCCAGCAAGGCGGGGATGAACGCGATGGCGCAGTCACTCGCGGTGGCCCTGGCCCCGTACCGGATCGGGGTGGCCTGCGTGGCGCCCGGCTTCGTCGAGACCGACATGACGAACGAGCACCTCAAGAGCGAGCACGGCGAGGCGGTGCGGGCGCAGTCGCCGTTCCACCGGGTGGCCCGTCCGGAGGAGATCGCCGCGGCGGTGCACTGGTTGGCGAGCCCGGAGGCCGAGTGGGCGTCCGGCACGATCGTCGACCTGAACGGCGCCTCCTACCTGCGGAGCTGACCTCCCCATCCGGCGCGTCGGACCCCGCGTGGCGGGGTAGGTACGTGCGGTATGGCCGACACCGAGTTGCTTGACCTCACCGCCGACTACCGGGTGGTCGACGGGCACGACGACGATCCCGTGCTGCTGCGGCCCGACGGCAGCCCGGTCGAGACGTGGCGTGACGACTACCCCTACGAGCAGCGCCTCGACCGGGAGGAGTACGACCGCCAGAAGCGCCTGCTCCAGATCGAGCTGCTCAAGCTCCAGGACTGGGTGAAGGAGAGCGGCGAGCGCCTGGTGATCCTCTTCGAGGGGCGGGACGCCGCCGGCAAGGGCGGCACCATCAAGCGCTTCATGGAGCACCTCAACCCGCGGGGCGCGAGCGTGGTCGCCCTGGTCAAGCCGGACGAGCGGGAGGCCGGGCAGTGGTACTTCCAGCGGTGGTTGGCGCACCTGCCGACCGCCGGCGAGGTCGTGCTCTTCGACCGGTCCTGGTACAACCGGGCCGGCGTGGAGCGGGTGATGGGCTTCTGCTCCCGGAACGAATACCTGGAGTTCCTGCGGCAGGCCCCGGACCTGGAACGGATGCTGGTCCGGTCCGGCATCCGGATGGTGAAGTTCTGGTTCTCGGTGTCCCGCAACGAGCAGCGGACCCGGTTCGTGGTGCGCAAGGTCGACCCGGTCCGGCAGTGGAAGCTCTCCCCGATGGATCTCGCCTCGCTCGACCGCTGGGACGAGTACACCGAGGCCAAGGAGGCGATGTTCTTCTGGACCGACACCGCGGACGCGCCGTGGACGGTGGTGAAGAGCAACGACAAGAAGCGGGCCCGGCTGGAGGCGATGCGCCACGTGCTGCACCGGTTCGACTACGACGGCAAGGACGTCGACGTGGTCGGCACGCCCGACCCGCTGATCATCGGCCCGGCGGGGCTGGACCTGGGCCCCGAGGAGCAGCCGGTGCCGATCTTCCCGCGCCCCTGACCTACCAGCGGCCCAGGCGGGCGGCGAGCACGCTGAGCGCGGCCACCCCGGCGGTGGAGGTGCGCAGGACCGACGGGCCGAGGCGGACGGTACGCGCGCCGGCCTCGGCGAACGCGGTCAGCTCGGCCGGGGCGACGCCGCCCTCGGGGCCGACCACGAGCACGATCTCACCTGTCGACGGCAGCTCGACAGTGGTCAGCCGCTCGTCTGCCTCCTCGTGCAGCACGAAGGCGGCACCGGCGCCGGCGATGCGCCGGGCCACCGTGGCGGTGGACTCGTCCGGGGCGCCGGCCACCACCGGCAGCCACGGGCGACGGGCCTGCTTGGCGGCTTCCCGGGCGGTGGCCGTCCACTTCTCCCGGGCCCGTACGCCCCGGTCGCCGCGCCACTGGACCACCGAACGGGACGCCGCCCAGGGCACGATCTCGTCCACCCCGACCTCGGTCATCGCCTGCACGGCCAGCTCGCCCCGGTCGCCCTTGGCGATCCCCTGCGCCACGACCAGCCGGGGGACGCTCGCGTCGGCGTACCCCCGGGAGGTGATCCGCGCGTCGAGCGTGCCCCGGCCGACGGCGGTGACGAGCGCGGCGGCGGTGCCGCCCCGGCCGTCGGCGAACAGCAGTTCCTCGCCGACGCGCAGCCGCTGCACGGTGGCCGCGTGGTGGCCCTCCGGGCCGTCGAGCGTCACCGTGTCGCCGGTGGGCAGCGCCTCGACCAGGAACAGCGGCGCCGACACCTCAGGCGTGCCCGTTGAAGGCGTCGCGCATCCGGGAGAAGAAGCCGCCCTGCTTGGTCAGCTCGGCGACCTCCTCGCCACGGGTCTTGGCGAAGTCGCGCAGCATCCGCTCCTGGTCGGCGTCGAGCTTGGTCGGGGTGCGCACGTCCAGGTGGACGTAGAGGTCGCCCCGGCCGGTGCCGCGCAGGTGCGGGACGCCACGGGCGCGCAGCCGCAGCGTGCTGCCGGGCTGGGTGCCCGGCTTGACGTCGACGACCTCCTCGCTGTCGAGCGTCTTGATGGTCAGTCGGGTGCCGAGCGCGGCGGCGGTCATCGGCACGGTCACCCGGCAGTGCAGGTCGTCGCCCTTGCGGGAGTAGACGTCGTGGGTCCGCTCGTGGATCTCGACGTAGAGGTCGCCGGCGGTGCCGCCGCCCGGGCCGACCTCGCCCTGCTGGGCCAGCCGGATCCGCATGCCGTCCTCGACCCCGGCGGGGATCTTGACGGTCAGCGAGCGCCTGGTGCGCACCCGGCCGTCGCCGGCGCAGGTCGGGCAGGGGTGCGGGATCGTGGTGCCGTAGCCCTGACAGACGGTGCACGGCCGGGCGGAGACCACCTGACCGAGGAACGTCCGCTGCACCGACTGCACCTCGCCGCGACCACCGCACGCCTCGCAGGTGGCCAGGTGGGTGCCGGCGGCCGTGCCGGCGCCGGAGCAGGTGGTGCAGAGCACCGCGGTGTCGACGGTGATCGGCGCCTCGACGCCGAAGGCGGTCTCGTTGAGGTCGAGCTCCAGCCGCAGGATCGCGTCGGCGCCCGGCCGGGTACGCGGCCGGGGACCCCGGCTGCCGCCCGCCGCGCCGCCGAAGAACGCGTCCATGATGTCCTGGAAGCCGACGAACGGGCCGGCGCCGCCCGGACCGCCCGGACCGCCGGCGCCACCGCCGCCCGGGGCGAGCGGGTCGCCGCCCAGGTCGACGATCTGCCGCTTCCGGTCGTCCGAGAGGACCTCGTACGCGGCGTTGATGTCCTTGAACTTCTCCTGTGCCTCCGGGTCCGGATTGACGTCCGGGTGGTACTGCCGCGCCAGCTTGCGGTAGGCACGCTTGATCTCGTCGTCGGAGGCGTCCCGGCTCACGCCGAGAATGCCGTAGTAGTCCCTGGCCACTGCGTTCGGTGTCCTCATGTTCGTCTCGCGTTCGCCGGTCGTCGGCCGCAGCCGGCCGTCGGCCCTGACTGGTCAGTTCTGGGCCAGCAGTTCGCCCACGTAGCGTGCCACGGCCCTCACCATGGCGATATTGCCGGGGTAGTCCATCCGGGTCGGCCCGAGCACCCCGAGCCCACCGACGATCGTCGCACCCGGGCCGTAGCCGGTGCTGACCACCGAGGCGGCCCGCAGGTTGTCGATCTCGTTCTCGTCGCCGATGAGCACCCGGGTGGCATTGCTCGGCTCCGTCTCGCCGATCAACTTGAGCAGCACGACCTCCTCCTCGAGCGCCTCCAGGATGGGGCGCAACGAACCCTGGAAGTCGAGCAGGCCACCCCGGGTGAGGTTCGCGGTGCCGGCAAGCGCGATCCGCTCCTCGTGCCGTTCGACGAGCGTCTCCAGCAGCACGGTGGAGAGCGTGGTCATGGCCGGACGCAACTGTGGCGGGGACTCCTCGACGAGCGCCTGCACAAGCGGCGGCGTCTCGGCCAGTTGACTGCCGACAAGCTTCTCGTTCACCAGCCGGCGCAGGTCGGTGACGTCCTCGGCGGGGATCGGGGCGGGCAGCTCGACAAGCCGCTGCTCGACCCGGCCGGTGTCGGCGATCATGACGACCATCAGCCGGGTGGTGGAGATCGGCACCAGCTCCAGGTGCCGCACCTTGGACCGGGCCAGGCTGGGATATTGCACCACGGCGACCTGCCGGGTGAGCTGGGCCAGCAGCCGGACGGTGCGATGCACCACGTCGTCGAGGTCGACCGCGCCGACCAGGAAACGCTCGATCGCCCGGCGCTCGGCCGGGCTGAGTGGCTTGACCCGGGAGAGCCGGTCGACGAAGAGGCGGTAGCCGCGGTCGGTGGGCACCCGGCCGGCGCTCGTGTGCGGCTGCCGGATGTAGCCCTCCTCTTCCAGCACCGCCATGTCGTTGCGCACGGTCGCCGGCGAGACGCCGAGCTGGTGCCGTTCGACAAGGGCCTTGCTGCCCACCGGCTCCTGCGTGTGGACGTAGTCCTCGACGATGGCGCGCAGCACGGCGAGCTTGCGGTCGTCGAGACCCATCTCCCCACCTCCTGACGCACCTCGGCCGGGCGACCCGCGGCATCCGCCGGGCGGCTGGCACTCGACTGTAGCGAGTGCCAGTCTACGTCGGCAGTCCCGCCGACGCGATGATCGCCCGACGGACCCCGGGTGCGGCCCGCCGCACAGTCGGCCGGGGCGGGTCCGAACAGCCCTGGTGCCGCTTGCCCGTGGGACCTACCGTGACGTGCATGACTGAACCTCCTCGCCCGCCCGGAGCGGGGGACCCCGGCCCCCAGCCCGACCCGACCGCGCCGTCGGCGCCCTACGGCTCGTCGCCGGCCCACGAGCCCCCCACCGCACCACTGTCCGGGGCACCGGGCGGGGGCGGCTATCCCCCGCCCGGTGACTATCCGCCCCCGGGCGGCCAACCTCCGGCCGGCGGATATCCCCCGCCGGGTGGCTACCCGCCGCCGGGTGGCTACCCGCCGCCGGGTGGCTATCCCCCGCCGGGTGGCGGTGCGCCGGGTTACGGCGCGCCCGGCGCCGGCTATCCCGGCGGTGGCGCGTACGGCCCGCCGGTCGGCTACGCCAACAACGACGACAAGACCTGGGCCCTGGTGGCGCACTTCGGTGGGGCGGCCGGGATGCTGATCGGCGGCGGCGTCCTGGGCTGGGTCGCGCCGCTCGTGGCCCTGCTGGCGCGGGGCAACCAGTCCCCGACCGTCCGGGCGCACGCGGTCGCCGCGCTCAACTTCCAGCTCATCTGGTCGGTCATCGCGCTCGTCGGCTGGATCCTCACCTGCATCCTGATCGGCCTGGTGATCGGCTTCGGCGCCATGATCGTCGGGATCATCTTCGGCATCCTGGCCGGGGTGAAGGCCAACGAGGGCCAGCTCTACCGCTATCCGATGTCGGCCAGTCTGATCAAGTGACCCGCTCCGGCCGGTCCCGCGCGGCGGGACCGGCCGGATCCGGTCAGGGCAGCAGGTCGCGGACGACCGCGTCGGCAAGCAGCCGGCCGCGCAGGGTGAGCACGGCCCGGCCCTCGGCGTACGCCCCGGCGTCGAGCAACCCGCCCGCCCGGGCCCGCTCCGCGCCCGCCCGGCCGGTCTCGTCAAGCACGTCGAGCGGCAGCCCGGAGGCGAGCCGCAGCCGCAGCATCACGTCCTCCATGTGCTGCTCGTCGGCGGTGAGCCGCTCCCGGGCCAGCGCCGGCGACGCGCCGCCGGCAAGCCGCGCCGCGTACGCGCTCGGGTGCTTGACGTTCCACCAGCGCACCCCGCCGACGTGGCTGTGCGACCCCGGGCCCAGGCCCCACCAGTCGGCACCGGTCCAGTAGAGCAGGTTGTGCCGGCACGCCCCGGCCGCCGAGCGGGCCCAGTTGGACACCTCGTACCAGGAGAAACCGGCCGCGCGCAGCGCCTCCTCGGCGGCCAGGTAACGGTCCGCCGCCACGTCGTCGGAGGGGTACGGCAACTCGCCCCGACGCATCCGCGCGGCCAGCCGGGTGCCGTCCTCCACGATCAGCGCGTACGCGCTGACGTGGTCCACCCCGGCCTCGACCACCCGCGCCAGCGAGGCGGCGAAGTCGTCCGCCGTCTCCCCCGGGGTGCCGTAGATCAGGTCCAGGTTCACGTGGTCGAACCCGGCGTCCCGCGCCTCCGACGCGGCGGCGGTGGCCCGGCCCGCGCTGTGCCGCCGGTCGAGCACCGCCAGCACGCCCGGCGCGGCGGACTGCATGCCGAGCGAGATCCGGGTGTAGCCGGCCGCCCGCAGCGCCTTCAGCGACTCCGGGGTGACCGACTCGGGGTTTGCCTCGGTGGTCACCTCGGCGTCGCCGGCCAGCCCCCAGGTGCGGTCGATGCCGTCGAGGATCCGGGCCAGGTCGTCGGCGGGCAGCAGGGTGGGGGTGCCGCCGCCGACGAAGACGGTGTCCACCCGTGGCGGCGGGGTGTCACCGAGCACCCGGGCGGCGAGCGCCAGCTCGGCCAGCACGCTGTCGGCGTACGTCTCCCGACTCGCCCCACCGCCCAGCTCGGCGGCGGTGTACGTGTTGAAGTCGCAGTAACCGCACCGGCTGGCGCAGAACGGGACGTGCACGTACACCCCGAAGCCGCGGGCGCCGACGGCGCGGCGGGCGGCGGCGGGCAGCGACCCGTCACGCGGGACGGGTTCACCTTCTGGAAGGACGCCGGGCATGGCCACTAGTGTGCCCGGCATGACCTCTCCGGACGCTCTCGTGCGGGTCGCCACGGCCCGTGGGGTGACCACCCTCACCCTGGACAGCCCGCACAACCGCAACGCGCTCTCCACCCCGCTGATGACCGAGCTGCTGTCCGGGCTGGCCGCGGCGGTCGCCGACGACGCGGTCCGGGCGGTCGTGCTCGACCACACCGGTCCGGTCTTCTGCTCCGGCGCCGACCTGAAGGAGACCGCCGCGGCGTACGCCAGCGGGACGGTGCCGGCCGGGATGCTCGGCGACGTGCTTGTCGCCGTCCGGGAGTGCCCGAAGCCGGTGCTGGCGAAGGTGGCCGGGGCGGCGCGGGCCGGCGGGCTGGGCCTGATCGCCGCCGCCGACATGGCGGTCTGCGCCGAGGAGGCCACGTTCGCGTTCACCGAGGTGCGGATCGGGGTGATCCCGGCGGTCATCTCGGCGACCGTGCTGCCCCGGCTGAGCCCCCGGGCCGCCGCCGAGCTCTACCTGACCGGCGACACGTTCGACGGCCGGCGGGCCGCCGAAATCGGTCTGGTCACCGCCGCGGTGCCGGCGGACGGGTTGGACGCCGCCGTCGAGCGCTACCGCGCGTCGCTGGTCCGGGGCGCGCCGTCGGCGCTGGCCGGGGCCAAGGAGCTGCTGCGCCGCCCTTCCGCGGCCGACCTGCGTACCGAGATCGCCGAGTTGTCGGCGCTCTCCACCGGTTACTTCCTCTCCCCCGAGGGCCGCGAGGGCGTGCAAGCGCTCCGCGAGAAGCGCCCCGCCGCCTGGGTGGTGTAAGGAGGGGCCCCCGCTTAACGTCTCCGGTATAGGCGGGGCCCCCGCTTAACAGCCACGCCCGGGCCGGCGGCGATCGCGACGTACGCTGGGCGGGGTGTGAAAGGGGTGTGGGTGCGGACGCGAGCATCGATCGTGGCATCTGGTGTGGTGGTGTGCGTGCTGGCCCTGCTCGCGGTCTGGTTCGTGAGCAAGCAGTTCGGCCACCACCTGCGCCTGCCGACGGCCAGTCGGACCTGCACCGTGCGGGCCGACGGCGAGGTGGTGCTCGGCGCGGACCAGATGGCCAACGCGGCCACCATCGCCGCCATCGGCGTGCAGCGCCGGATGCCCGAGCGGGCGGTGGTGGTGGCGCTCGCCACCGCCTACCAGGAGTCGCACCTGCGCAACATCGCCCACGGCGACCGGGACTCGCTCGGCCTGTTCCAGCAGCGCCCGAGCCAGGGCTGGGGCACGCCGGAGGAGATCCAGGACCCGCGCTACGCGGCGAAGAAGTTCTACGGCGCGCTGAAGAAGGTCAAGGGCTGGGAACGGATGCGGGTCACCGAGGCCGCCCAGCGGGTGCAGCGCTCGGCCTACCCCGAGGCGTACCAGAAGTGGGCGGACGAGTCGGAGGTCCTCACCCGCGCGCTGCTCGGCCAGGCGACCGGCGCGGTGGCCTGCACGGTCGGGTCGACGCCGACGATGCGTGGGCCGGCCGCGGCCAGCGCCGTGCTGGAGGGCCTGACGCTCGACTGGGGGCTGCCCCGGCTGACCGCCGGAACGGACCTGACCGGGCTCACGGTGCCGGCCAGCGACGACCGCAACGGCTGGCGGTACGCGCACTGGCTGGTCTCGCACGCCGACGACCGGGGCGTGAAGCGGGTCCGCTTCGCCAATCTGGAGTGGACGGCCGAGCAGGGCACCTGGACGCGGGTGAAGGGCGACCCGGCGACGCAGGTGCTGGCCGAGGTCTTCGCCGCGCCCTGACCCCGGCCCCTGGCCCGAAATTCTTCTCAGTTTAAGGGCCCCGCTGCCGTCGCCGAGTGCCCCCTCAAGCCGTTGGGCCTCCGGAGCCGTTGCTGGGCTCCGTGCGCAAAAAAAACGGCCCCCCGAAGGGAGCCGTTCCTGCCGTATCTCTCGGCGTCGTATGGCACCACCATACACCACACGGAACTCGGAGAGAGGTGAACGTGGCCACAGTCGCCGCCTAACCGGCCCTACAAGAGTTACGAGGAGAAGGGTACCGACGTCGCCCTCGGTGCCAGGATGGTCGCCGATGCTGCTCTCCGGCTCGCCGACACCACGCTGCTGATCAGCGCCGACACCGATCTCGCCCCCGCCCTCGCCATCGTCAAGCAGGTCAACCCCACCCAACTGATCTACCTCGCCATGCCGCCCGGTAACACCCGGGCGTCCAACCATCTCACCCGGGTGGGCGGCCTCGGCCAGTTCTTCATCAATGAGCGGGCCTTACGCAACGCCCAGCTACCCAGCATCGTGGCTGATCCGGTAACCGGCAGAAGCTACACCCGGCCCGCGAAGTGGGCCTGACAGGAGCGCGCGCACCGCTCAGGATTCGGTGGCCCGTCAGCCGAGACGGCGGCGGGCCCTCTCCCCCAGCGACTCGGGCAGCTCCGGCGCGTCGAGCAGCCGGGGCAGCAGCTCCGGCTCCAGCGTGACGGCCCGGAACACCTCGCCGATGGTCACCCCGTGGTCCGGCCGGTCGACCACCTCGACCGGGTCGCCGGCGCCGACGTCGCCGGGGCGCAGCACCCGCAGGTAGGCCCCCGGCGCGCCGTACGCGGTGAACCGCCTGATCAGATCGGGTACGCCCCAGAAGCCGGCGAAGGTGCGGCACGGGGTGCGCGGCTTGGTCACCTGGAGCAGGGTGGAGCCGATCGCCCAACACTCGCCGATCACCGCGCCTGTCACGTCCACCGCCGAGGTGGTCAGGTTCTCGCCGAAGACACCGGGCCGCAGCGGCCGGCCCAGCTCACCGGCCCACCAGCCGGCGTCCTCCTCGGCGTACGTGTAAACCGCCTGGTCGGGGCCGCCGTGGTGGGCCCGCTCGCCGATGAAGTCACCTGTCACCCCGCCGGGCCGGATCTCCACCCGGCCGCCGGCCGGCCGCTTGTCGATGCCACTGCGACCGCTCGCGTCACCGGCCCACGCCGCCTCGGTGATCTCGCCGAGGTTCACCGCCACCACCCTGCCCGTCATGGCGACCACCCTAGGTGCACTCAGCCCTTCACCGCGCCGGCGACCAGCCCGGAGACCATCCGGCGCTGGACCAGCAGGAAGAAGACGATGACCGGCAGGGTGAACAGGGTGGACGCGGCCATCACCGAGCCCCAGGCGGTGTCGTCCCGGCCGAAGAAGAACGTCATCGCCACCGGCAGCGTGTACTTCTGCTGGTCGTTGATGAAGGTCAACGCGAAGATCAGCTCGTTCCAGGCGGTGATGAAGGAGAAGATGCTCGTGGCCACCAGGCCGGGCGCGACGAGCGGGAAGAGCACCTTGCGGAAGGTCTGCGCCCGGCTGGCCCCGTCGATCGCCGCCGCCTCCTCCAGTTCCTTCGGCACCGCCGCGACGAAGCCGCGAAGCATCCAGACCGCGAACGGCAGCGAGAATCCGAGGTACGTGAGGATCAGGCTGGGCAGCGTGTTGTAGAGGCCGAGCCGCTGGATCATCAGGAACAGCGGGATGACGAGCGCCTCCAGCGGGATCATCTGCACCACAAGCAGCAGGATCAGGAAGCTGGTGCGCAGTTTGAACCGGAACCGGGCGACCGCGGTGGCGGCGAGCAGCGCGACCAGCCCGCTCAACAGCACGGTGGCCACCGCGACGAGCACGCTGTTGAGGAAGAAGTCGACGAACGTCACGCCGGGGATCAGGTTGCCGGTGAGGATCTCCCGGTAGTGCTCCAGGGTGGGCTCGGCCGGCACCGGGCGCGGCGTGGCGGAGAAGATCTCCCGGTTGGGCTTGAGCGAGGTCGCGATCATCCAGTAGACGGGGAACGCGGCGAACAGGGCGACCAGCAGGCCGGCCCCGTTGAGCGCGAGCTTCTTCACGACTCGTCCTCCTGCCGGAGCACCATGCGGACGTACAGGGAGGTCACCACGAGCAGGATCACGGTGAGGATGACGGCGATCGCGGAGCCGAGGCCGTACTTGGGCGGCGGCGAGAACGCCTCCGCGTACGAGTAGATCGACAGCATGAACGTCGACCGGTCCTGGGTGCCGCCGGCCAGCACGAACTGCTGGGTGAAGACCTTGAAGTCCCAGATCGTGGAGAGCACCACGAGGATGCCGAAGACCGGCCGCAGGATCGGGAAGGTGACGGACCAGAAGACGCGCCACGGCCCGGCGCCGTCGACGCGGGCCGCCTCCTGCAACTCGCTCGGCACGCTCTTGAGCCCGGCCAGCACGCTCACCGCGATGAACGGGAACGAGTGCCACACCACCACGAGCGTCAGGATGCCGAAGAAGAGCAGCGGGTCGTTGAACCAGCCGTACCCGGTCCAGTCGCTGCGCCCGAACACCGTCGTGGAGAGCCCGTCCGGGAGCTTGTTGAACAGCCAGGTGACCAGGCCGCTCGTATCGTCGAAGATCCACTTCCAGACGATGGTGCCGGTGAGCGCCGGGGTGGCCCAGGCGAGCATCACGCAGCTCGCCACGAACGTGGCCATCTTCCGGCCCAGCCGGTTGAGCAGCAGCCCGACAAGCGTGCCGAGGACCATGGTGAGCGCCACGTTGGCGACCGCGAAGAGCACGGTGTTGCGCAGCACCGTACGGAAGAACGGGTCGCCGAGGATCTGCGCGTAGTTGGCCAGGCCGACCCACGGCCACTCGCGGTCCCCGCGGAGCTGGCGGACGTTGTCCAGCTTGAAGAAGGACATCGTCACGACCTGGCCGAGCGGCCAGAGCAGCAGCACGGCGATGATCGCCAGGCAGGGCAGGAGCAGCAGGTACGGGAGCTTGTCCGCCCGGCGGCGGGGCCGCCGCTCGGGGGTCTCCCGCGCGGTGGCCCCGTCGGGGCTCTTCGTCAGTAAGCTCACTTGCTGTTCAAGATGCCTTCCATCTCGGCGGCGGCGTCGGCGGTTGCCTTCTCGACCGTCTTCTGGCCCTTGATGACCGAGCTGTTCATCGCCTGGGTCACCGTCTTGGTCCGGCTGACCTCTACCCACTTCGGGGTGAGGGGGGTCAGCTTGGTGTTCTGCATGGCGGTGGCGAACGCGGCCATGACCTTGTCGTCGGCGTAGCTGCCGCCGCTGAGCAGGTCCTGGTAGACCGGGAAGAAGCCCAGGCTGTCGGCGAACTCCTTGTCCTTCTGCTTGGCCAGCAGCACGGTCGTGTAGTCCCACGCCAGGGACTGCCGCTCGCTGTCCTTCCAGATGGCGATGTCGGAGCCGCCGGCGAACGCCGGGGCGGCCTTGCCGTCCGGGCCGGGGATCGGGAAGGTGCCCCAGACCTTCTCGATGTCGGGGTTGGCCTCCTTCATCGCGCCGCCCTGCCAACTGCCGGCGAACGCCATGGCGGCCTTGCCGGTGGCGAACTGGGTCCGGGCGTCGACCTCGTTCCAGCCGGCGGCGGCCGGCGGGGCGACCTTGTGCACGGTCACCAGGTCGGTCCAGAACTTGACCGCCCGCTGCGCCTCGGGCGTGGTGTAGCCGGACTTCCAGGTGTCGCCGTCCCTGGTGGCGATCTCACCGCCGGCGCCCCAGAGGAAGGAGTAGAACGGCAGCTCGGAGTTGCCGGGCAGGGCGATGCCGTAGGTGCCGGGCTTCTTGGCCTGGACGGCCTTCGCGGCGGAGATCATCTCGTCCCAGTTCGTCGGCGGCTTCACGCCGGCCTCGGCGAACCAGTCCGTGCGGTAGTAGACGGCGCGCACGCCGGCATACCACGGCACGCCGTACTGCCGGCCGTCGAGCTGGGCGTTCTTCACCAGGTCGGGCAGGATGTCCTTGCCCTCGGACCAGCCGGCGAGCTTGTCCGTGACGTCGGCGAGGGCCTCCTGCGCCGCCCAGCCCTGGGTCTCGGTGTTGCCCAGCTCGGTGACGTCGGGGCCCTCTCCACCGGCGAGCGCGGCCTGGAACTTCTTCGGCGCCTCGAGCCAGGGAATGTACTGCACCACGACGTCGGTCTCGGGGTGCTTCTTCTTGAACTCCGTCTCGATTGAGTCGAGGAACGCGGTCTGGGCGTCGCCGCCCTCGCCCATCATCCAGACCGTCAGCTTGCTGTTGTCGGCGGCCTCGTCGTCGCCGGAGCCACCGCATCCGGTCAGCGCCAGCGCGGCCGACGCCACGATGGCGGTGACCGGGGCCAGCCGCTTCCACCTGTTCACGCCATATCTCCCTCAGGGCCGTTTGGCACTAACCTTCTGCGCCGCACCTTAGTAGGAAAATTTCCTTTACAACAGGGGGCGTTCGCGGCGGCCGGCCGAGGCGACGGTATCGCAGCCGAGAGCCCGGACGGCAGAAACACCGTCCGGGCAGGTCGAAGCGGGGGTACGCGGACGGGCGCCCGGCCGGTGGCCGGGCGCCCGTCGTGGCTTGTGGTGCGGGGGTCAGTAGCGCGAGACGCCGCGGCGACGGCCGACGCCGGTCACCAGGGCCACACCGATGGCGGCGAAGAGCACCTGCAGCATCAGCTCACGCCAGTCGATGCCGGCGGTCTCGGCGAAGCCGGAGGCCCGGGCGACGATCGTGCCCAGCAGCGCGGCGCCGACACCGATCAGCATGTGCAGCCACATCGGCATGTTCTGGCGGCCCGGCACGACCAGCCGGCCCAGCGCGCCGACGATCAGACCAACGACCAGCGCGGTGATGATTCCCCAGACGGTGAACTCCATGGTCGCCCTCCTCCTTCGGATCCGGTCACACGATTTCGTGTGGTAACTGTCGTGACCGCTAAGTTCCCGACCGGCCAAAAATCCAAACCGACTTCGGTGACGATTTGTTCAGACCGACAGTGAGCTGGGGTTTCTCGTCCAAACTCCGGCGCGGGACGTCACTGCCCGCGATTGCCGGCGGACGGACCGGCTTCAATACGGAAACGCCGACGGGCGCCCGGCCACTCGGCCGGGCGCCCGTCGAGGCGCGTGTGGTGCGCGATCAGTGGTGGGTGACGCCGCGGCGACGGCCGACGCCGGCCACCAGGGCCACACCGATGGCGGCGAAGAGCACCTGCAGCATCAGCTCACGCCAGTCGATGCCGGCGGTCTCGGCGAAGCCCGAGGCCCGCGCGACGATCGTGCCCAGCAGCGCGGCGCCGACACCGATCACCATGTGCAGCCAGATCGGCATGTTCTGCCGGCCCGGCACCACCAGCCGGCCCAGCGCGCCGACGATCAGACCGACGATGAGGGCGGTGATGATGCCCCAGACGGTGAACTCCACGGTCGTCCTCCTATAAGCGGTTTCGCACGTTCTGTGCGATTGCTGTCGTGACCGGTAAGTTCCCGACCGGCCGAAAACCGAAACCGGTCAGATCCACGCCGGGGCGCACCAGGCCGCCTCGACGGCCCAAATCCGCAGGTGGGAGCACTGCCAGAAGCTGAAAAATTCCTGAGTACGCGAACCGGCCGGCCCCTCCGACGAGGAGGGACCGGCCGGTCGGGGCGGCCGTGCGGCTACTTCTTGCCCGCGGTCTTGCCGTCGGAGTCGGAGGAGAGCGCGGCGATGAAAGCCTCCTGGGGGACCTCCACCCGGCCCACCATCTTCATCCGCTTCTTGCCCTCCTTCTGCTTCTCCAGCAGCTTGCGCTTACGGCTGATGTCACCGCCGTAGCACTTGGCGAGCACGTCCTTGCGGATCGCGCGGATCGTCTCCCGGGCGATCACCCGGGAACCGATGGCCGCCTGGATCGGCACCTCGAACTGCTGGCGCGGGATCAACGAGCGCAGCTTCGCCGCGATCGTCGTGCCATACGTGTAGGCCTTGTCCTTGTGCACGATGGCGCTGAACGCGTCCACCGGCTCGCCGTGCAGCAGGATGTCGACCTTCACCAGGTCGGACGCCTGCTCGCCGGAGGTCTCGTAGTCAAGCGAGGCGTAGCCCTTGGTGCGGCTCTTGAGCTGGTCGAAGAAGTCGAAGATGATCTCGGCCAGCGGCAGCGTGTAGCGCAGCTCCACCCGGTCGGCGGAGAGGTAGTCCATACCCAGCAGGCTGCCCCGGCGGCCCTGGCACAGCTCCATCACCGCGCCGACGTAGTCGTTCGGGGTGAGCACCGTGGCCCGCACCGTCGGCTCGTACACCTCGGCGATCTTGCCGGTCGGGTACTCGCTCGGGTTGGTGACCACGATCTCCTCGCCGTCCTCCGTGATGGCGCGGTAGACCACGTTCGGCGCGGTGGAGATCAGGTCGAGGTTGAACTCCCGCTCCAGCCGCTCCCGGATGATCTCCAGGTGCAGCAGGCCGAGGAAGCCACAGCGGAAGCCGAAGCCCAACGCGCCGGAGGTCTCCGGCTCGTAGGTGAGCGCCGCGTCGTTGAGCTTGAGCTTGTCAAGCGCCTCGCGCAGGTTCGGGTAGTCCGAGCCGTCGATCGGATAGAGGCCCGAGTAGACCATCGGCTTCGGGTCCTTGTAGCCGCCGAGCGCCTCCTTGGCCTGGTTGCCGTTGATGGTGACCGTGTCACCGACCCGGGACTGGCGCACGTCCTTCACGCCGGTGATCAGGTAGCCCACCTCGCCGACGCCGAGCGCGTCGGCCTTCACCATCTCCGGCGAGATGACACCGATCTCCAGCAGCTCGTGAACCGCGCCGGTGGACATCATCTTGATCCGGTCCCGGGCCGAGATCCGGCCGTCGATCACCCGCACGTACGTGACCACGCCGCGATAGACGTCGTACACCGAGTCGAAGATCATCGCGCGGGCCGGGTCGTCGGCCCCGCCGACCGGCGGCACGAACTGCCGGACGATCTCGTCGAGCAGGTAGGGCACGCCCTCGCCGGTCTTGCCGGAGACCCGGATGCAGTCCGCCGGGTCGCCGCCGATCAGGTGGGCCAACTCCTCGGCGTACTTCTCCGGCTGGGCGGCCGGCAGGTCGATCTTGTTGAGCACCGGGATGATGTGCAGGTCGTTCTCGAGCGCCAGGTAGAGATTCGCGAGCGTCTGTGCCTCGATGCCCTGCGCGGCGTCCACGAGCAGGATCGCGCCCTCGCAGGCCGCAAGCGAGCGGGACACCTCATAGGTGAAGTCGACGTGACCCGGGGTGTCGATCATGTTGAGCACGGCGGTCTCGCCGGCCCGGTCACCCTCCCGGATCGTCCACGGCATCCGGACGGCCTGGCTCTTGATGGTGATGCCGCGCTCGCGTTCGATGTCCATCCGGTCCAGATACTGCGCGCGCATCTGCCGGGGGTCGACCACGCCGGTGAGCTGCAACATCCGGTCGGCCAGGGTCGACTTCCCGTGGTCGATGTGGGCGATGATGCAGAAGTTCCGGATGCGCGCCGGGTCGGTGGCACCGGGAGCGTTCGCGCCGGGATCGAGCGTCGGTGGCACAGCGGTCCGTTCTGGTCGGCTGACGTGAGCGGGCCGACGCGGCGCCGGCCCCCTCTATGCTCCCACGCCGGCCGGGGCGCGCCCGGGCTCCCCCGTCACTCCCTCGGCGTCGCTGCTGTCGGCGTCGCTGCTGTCGGCGTCGCTGCTGTCGGCGTCGCTGCTGTCGGCGTCACTGCTGTCGGCGTCACTCCTCGGGCGGCTCGACGAAGAGCGCGGCCAGCTTTGGCAGGCGCCGCCGCGCCTCATCCTCGTCGTCGAAGTCCCAGAAGTCGTTCAGGTCGGGCTCGGGGGCCCGCTCACGGCCCGAGGGCAGCTCGGTCGCGGTCGCCTTCCGGTAGGCGTCCCACGGCACCGCCAGCATGTCCTCGCACTCGAACTCCTCGCCGCTGAGCGCGGCGGCCCGGACCCGGGGCAGCTCGGCGAGGGAGTCGGGCTCGGCCACCGCCCGGGCGAACACCGCCCGGCCCTGCGTCATCAGCCAGCCCCGGAAGTATTCGAAGCCGTCGTCCGAGGCGCCCCCGTTGATCAGGTACGCCGCGCCCCACAGGTCGACCCGGTAGGAGGCGGCGATCACCCGCCGCTGGTGCTCGGCGTACCCGACGATCTCCTCGGGGTAGCGCTCGGCCAGCAGCGCGACCGCCCGGGCGGCGACGGCGTCGGCCTCTTCCCCGGCCCCGGCCCGGGCCTGGTCGATCAACTGCCAGAAGTCCTCGGTCCTCATGGCCGGCAGTCTCGCAGAGCCCACCGACGCCCGCCCGCACCCGGCGGTGCGGCGGTGCGGCAGCATGGTGCCGTGCGCCAGGTCTCGCTACCGCCCGTGCCCTACGGGGCGACGGCCGTGCGGCCCGGCTGGGCCGACCTGCCAAGCGGACTGCGTGCGGCGTTGGCGGCGCGGCTCGGCGGCCCACCGGCGGCGGTCGAGGTGGCCGGCGGCGGCTTCACCCGCGGCTTCGCCGCCGTCCTGACCGGCCCGACCGGCGAGCGGGTGTTCGTCAAGGCGGCCCCGCTGGACGGGCAGCGGCACCTGGTCGACTGGTGCGCCCACGAGGCCGCGATCCTGGCCCGGCTCCCCGCCGGCCTGCCGGTGCCCCGGCCGCGCTGGGCCCTGACCGAGTCCGGCTGGTACGCCCTCGCGCTGGACGCGATCGACGGGCGCACCCCCCGGTTGCCCTGGGACCCGGCCGAACTGGAGGCGGTCCTCACCACGTACGCCGAAGTGGCCACCGCGCTCGCCGAACCCCCCGCGCAGCTCGTCGCGCTCGGTCTGCCCCGCCTCGCCGACCTGGCCCGGGACGACATCCTGTGGTGGGGCGAGGTGGCCGCCGGCCGCGAACCGCTGCCCGAACCGGCGGCCGGCGCGCCGCTGCCGGAACTGGTCGCGCTGGAGTCCCGCCTCCCCGGGTACGCCGAGGCCGGCACCGGGCTGGCCCACGGCGACCTGCGGGTGGACAACCTCCTGCTCGACGCCAGGGGCCGCGCCTGGCTCTGCGACTGGACCTGGCTCTGCCACGGGCCGGCCTGGTTCGACCTGGCCGGCCTGCTGCTCACCGCATACGCCAGCGGCCTCGACGCGGACACCGCCTTCGCCCGCCACCCGGCAACCGCCGGGGCGCCCGCCGACGCCCTCGATGTAAGCCTTGCCGCACTCGCCGGCTACTTCCTCACCGGCGCCACCGCCGGACCGTCCAGCTCCTCCCCGCACCTGCGGTCCCACAAGCGGTGGAGCGGCGAGCAGGCGCTGGCCTGGCTGACCGCCCGACAGAACTGGACCTGACCGCTGCTCCCGCTTGTTGTTAGGAGGGGGCCCGGCTTAACGCCTCCGGTAGAGGCGGGCGCCCCGCTTGGCTCGGAGGTGTTAGGCGGGGGCCCCGCCTAACCCGCAGGCGGGACGGGGTTCGGGAGGCGTTTTGGCTCGGCCGCGGGCAACCTGGTAACCTGGCCATTCGCGCGGCGATGACGCATGCTCGTCGCGTGCGCAAGCTGACCAACCCGAGCTATCAAGACGAGGCTGTCGCGTGGCGAACATCAAGTCCCAGATCAAGCGCAACCGGCAGAACGAGAAGCGCCGGTTGCGTAACAAGTCGGTCAAGTCGTCGCTGAAGACCGCCATCCGCAAGTTCCACGAGGCTGCCGAGGCTGGCGACACCGAGAAGGCCTCCACCCTCATGCTGGAGGCCACCCGGAAGCTGGACAAGGCTGCCAGCAAGGGTGTCATCCACGCCAACCAGGCGGCCAACCGGAAGTCGGCGATCGCCAAGCGCGTCGCCTCGTTCTCGTCCTGACGAGACCGTAGACCCGACCGGAAGCCCCGGGGCACCACCCCGGGGCTTCCGGCTGTCCGCGTTTCCCCTGCCCCTGCGACCGCCCGAGGGTCGGATACCAGGGCGATCATGAGGGTGGCGGGGACGGAACGGGCGAATCGAACCGCCAACCTCATGATCACGCCTTGGCGCGTCGCGGCGAGGACGCAGGATCTGCCTACCGGAGCCTGCGGACTCGGGTCCCGGCCAGGTGGCGGGGGGCGGGGGGCGGGGGGCGGGGGCGGGGGGCGGTCAGCGGATGGAATCGGGCCAGGTGATGCCGGGGTCGGTCCGGCGGCCACCCTCGTCGGGCCGATCGAACGGCAGCACGGAACGCCCCGGCTGGTGGTATGAGACGGCCGCCCGGGTGGGCCGTGGGTCACCGGCCAGGGTCAGGCCGCCGGGAAGCGCCCGGGCCGTGGTCGGCACCCGGGCCCGGCCGACGACCGGCTCCATCTGCCGGCGAAAGCGATCCCGCTCCTGCTCGGGCACCTGCGCCGCGGTGCGGATCACCATCTCGGCCACCACGTCGTTGAGTTTGACCATCGCCGCCACCGCGGTGGGCAGCACGAGCACCGCCCACCAGCTCACCAGCTCGGCGAGCGCGAGCAGCACGGCCAGCGCCACCGCGCCCTCGAAGAAGACGAAGCAGAGCACCCCGCCCGGGTTGACGAAGCGCAGGCCGAGCACCCGGGCGTAGAGGGGCCGGTAGCGCTCCTCGTCCGTCGGCACGGTCGACCACGCTCGGGTCACCTGGCGCCCCCCTGACGGGCCGCGGCCACCGAGAAGACGGCCCGTTCCAGCGCGTACGCGCGGTCGTCGGCGCCTCCCTTGACCGCCGCGTTGCACTCGGCGGCTGCCCGCATCGCCTCGACCAGGCCCTCCGGCGTCCAGCCCCGGCTCTGGCGTTGGGCGCGCTCGATCTTCCACGCCGGCATGCCCAGGCTGCTGGCGAGATGGTAGGCGCTGCCCCGCCCGGCCGAGGCCACCCGCGCCACGGTCCGGACGCCGTCGGCGAGCGCGTCGGCGATGGGCACCGGGTCCACCCCGACGTGCAGCGCCCACCGCAGCGCCTCCAGCGCGCCGGGGACGTCGCCGACCATCGTCGCGTCGGCCACCGTGAAGCCGGTCACCTCGACCCGACCACGGTAGTAGCGGGAAACCGTGTCGGCGTCGATCCGCCCGTCGGTGTCGGCGACGAGCTGCGAGCAGGCGGCGGCCAGCTCACGCAGGTCGTTGCCGACCGCCGCGATCAGCGCCTCGGCCGCGTCGTCGGCGCACTTACCGCCACTGCGGCGGATCTCGTCCCGCACGAACGCGACCCGGTCGCGGTGCCCCTTGAGCTTGCCCGCCGGCACCACCGTGGCGCCCGCCGCCCGCAACCCGTCGGCGAACGCCTTGCCCTTGGCGCCGCCCAGGTGCAGCACCACGAGTTGCACCTCCGGGTCGGGATTCTTCGCGTACGCCAGCAGCGCGGCGGACAGGTCCTTGCGGGCGTCCTGGCCGGAGCGGAGCACCAGCACCCGCCGGCCACCGAACAGCGACGGGCTCAGCATCTCGTCGATCTCGCCGACCGCAAGCGAGCCGGCCTGGTATTCCCGCACGTCCACATCGGGGTCCACCGCGCGGGCCCGGGCCACGGTTTCGGCGACCGCGCGCGTGGCGAGCAGCTCCTCGTCGCCGAGGACGAGCAGAATAGGGGGCAGGCTGGCGGGGCTCACGTCGCACATACTCGCACGCCCTCCGGCCGGATCGTGCCTGCTCACCAGGGACTGTGACGGCGTAGCCCGCACTCAACGCAAATATAGACATTTGCCTCGATCCACGATCTTTGCTATCAAGATCCCCGCTCCCGCCGGCACGTTCACCGCGACCGCCCCCGATCGGCGCCACGCGCCACCACCGCCAGGCCGGCGCCGGCCCGGACCGCTGCCACGTCGCCGTCGGTGTCGGTACGCATCACCCGCGCCCCTCCCCTGGTCAACCGGCTGAGCAGGCCCGCGTTAGGGTGCCCGTAGTCGTTGTCGACGCCGACGCTGACAAGCGCGACCGCCGGACGGACCGCGGCGAGGAACTCCGGATCCTGGTACGCCGACCCGTGGTGCGCCACCTTCAACACGTCCGCCCGGAACGCGCCGGCCGGCATCGTCTCCCGCAACGCCCGCTGCTCCTCGGTCTCGGCGTCCCCGGCGAGCAGGATCCGCACCCCGGCCACGGTGGCGGTCAGCACCAGCGAGTTGTTGTTCGGGTCGGAGCGGCTGCCGCGCAGCGGGTACGGCGGCCCGATCGCGGCCAACTCCACCGCGCCGGCCCGCCACCGCCAACCCGCCGGCGCCGACGTCAACGTGGCGCCGCCCCGGTGGGCCGCCTCGCGTACCTGGGCGACGCCGAAGGGCGGCTCGGGCCAGGGCGGGCCCACCACCGCGCCCACCCGCCGGCCCCGGAACACCCCGGCCACCCCGCCCACGTGGTCGGCGTGGAAGTGGCTGACCACAAGCAACGGCACCTCGCGTACGCGAAGGCGGCGCAGGCAGCCGTCCACGCCTGAAGGCTCCGGGCCGGCGTCGACCACCACGGCCCGGCCGGCGGCGACCGGCAGCACCACCGCGTCCCCCTGCCCCACCGCGCACGCCACCACCACCCAGTCGCGCGGCGGCCACCCGGAGGCGAGCAGGCGGATCGGCAGCGCGCCCAGCACCACGGCGACCACGACCACCGCGACCAGCCGCCGGGCCCGCCGTCGCCGGGCGGCGAGCAGCAGCGCCACGCTCACGGCGGCCAGCAGCAGCGCGCCGGCCACCCCGCCCAGCCACGGCAGGTTCCCGGCCGGCAGCCCCGCCCCGTGGGCCGCCACCGCCACCAGCCAGCGCGCCGGCCAACTCGCCAGCCAGGCGAGGAACTCGGCCCCGGCCGGCCACACCGGCGACAGCACCGCGGCGAGCACGCCAAGCACGGTGGCCGGCGCGACGGCGGGCACGACCAACAGGTTCGCCGGCACCGCCACCAGGCTGACGGTCGCGGACAGGCCGGCGATCACCGGACCGCAGGCGAGCTGCGCGGCGGCCGGAACCGCAAGCGCCTCCGCCAACCCGGGCGGTACGCCCCGGCGGCGCAGCGCGTCCCGCCACCCCGGCGCGAGCAGCAGGAGCCCGCCGGTGGCGCAGACCGACAACGCGAAACCCGGATCAGCGGACAGGTCCGGGTCCAGCAGCACCAGCCCGGCGACCGCGGTGGCCAACGCGGGCAGCGCGGCCCGGGGCCGTCCGGAGGCCAGCGCGGCGAGCCCGATCGCGCCCATCGCCGCGGCCCGCACCACGCTCGGCGAGGGCCGCACCAGGATGACGAAGCCGACCAGGGCGAGGCCGCAGAGCGCCACCGCGGTACGCGGGCCGGCGCGGCCCCAGCGGGCCAGCAGCAGCACCGCCCCCACGATGATCGCCACGTTGGAACCGGACACCGCGTTGAGATGGGTCATCCCGGTGGCCCGGAAGTCCTCCTCCACCTCGGGCAGCAGCCGGCTGGTGTCCCCCACCACCAGGCCGGGCAGCAGCCCGCCCGGCGCGTCCGGCAACGGCGCACAGGCCCGTTGCAGCCCCGATCGCAGCGCGCCGGCCGCCCGCTGTGGCCACGACGCCGCGCCGTGCCGGGTGGGCGACCCGGTGGCCGAGAGCACCGCCGCGGTCAGGTCGCCGCCGCGTGGCGCGGAGAGCCGCCCCCGAGTGGTGACCCGCTGCCCCGGCAACAGCCCCTGCCAGCCGGGATCGGTGGCGAGCACCAATCCGCGTACCGGGCCGGTGACCTGGCCTTTGTCGGGGCCGGTGAGGCGTACCAGGTCGGCCCGGACCAGCAGCATGGCCTGGCGGCCGGGCGCGCCGCGTACCCGGCGGGGGTCGTCGCGGACCACCAGGTCGGCGGTGACAAGCGCACGCTCGGCGGTGAGCGCGCGGATCGGAGCGGCATCGCGGACCGCGAGGCGGGCCCCGGTGGCCGCCGCACCGCAGAGCACGCCGAGCAGGACCGCGACGGCGATCCAGCCGTGGCGACGGACCCGCCCGGCGGGGCGCTCGCGGCGCAGGCTCAGGCCCGTGACAAGCGCGAGCACGGCGGCGACGGCGCCCAGCCAGGCGGTTCCTCGGACGGAGGAGTGCAGCCCGGCCAGCGCGGCGAGCCAGGCCGCCACCGCGAAGCCGGCCAGGCGCAGGTCCGGCCCGGCGTCCCCACCGTCGGCGCTCACACCGTCACCAGTTCCTTGAGCTGCTCGTACCGGGCGTCGCCGATGCCGTCGACCTGCCGCAGGTCGGAGACGGACCGGAACGGGCCGTGCTGCTCCCGGTGGTCGAGGATCCGCTGGGCGAGCACCGGGCCGACGCCGGGCAGCGCGTCGAGCTGGGCCAACGTGGCGGTGTTCAGGTTGACCGGCCCGGCGGCTGGACCACCTGGCGCACCGCCACCGGGCGCCGGCCCGGGGGCGGCCTGCCCCGGCGGGGCGGTGACGCCGACCAGGATCAGCTCGCCGTCAGTGACCTTGCGGGCGGGGTTGAGCAACGCCACGTCGACCCCGGGCAGCGCGCCGCCGGCCGCTTCCAGGGCGTCGGCCAGCCGGGCACCGGCCGGCAGCCGCACCAGGCCCGGGCGACGGACCTTGCCGGCCACCGCGACGACCACCTGGGCGGGCGAACCGGCCGGCGCCACCGCCTCGGTCACCGCGCCGCCCGGCGCCTCGCCTACCGGCGCGACCGGCGCGGCCGGCCGGACGGGTTCGGGGCTCGGCCGGGACCGCCACGCCCACACGGCGGCCACCAGGACCACGACCGCGGCGACCGCGGCAAGGGCTCGGACACCCCGCCGACCCGGGTCGAAGGCGCCCGGCCCGGGCAGCCGGGTGGTCAAGCCCTGGGCGGGCTCCCGCGCCTCCTCGGGCCCGTCGGCGCCGCCCACCATGGACACCGGATCCGGCGAAGCCACCGCGACGGCAACCGTCTGACCGACCGGCGTGAACAGCCGGGCGAGTCGCCGCCGTACCGTCGCTTCCTCGTCCTCTGGCACGGCTCAGGACGCTACGACGACAGTGGGCCGAGGGCCGGTCCACGACTCCTCGCCTGTGGACATCGGTGCGCTTGTGGATAGCCCCCCGATCATGCCAACGATGTGCTGTCGATGCGCTCGCCGCGCTTCGCTCACCTACGCCACCACGTTTCCAGGCTGCGCTGCGCCATGCTCTCTTGTGAAGCAGGGCGAGATCTTGGTACGAAATGGCCCCTCCAGGGGCACTTTCATACCAAGATCTCCGACGGTCCCGAGATGCGGACGATGCCGGCGGGTGTGCGCTGGTTGTCCCGCGCGCCGGTCAGCGTGCCTCCGGGTCCAGCCCGAGCGCGGCCCGACCTCCGTCGATCGGCAGCGTCACCCCGTTGACGAACGAAGCCGCCGCCGACAGCAGAAAGGCGACCACGTCGGCCACCTCTTCGGCGCGTCCGATCCGGCCCACCGGGTGCAGCCGGGCCAGCTCCGATTCGACGCGGTCCACCCCGGCCGCGTCCAGCCCGGCGAGGTAGGCGGCGTGCCGCTCGGTGTGGATCGAGCCGAGCGCGACCGCGTTGGCACGGATCCCGCGCGGGCCGTAGTCGACCGCGAGCGCCCGGGTCAGCCCCTCCACGGCAGCCTTCGCGGTGGCGTACGGCAGGGCGCCCGGCACCGCCCGGCGGGCCTGGTGGGAGGAGACGTTGACGATCGCGCCGTCGGCGCCGGCGGCCAGGAACCGGCGTACGGCGGTGCCGGCACCGACCACGGCGGGGCGGAGGTTGGCGGCGATCAGGTCGAACACCTCGGTCACGGGCGCCCGGTGCAGGTCGGCGTCGCGGAAGACGGCGGCGTTGTTCACCCACCCGGCCAGCGGGGCGAGCGCCTCGGCGTGGTCGGCGGCCCGGCCGGTGACCACCTCGTCGGCGGCGTCCCCGGTGACGGCGTGCAGCCGGTTCGCCGCCGGATGCCGGGCAAGCCAGTCCGTGGCGCTCGCGTCGCGCTCGACGACGACCACCGCGTCGCCGTCGGCGGCGAGCCGCTCGACGATCGCCCGCCCGACCCCTCGCCCACCGCCGGTGACGACGTACGACCGCGCGCTCACCGGCGGCGGTGGACGACCACGCTGGCCAGTCCGGGTCCGGCGTGCGCGGCGACCACCGCGCCGGCCTCGCTGACGTACGTGTCGTGCAGCCGGTCGCCAAGCCGCTCGGTGAGCGCCGCCAGCAGTTGGTCGGCGCGTTGCGGGGCGGCGAGGTGGTGCACGGCGAGGTCGACGTCGGCGTCGCCGGCCGACTCGACGGCCAGGTCGACCAGGCGTGCCACTCCCCGGCTGGCGGTGCGTACCTTGTCCCGCACCACGATCGCGCCGTCCGGCATGTGCATGATCGGCTTGACCGAGAGGGCGGTGCCGAGCAACGCCTCGGCCGCGTTGATCCGGCCGCCGCGACGCAAGAACTCCAGCGTGTCGACGTAGAAGAAGATGGTGGTCCGCCCGACCGCGTCCAGCGCCGCCGCGCGTACCCCGGTCAGGTCCGCGCCCTGGGCGGCGACGGAGGCGGCGGCGAGCGCCGGGAAGCCCAGGCCCATCCCTGTGGATCGGCTGTCGACCACCGTGACGCGGTCGTCGCCGATCTCCGCGGCGGCCAGCCGGGCCGCCTCGACGGTGCCGGACAGTTCGGCGGACAGGTGCACCGAGACCACACCGTCGACGCCCTCGGCGAGAAGCGCACGGTAGACCCGAGCGAACTGCTCCGGAGCGGGCCGGGAGGTACTCACCGCGACGCGCCGCGCGCTCAACGCGAGGGTGGCGTCGGCCGGAAAGGTCTCGATGCCCTCCAGCCCTTCGGCGCCGTTGAGCACGACGGTCAGCGGGACGACTGTGAGCTGGTGCGCGCGGACCAGGTCGGGGGGCAGGTAGGCGGTGGAGTCGGTGACGACCGCTACGGGCATGACCGGCACGCTAGCCGATGTCGCGGCGGCGCGCCGGGGCCGGTGGGCTCAGACCGCGTCGGTGAGCGCCGGCTGGGTGATCAGGCCGACATTGTGCGCCCGCAGGTGCCAGCCGCGGACGTCGTCTTCGCGCAGCTCGGTCCAGTGGCAGTTGGCAAGCGAGCCGACGCTGCGCAGCACGGTGTGGTCCCAGCCGAGGAGGTGACCGATGCCCTGCCGGGCGCCGCCGCCGTGGGTGGTCACCACCACGGTGCCGCCGGCGGACAGGTCGGCGGCGTCGCGGAACGCGGCACCGAGCCGTCTGCCGAGGTCGTCCAGGTTCTCGATGCCGGCGCCGGGGTCGGGGTCGCCGGCCCGCCAGCGGGCGTACTCGTCCGGGAAGCGTTCGGCGACCTCGGTGAGGGCCAGGCTCTGCCACTTGCCGAAGTGCCGCTCGCGCAACCGGGCGTCGGAGCGGACCGGCAGCCCGGTCAGCGCCGCGAGGGCGGCGGCGGTGTCGGCGGCCCGGCGCAGGTCGCTGGCGACGATGGCGTCGGGGCGCAGCGCGGCAAGCACCGGCGCGGCGGCGCGGGCCTGCTCGCGGCCGAGATCGTTGAGCGGCACGTCGGTCTGACCCTGGACCCGGCTCTGCGCGTTCCAGTCGGTGTTGCCGTGCCGCCAGATGATCAGGCGGGTCATTCGGCGGTGGCGGTGCCGGCGGCCGAGTCGGCCAGGTCGCGATCCACGAACGGGATCTGCGGGCAGTCCTTCCAGAGCCGGTCGAGCGCGTAGAACTCGCGCTCCTCGGTGTGCTGCACGTGCACCACGATGTCGACGTAGTCGAGCAGCACCCAGCGGCCACCCCGCTCGCCCTCGCGGCGAACCGGCTTGGCCTTCTCCGGCAGCTCCAGCAGGCGCTCCTCGATGGCGTCGACGATGGCGAGGACCTGCCGCTCGTTGGGAGCGGAGGCCACCAGGAACGCGTCGGTGATCGCGAGCTGGTCGCCCACGTCGATGATGACGATGTCCTGTGCCTTCTTGTCGGCCGCAGCCTGGGCAGCGGCCGTCGCCAGCTCGTAGGCGCGTTCCGGAATGGTGGTCACCGTTCTCCTTCGATCAACCGTGCGACCCTCCAAGCCTCTCACACCCTCCGGTGCGGCGACTTGCCAGTTCTGGTCGGTTACCGGCATGAACGGGGACGTAACGGGCGAGATCAGCGCTGGTAGAGCCGCCGTTTGGCGATGTACTGCACCACACCGTCCGGCACCAGATACCAGACCGGCTCGCCCCGGCCCACCCGGGCGCGACAGTCGGTGGAGGAGATGGCCATCGCGGGCACCTGCACCAGGCTGACCGAGTCCGCCGGGAGGTGCTTGTCGGACAACTCGAACCCGGGCCGCGTCACCCCGATGAAGTGGGCCAGTTCGAGCGCCTCGCCCAGGTCCTTCCAGGAGAGGATCCGCTCCAGCGCGTCCGCGCCGGTGATGAAGAAGAGCTGCGCCTTCGGGCCGAATTCCGCGTGCAGGTCGCGCAGCGTGTCGACGGTGTAGGTGGGACCGCCGCGGTCGATGTCGACGCGGCTCACCTGGAAGCGCGGGTTGGAGGCGGTGGCGATCACGGTCATGAGGTAGCGGTCCTCGGGCGGACTGACCGGTTCGTCCGCCTTCTGCCACGGCTGTCCGGTCGGCACGAAGACCACCTCGTCCAGGCCGAACCGATCGGCCACCTCGCTCGCCGCCACCAGGTGGCCGTGGTGGATCGGGTCGAACGTGCCGCCCATGATGCCGATCCGCCGGATGTCGTCCTCCACTCCGCGATCCTAGGCCGCGCCCCGCCGGCCGGGGAGCCACCGGGGACCACGCCGGGCGGGCCGCCTGACCCGCCCGGCGTGGTGCCGGTCAGGCCGCCGCCGCGGCCACCGCCGTCCGGGCCACAAGCGCGCGACGCATGTCGTCGTCCAGGTCGGTGACCCAGCGGCGCAGGCCGGGCGTGAGGTCGTCGCGGGCCAGCAGCGCCGCGGCCAACTCCCGGGTGGGTTGCGCCACGACGAACCGTGGGTATGCCCCGACCGTGATCGAGTCGGCCACCCAGGCGGTACGCAGCCGTGCCGCCTCCGGCATGTCGGTGAAGTAGCGCTCGACGTAACCGGCGGTCAGCTCGGCCTGCTCGGGCTGCCAGAAGCTCTCGGCGGTCGCCTCGACAAGCCGGTTGGACAACTCGGTGCTGCGGGTGATGATCTCCCAGGCGGTCCGCTTCGCGTCCGGGTCGGGCAGCGCCGCCCGGCAGGCGGCGGCCTGCTCGGCGCCGGTGGCGCTGCGGTCCGCGGCGGCCTCGGCGTCGATCTCCGCCGTGCCGGCCGCGTCGAGCACCACGAGCCGGCGGAGCACCGCCCACCGCAGGTCGGTGTCGACGGCGAGCCCCGACGGCACCTCCTTGCCGGCCAGCCAACCGGCCAGCAGCCTGGTGTCGGTGGTGGCGGCGATCAGCCCCCGCGCGGCGGCGAGCTGCAACGACCCACCAGCGGCGGCGCCGGCCAGCAGCGCCTCGCAGGCGCCCGCCACCCGCAGCAGCGCGGCCTCGCGGGCGAGCGGATCGAGATAGCGGTCGATGAGCCGCCGGCTGAGCAGCAGCACGTCCTCGACGATTGTCACCTCGGTCTCGGCCGGAAGCGCCGCGGCGATCAGCCCGGCCAGCGCGGCGGCGGGCCGTTCCCCGTCGGTGACCGCGTCCAGCGCCTCGCCCCAGAGCAGCGCCCGGGCCAGCGGGTCGTCGAGCCCGGGGAGCAGCGTCGGCACCACGGCGGCGGAGGCCGGGTCGAGCCGGATCTTGGCGAACGTGAGGTCGCCGGCGTTCGGCAGCAGCAGGCCGGTGGCGGGCTGACCGACCAGCTCGGGCACCCGCGTGCGGCCACCGTCGGCATCCGCGTCGAGGGCGACCTCGAACCGGCGCGTCGGGCTGCCGGGGCTGTGATGGGCCACGCCGATGCGGTGTGGCCGCAGCACCGGGTGGCTGGCCGGCGCGGTCTGCACCACGGCGACGTCGGTCCACCGGCCGTCGGCGTCCACCGCGGTCTCCATCCGCAGCGTGTTCACCTGCGCGCGGCGCAGCCAGCGCTCGGCCCAGTCGGCGAGGTCGCGACCGCTTGCCGCGCCGAGGCTCGCCAGCAGGTCGGCGAGGGTGGCGTTGCCGAACCGGTGCAAGGCGAAGTGGGCGTTCAGCCCGGCGAGGAAGGCGTCGTCGCCGAGCCACGCGACGAGTTGGCGGAGCACGCTGGCGCCCTTGGCGTACGAGATGCCGTCGAAGTTGAGCAGGGCCCGCGCGGCATCGGCGACCTCGTCGGGCGCCACCGGGTGGGTGGACGGGCGCTGGTCGGCGGTGTAGCCCCAGCCCTTACGACGGCTGGCGAACGTCGTCCACGCCTGGTCGAAGCGGGTCGCCTCGGCGGTGACCCGGGTGCCCAGGTATTCCGCGAACGACTCGTTCAACCACAGGTCGTCCCACCAGCGCATGGTGACCAGATCGCCGAACCACATGTGCGCCATCTCGTGCGCGATGGTGGTGGCGCGCAGCTCGCGCTGGGTGTCCGTGACCGCGGAGCGGAAGACGTAGTCGTCGCGCAATGTCACCAGGCCGGGGTTCTCCATCGCGCCGGCGTTGAACTCGGGCACGAACGCCTGGTCGTACTTGCCGAACGGGTAGCGCTCGTCGAAGAGCTCGTGGAAACGGTCGAGGCACTGCCCGGTGATGGTGAAGATCTCGGCGGCGTCGGCGTCGAGGTGCGCGGCAAGCGACCGCCGGCAGTAGAGGCCGAGCGGGATGCCGTCGTGCTCGGATCGCAACACGTGCCAGGGCCCGGCCACAAGCGAGACGAAGTAGGTCGCAAGCGGCGCGGTGGCGGCGAACTCCCAGCGCCCCGGCGCCGGCCGGTCGGCGAGCGGGCCGTTGGCCGCCACCGTCCACTGCGGCGGCGCGGTGACCGCCAGCGTCATCGGGGCCTTCAGGTCGGGCTGGTCGAACGCGGCGAAGATGCGCGGCCCGTCGTCGAGGAAGGACATGGCGTAGAGGTAGGTCTCACCGTCGGCCGGGTCGACGAAGCGGTGCAGCCCCTCGCCGGTGTTGGAGTAGGCCATCTCGGCCTCGACGGTGAGCGTGTTCGTCGCGGCCAGCCCGGTCACCGGCAGCCGGTCGTCGGCCAGCAGGGCCGGGTCGAGGTCACGGTCGTTGAGGCGGGCCCGCCGGAGTCGGCGGGGCTTGACGTCGACGAAGGTCTCGGCGCCGGGGGTGGCCCGGAACCGGATGGTGGTGGTGGAGCGGAACCGCTCGGCGTCGCCGGTCAGGTCGAGGTCCACGTGGTAGGACTCGACCGTGATCGACGCGCCACGCGCGGTCGCCTCTGCACGGGTCAGGCTCGGCATCCGCTTATCCTGCCCGATGAGGTCCGCACGGGCCTTCCCGTGACGCGTGGCGATGGAGGAACAACGATGGGTCAGCACCCCAAGGGCGATTTCGACCTTTCTCGGGCGATCTGGCAGCGGGCGGAGGGCGACACGTCCGAGGGCGCGGTCGAGGTGGCCTTCGTCGACGACCTGATCGGCATGCGCAACTCGGCCGAGCCGGACGGCCCCGTCCTGGTCTTCACCCAGGCCGAGTGGGACGCCTTCGTCGCGGGCGCCCAGGACGGCGAGTTCGACCTGGACTGAGCGCCGGAGGTCAGTCACCGTCGCCCCAGCCGAGCCCACCCGGCCCGGGCGCGTGGTGGAAGCCCGGATGGTCGGCCACGTCGGCGCACCGCTCGCCGTCGGGGCCGGCCGCACCGCAGAACAGCCGCTCGGCGCGGTGCCAGGCGTCGGCCGGGGACAACGCCGCCGCGCCGAGCGCCAACTCCGGGCGGAGCAGGCCGAGTGCTTCCGCGTACGACACGGCCAGCTCCCGCGCGACGGCGGCGTCGGCGGCGGCGAAGCCGAGGTGCACGGTGAAGAACCGCGGTGGGCGGGCCGCGGCCCGGCGGGGTGCGGCGATCAGCGGCTCCTCGCGACCGCCGCCGCGCAGCCCGGCCACCGCGTCGCGGTGCCGCCGTCGTGTCGCCCGATCGTCACGCATCCGTGCCCTCCCCGTCGTCGGTGCCCCCCGCCGGGCGCCGCGCCGGCGGGGGCCGGACCGGTCGCCGCCGATCCGCACACCGAGCCAACCAGCTTTTCCGCGCCCGGGGAGGGGCCAGCGCCCGTCCCGGCTGGCCCCTCCCCCGGCCGGGTGGAGCTGGTGGGATGGAGGATTCGGCCGCGTCGCCCCGGGTAGGCAGCGCACACGTCGCACCGAGCGTCGAGCCGGGTCAGGAGCAGCCGAGATGAGCAGCATGCCGAGCGACCGGAGCCCGGACAGCACGCTGGCGTTCCTGCGTGAGGGCTACCGCTTCGTCGGCGCCCGCTGCGACCGGTTCGGCACCGACATCGTGCAGGCCCGGCTGCTGCTGGAGCCGACGATCTGCCTGCGTGGCCGGGACGCCGCCGAGCTGTTCCACGACGACGAGCGGTTCGTCCGGCGCGGCGCCATGCCGATGCGCGGGCAACGCACGCTGACCGGGGTCGGCGGCGTGCAGGGCCTCGACGGGCCGGCGCACCGTGCCCGCAAGGCGATGTTCATGTCGATTATGACGCCGGCCGCCGTCGGGCGCCTCGGCGAGCTCTTCGACGACGAGTGGCAGGCGCGGATCCCGGCCTGGGCGGAGCACGGCCCGGTCGTGCTCTACGACGAGGTGGGCCGGATGCTGACCCGGGCGGTCTGGGCCTGGGCCGGCGTGCCGCTGGCCGGGGCCGACGTCAGCCGCCGGACCGCCGAGATGCACGCCATGATCGAGGGGCCGGCCGTGCTGGGCCCGAAACACTGGCGCGGCCTGCTCGCCCGCCGCCGGGCCGAACGGTGGGCCGGCGAACTGATCGAAGAGGTACGCGCCGGCACGCTGCCCGCGCCCGAGGGCAGCGCGCTGCGGGTCGTCGCCGGGCACCGGGACGAGCGGGGCCGGCCACTGCCCCGCCGGATCGCCGCGGTGGAACTGCTCAACGTGCTCCGCCCCACGGTGGCGGTGGACCGCTACGTGGTCTTCGCCGCGCTGGCGCTGCACGACCACCCGCGCTGGCGCGACCGGCTACGCGGCGACGACACCGCGACCGAACAGTTCGTGCAGGAGGTACGCCGCTACTACCCGTTCTTCGCGGTCACCGCGGCCCGGGTGCGCCGCTCGTTCGAGTGGCGGGGATACGCGTTCCCGCAGGGCCGCCGGGTGCTGCTCGACCTGTACGGCACGAACCACCACCCGGGGCTCTGGCCGGAGCCGGAGCGGTTCCGGCCGGAACGCTTCGCCGGTTGGCGGGACGATCCGTTCGGCTTCGTCCCGCAGGGCGGCGGCGACCATCACGCGGGGCACCGGTGTGCCGGCGAGTGGATCACGATCGAACTGATGAAGCGGGCGGTGGCCAACCTGACCGGCGCGATGAGCTACCGGGTTCCGCCGCAGGACCTCGCGCTCGACCTTGGCACGATGCCGGCGCTGCCGCCCAGCGGCCTGGTCGTCGACGGCGTCCGGCGGACCGCCTGAGCCGGCCGTCCGCCGCGCCCGGCCCTGGTCACGCCGCCTACGGACGCAACCGTCCCCGACCCGGCGCGGGACCGCCGAAACGGTTTCAGGGACCGCATTCCGGGCAAGTCGCGTGACCCGATCCGACCCGACCGGAGGCGACGTGACCCGAGCGACAGTCCCCCAGCTGCGGAACCCCGGCCGGACCGCCGCCGCGTCCGCGCCGGACCGGCTCCCGATGGCGTACGTCCTGCCGCTGCGCGCCGCCGACGACAGTGACCTCGACGAGCTGACCGGCTACCTGCGCGAGCTGCGCCTGTGGGTCGACGTGGTGGTGGTCGACGGCTCGCCGCCGGACCTGTTCGCCCGGCACGCCGCCGCCTGGCGGGAACTGGTCCGGCACGTCCCGCCGGACCCCGCGCTGCGTGGCCGCAACGGCAAGGCGCTCGGGGTGCTCACCGGCGTCGCGCTGGCCCGCCACGAACACGTGGTGATCGCCGACGACGACGTCCGGTACGACCTCCCGGCGCTGCGCGCCGTGCACGAGCTGCTCGACCGGGTGGACCTGGTCCGGCCGCAGAACCACTTCGACCCGCTGCCCTGGCATGCCTGGTGGGACACCGGCCGGACGCTGCTGAACCGGGCGCTGGGCGGGGACTGGCCGGGCACCCTGGCGGTGCGCCGCAGCACCTTCCTGGCCATGGGCGGCTACGACCCGGACGTGCTCTTCGAGAACCTGGAGCTGCACCGGACCGTTCGCGCGTACGGCGGCAGCACGGCGACACCGGCCTGGCTGTACGTGCGGCGGCTCCCGCCCACCACCGCGCACTTCCTCGGGCAGCGGGTCCGCCAGGCGTACGACGAGACGGCCCGACCCGGGTGGCTGCTGGCCGCGCTGGCGGTGCTGCCGGCCGCGACGGTCGCGCTCGCCGCCCGACGCCCGGGGCTGCTGCTGCGGGCCGGGCTGGTCACGGTCGCGGTGGCGGAGCTGGGCCGGCGACGGGCCGGCGGAGCCCGGGTTTTCCCGGCGCACACCACGCTCGCCGCCCCGATGTGGCTGCTGGAACGCGGAGTGTGCGCGTGGCTGGCGGTGGGTCGGCGGCTGCGCGGCGGGGTGCCCTACGCGGGCTGTCGGCTGCGGGTGGTGGCGCATCCCACCCGGACGCTGCGGCGCCGGCTGGCCCGACGCCGCCCCGACGAGTTGACGCTCTGGGTGCACGCCGAGAGATAAGGAGGGGCCCCTTTTTATCGCCCTGGCGATAAAAAGAGGCCCCTCCTAATACTCCAGCAGGAGATCCGTTCTGACCTGCTGGAGCGGGGGGGGTTTGTCCGTGGGCGTGGAGCAGGCACCGCTGAGTCTCGTGGTT